>CAUVID010000062.1:0-5791 GCA_963551855.1 Lancefieldella parvula | reverse complement strand
GTGCCCAAGCCCAACCGCCATTAGGGAGCTGCACCCAATCGTTAGAAGTCATTCCATTATTTACGTCAACGTAATAAGTACCGCTGGAAATAGTGAAGACACCTTTCTTAAGCACAGGGAAGCTGTAAGTAGTGTAGACAAAATCCTTATTAATCATAGGGAATTCTGTTTCTTCAAAATAGAACCACTTACCATTTGGCATGTGTTTCCAGCCAGAATAAACAGAGCCTACTGTTTCAATCCAAGCCCATTCACCATCATCACCACCACCGATCCAACCATGGGTAACGAGGCCATTACTGTGATCAAAGAAATAATATTTATCATCAATATGAATTCCGCCCATTACCACCCTATTGGAATGTTCTGGGTCGGCATACCAAGTTTTGCCATCTGGAGTTTTAAACCAGCCAGAGACAGCAGCGCCATCTGGACCAGCCCAGTACCAAGCTTCTACACCCCGGCCCATATTTACCCAAGAATTTCGTAAAAGTCCCGTAGAAGTATCAAAGAAGTACACCTTTCCATCGACCGGAACTGATTTAGCAATAACCGGAGGACCCGACTTAAAATCTCTAGTTAAATACCAGGTTTTACCATCAGGATCAGTAAACCATCCTTCAATAAAACGACCATCAGCTCCGGCCCAGCTCCAACCTTTATCTGTTTTAACCCAATTGTTTTTTATCAAGCCGTTATCTTTATCTACGTAGTAGTAAACATATTGATTATCAGGCGTTTTTTGGTCAAAATAAATTAATCCGTATCGAGCGTATGGGAAAAAATCTGAATTAAAATACCAGGTTTTACCATCAGGCGTAGTATAGAAACCAGATACTGCTGCACCTGTTTCATCTACATAATATTGATCTTTGCCATAAGTAATCCACTGACTTTTTAGAATAGTTCCATCTTCAGTATAAAAATATACCTTTCCATCAACTTCTTTCAATTTTGGATAATTGGATTTAGAAGTTGATTCAGGGGCACTTACTGCGGATGTATCAGTAGTCTCTGCAAGAGCCGGAGCAGCGTGGAGTCCGCATAGTAGAGCTGCACTCAACGAAGCAACTGCAATAAGCTTTTGCATTGAAGGCCTGCTGGACAAACACGTCTTCTTTTTCATTTGCATATCCTTTTTTGAAGGGATAACTTTCTATATAAATAATAGTTTGATGTGTCTGTTATTGTTCCCGTAAATTAATCCTATACAAATTCTCTATCTTCTATGAAAAAATGCTCAACTAATGAGATAAAAATCGTTTAATAGCAGATATATCCATAAATAAATGCTGGAAAACAGCTTGATTACCTGTGGCTCTTCCGGTAGATGGTGTGAAAATCTCCATGAGTGGTTTCTCGCCACATAAGTTGTTGATTAAGGTTATTATATTCCACGTGGCGAAACGTCACGGTATCGCGCTCCACAGGCGCAGTTTTGCCCTGCGGGGCTAAGAAAGAAAGGCACGAAATGGCTCAGGGTACTGTAAAGTGGTTTAATCCAGACAAGGGTTACGGCTTCATCTCTCGTGAGGATGGCGACGATCTGTTCGTACACTTCTCCGAGATTCAGATGGACGGTTTCAAGACTCTCGATGAGGGTCAGCCTGTCGAGTTTGAGATTACCACCGGCCAGAACGGTAAGCTCCAGGCTTCTAGCGTCCACAAGATCTAGTACTTGCGAACACTACCATCAAAAGGAGACCTTCGGGTCTCCTTTTTTTGTTACATCGTTATTTTTACAGTTACAGTAACCAAGAGCTTTAATACCAGTGCTTGATGGTAAGGTCAGCAAGTTCAGAGAGTTTCTCGATATCTTGATGTTCATCATCACAATTAACAGCACAGGTGATAAGGCCAACAGAATTTCCTGTCTGAAGAGCCAGTGGAATGTCTTCAAACAGAATTGTTTTCTCGGCTGGAGTATTAAGGCGAGCAAGAGCTTCTAAATAGAGATACGGCTCATCTTTTGCAGATCCAACATCTGCTGCAAACACCTGAGTATCAAATAGAGTGGATAGATGCAAACGAGGCTCAAGAAGAGCAAGAAGCTCCGGCTCGTTGACAGTTGCCAATGCAGTAGGGATGTCTTTTTCTTGTAACTTGCCAATAAAATCAACAACACCAGGCCTAAGCTGCACGGAGTTTACAAAGAAGCTTTTACTCAGCTCTTTCCACTCGGCAACAATCTCTTCTGGATCTTCCTTTAGCCCATAGGTGGCAATTGCCCATTCGGCTCCCTTTTCAAATCCAAGAGGGGAGAGAATCTTGCCAATTTCTGGTGTATAAGGAATTCCTCGCGACTCAAAAAACTCCTGGTCAACAAGCTTCCAAATATGGTGCGTGTGAGCAATAGTGCCATCAAAATCAAAGATTGCTGCTTCAAAATCTGTTGCAAGAATATCTTCAAGTGTCGAGAAAATCACAGAGTTCCAATCAAGTTGCGGTGAGCTTGTGTTTTTTATTGTTGACGTGCCAGTCTAGTGTAAACTTTTAGCAAGTATGAAGAGGAGTAAACCAATACTTTTCGGAGGACCGCATGAAACGCAGCTTATTTAATACTCGCGGTAAATTGCTTGCTGTTTTGTTCTTTGTTGTCGCAGCATTGTTTGCAACAACAGTTCAAAGCGCATATGCAACTACCTACACCACAATGGATGCCCAAGGCAACTTAATTCAGAGTCAGTCTCTGAGTGATGCTGTTGCGCTTTCTCGTGCAACAGGCAGACCTATTGCGCTTGACCCAGGTCACAGTGATGGCCTTGAAGGCAGAGATCCAGGTGCTACCTACTTTGGACTCAAAGAGGGAGATCTGGCTTGGGCAACTGCCATGTATGCCAAGAAGTATCTGGAAAAATGGGGTGTACAGGTTGTTGTTGTTCGTGGAGAACACGAGGATCCATCGATCAAGACGCGCGTACAGCGTGCTGTTGACGCAAACGCTTGTGCCATCATCTCGCTTCACTACAATGCCGGCCCTGCATCTGCGACGGGCTCAGAGGTACTTGTTCCTCATAAGGTAAGCTACAACTATGATCTTTATCTCTCCGGTCAAGTTTTTGCCGGCAAGGTTAACTATTACCTCAGAAATAAAGTTGGTATTGTTACCCGCGGTGATGGCGCAACAGAACGTGGCTACAACGACCAATACGGAACAGACTATTACGAGAATGGCGATGAGTCCGATTATTACGGTATTGTCCGCTATGCTCGTCAAAAGGGAATTCTTGGCGTAATTATTGAGCATCAATTCATCTCTAATCCAGCACATGCTGCTGAGTTTAAAGACCTTGGCGATAATTCCAAGGTTGACTACATTGGCTGGGCAGATGCATGGGCAATTTGGGAAATGTACAGCTCTGATACCTGGTGGAGCATGAGTAGTGTTTCAGTAGCTCAAAAGGATAGTGACATCACTCTAAAGCCAGTTCTTACCGGTGTAGTTACTGGTGCGACGTTTACGTATAGCTATGTTGGTCCAGACGGAGCAAAGGTAACGGTTGCATCTAATACAACGGCAACTTCGTCTACCTTTACGCTTCCTGCTAGCGGCCGTTACACCCTGTATATCACTGCAAGATCTTCTGATGGTCAAGAAGTAACCCGTCAGACAAACTATGACGCAAAAATTAAAGAATCCTATGGCTGGCGTAGAGCTGCTGAAGGATGGATGTATTCCGACGACAACGGCACTGCTTACGTAAGCAGATGGCTTAAAGACGATGATGGATGGCATTATTTTGATGCTAGGGGAATTGCTGTCTCCGGCTGGTATACCACATCGAATGGTAAAGTTTGGTATTTTGATGCCAATGCTTCTCATAACGCTGCCGCTCTTGGCCAGAGGACCATTTCAGGCAAGTCTTATTACTTTGATGAGACTAATGGAATGGCAAAGAATTCCTGGGTCCACCAGGCTGATGATTCTTGGTCTTGGGCGACAGGAGATGGCTCTCTGCACGCAGGTTGGAAGTACATGCCAAATGGCAAGTGGTTCTACTTTGATGCTAACAACAGCTATCACGCTACCTTTGGTCTTATGACTGACGGAAACAAGAAGTACTACATTGATCAGAATCGTGGTCTGATTTACGGCGGTTGGGTCAATCTTGCTAATGGAGATTGGATCTGGCTTAATGACGACGGTACTCTTTACTCTGGCTGGAAGTACATGTCTAACGGCAAGTGGTTCTACTTTGATGAGAATGCTGAGTATCCACTGATGAAGACTGGACTTGTTATCACAGCTAGCGGCTCATACTACGTTGATGCCAATAGCGGCATGAAGGCTAATGACTGGGTAGAGATGCCTAATAATGTCTGGGCTTGGGCTCAATCTAATGGTGCTCTTGTTTCTGGTTGGTTTAATACACCAAATGGCAAGACATGGTACTTTGATCCAAATACAAAAGAGCACGGTGCTCTCTTTGGTCTTCAGGTAATTAACGGCTCATACTATTACTTTGACCAGAGTAATGGATTGTTGCGCTCTCAAAATGTCACTCTTCCTGATGGTCGTGTTGCTTACGCAGATGCAAATGGCGTTCTTAACATCAAGTCTGCAGATAACAACAACGGTGGTAATGGCGGAGATAACAGAGACGCTAACAACACTCCAGCTGATGACGGTTCTCCAATTGAGCCAACTCGTGGTAATTTCTCTGATCGCACTAGCGTTCTTGGAGCGCCTCTTGTCACGAAAGAGGATCTTCAGCGAGATTTCAACAAGCGCGTAGGTTCTGCTTATCCAGCCGTCTATGCCGAGAAGGGCGCTGCAACAGGAACCGATTTTGTAAACCAGCTATGGCAGGCTGCAATTGACGAGGGAGTTCGTCCAGAGCTCCTCTATGCGCAGGTCATGATTGAGACAGGTAACCTTCGCTTTGGTGGCGATGTCCTTCCTGAGCAGTGCAACTTTGGTGGTCTTGGTGCAACTGGAAACGGAGCGCGCGGACTCTCATTTGATACTGTTCTTAAGGGACTACGTGCACAGGCTTTGCACCTTCGTGCATACGCAGGCTATGAGCCACTGACCGTTGACCCAAGCAAGGCTAGAGACGTTGACCCTCGCTATGGTGCTTGGATTCTTTCTAAGAAGGCTAACATTATTCGTAAGCTTTCTGGTACGTGGGCAATGGATAAGAACTATGCTGTCAAGCTTGTTCGCGTAATGAATGAGCTGTAAAAGCCACAGCACATTGTGCAAAAGGAGTTCCGAGAAATCGGAACTCCTTTTTTTATGCCAATTCTTTGTGAGTTTGAGTTGAGTTATCTTATCTATCAGGCTCTCCTTCAATGGAGTTGAGCATGTCAAAGTAGACGTCATCTTTCGTCATAATTCCTAGGTTCATCATGAAGTTCTTGGCCACACTGAAAAGCTCTGCGTCAAGCGAGGCGCGGGTACCATCTAAGAAAATAGTAGAGACCTCATCTGTTGGAGCAACAGGAATTTGATTTTCTATGAGCGTGGCGTAAATCTCATCATCGTTCATATCTTCGCAGCTAAACTCAGGCTCACTTTGCGCGAGAATTGCTGTCTCGGTGCCAATAATAAATGTAGCTCCTGGTAAGAACTTCAAGGCAAACTGATAACAGGCTTGGGCGGCTTTCAGATGTCGCAAACGCCACTGGAAGAATGCCATGCGGTAATAGCCAAACCCAATACTCTCGGGGTCATGGGCAAGCAGCAGGAGCTTCTTGAGCTCATCTGCCGCTGCAGTAATGTCCAGCGACTCTTCAAGACAGTGGGAGAGGTGTAGCCTTGCACTCATGCTAAGAGGAGCAATCTCAA
>CAUVID010000061.1:0-5854 GCA_963551855.1 Lancefieldella parvula | reverse complement strand
ATCCTCAACTGACATACGTGCGTTAGCGGGACTTGTAGAAGGTAATTGACGTGCAGGAATACCAGTTTGTTGCTCAGTGTAGCGCTTATAAAATTTTGTTGCCGTCCCACCAAGTGTAAAAATGGCGCAGATTGATGAATCTTGAATAAGAGCGCCAATATTGTGTGGAATCGGATTTGCAATAGAAGCATCACTAGCACCCTTAATATCACAAGCCTTAAGCACATCACAAAGAGCAAGATGATGTCTTTTACAGAAGTCAATCTTTTCAGATATGGACTTGAGGGGTTTCTCGCCATATAACGCGGCAACTACGCGCCAGAATCTATTCTGAGGATTACCAAAGTAAAAGCCAATTTCTCGAGACTTGGGACTAGGCATGGATCCCAAAAGCAGCACGCGAGAGTCAGGGAAGATGATGGGGTCAAGCGTGTTCTCTACATGCGCAAGCACTGTTTTTGTACTATCGCCGGCAGGCTGTGGCATCTTTGCAGCCACAGCTACTCACCTTCTTGCAGCGGCTCAACAAACTCCTGCAAATCATCAAGGCGCAGCACAGTTACTTGGCCGTAGCCGGCTCCACCTGTAGTGCCTGTGTCAATTCCCCACTTATCGCCATCTGACTGGACCCATTGCGCAAGGCCATCAGGAGTGGTGGCACTGCGGTTCAAGTTTTTTGCACCAAAACTTGCTAACAAAGGAGTGGGTGTATGGCCACAAATTACAATAGGATACGCTGCTTCTGACGTGCGGAAATCCGTAGGATATTGCCAGAACTCTTCACGAATCCACAAAAGATCGTTTTCAGACTGCTTACTTAAGTACTGCTCCAAAGAAGCCTTATCCCAGGCGGTTGGCAAGGGAACACCGTTAGACCTTACGCCCGCATGAACCAGAACAAAATCTCTGCCTTGGACCTCAACGGTGGCGTACAAAGGAAGCGCCTGCAACCAGTCAATCAGCTCACCATATTCTTCTTCAGAAAGCGTCTTGAGCTCAGCAAGTGTTGCGTCTCCCCCGTTAATCTGCCACATGAACTGAGCTTCAATATCGGCTTCTGGGTCCAACGCTTGCAGCGCAAGCTGCTCATGATTGCCCATTAAGACCGTACAGTTAGGAAGCTCGCGAATTGTCTTAATAGTGGCAAGCGAGCTAGGACCACGATCAATCATGTCACCAAGACAATAGAACACGTCTGACTCGGTTGGATTAATACGCTCTAGAGCACGCCTAAGCGGCTCCACATGACCGTGAATATCAGAAAAAACGTACGTTGCCACAAAAACCTATTCTGTCGAACCTTCATCTGCAAGCGTCTGACCATCAAAGTTCAGATTTTGCGTAAGCTCTTTTGCAGTATCAAGATTAAAGTCTGGCGAGAAGAAAACGTCAAGTGCATAAGGCACATTTGCCAGCGCATGGTCATACAAATCCCAGAAGCTCTCTTTGCGCACCTCTCCCGTAAAAGGATCAATCCACTCATTTCCCGCTCTGTTATCAAAATCAGAATCAGAAGATTCCCTTGCCCCGTGCGAGAGTGCCTCAATCAAAGAGAACCTATTTGTACCAAAGGTACGCTCAAGATGACCAAGTAGCTTTCTCTTCTTACCTGTCGGCGAATACGCTAGATGCTGGATAATCCTAAAATCAACAGCAGCTGACGAGAAAATCCTGGTATCGGTAGGTTTTTCATACGTCCATAGCAACGCAAAGAAAAATACTCTGTCCAAAACGTAAAGCGTATGCAGCGATGCCTTCAAAACCTCGCTATAAGGCCTATAGGTAGCTACCGTTTTACCAAGGTGAGCGTAAAGAATTGCTTCATCAAGGTCCTTCTCGATTTCTGCATGTACTTGATTTTTAGCAGATTCATCCAAGCCCTCTACGCCTTGAGAGGTAAGCATATTCTGCCAATAATAAACAAAAGGATGAGCAGCGGAATCAAGCATATAGTGGCAGAGGAATCCCGCAATATAGGCGCGAGCAACCGCAACGTCTTTAAGTGGCAGAGGCGCAATTGCGTCTCGCATAGAAAGAAGAAGTTCGGGCGTTTTTTCTTTATGCATAATCGACGCATATTTAGCGTAGCGATGTAGCAGCGGATCTGCTGCTAAATAAAACAGCGGATCTGGACCTTGGTTGCCCAACAAAAAAGCTTCTCGCTCTTCCATCGTAGAAAAACCAAGTTTGCCTGCAGCTATATCAAAGGCATCCTTGCCAAAGAAGTCATGAGTCAAAATTGCGGGCATGTCCATTCCTTTCAGATTGCTACCATCCATTTTACCCAGCAATGGCTCCCTACGTTAGAGAGAATATAAAACAGCATGTAGTCACTATTGTGAGCAAGTTACCTCTAAGCTCTCTTCAGCTACCGTCTGCCGATTAATCAGCCTTACCCCCTGTAGTAATACTTAAATATTTGATATCTTTAAACATACTTGGGGGAGATATTTTCTGTCTGAGCCATCTAGCTTGTATTGCGACTACAAGCTGGGAAAGTAAGGATCTAAGGAGTGAGGCATTCCTTACGGCACAGTAAAAAAACCTGTAAAGACAGAGAATATCTAATTGAGGGGAGCAATCATGGCATGCTGCTATGAGAAGCTTATCTCTGCAGGTAAAAATAGTCTCTGCAGAGCCAAAACATCACGTTCTTCTGGCATGAAGAAGCGTGAGTAACATGAACACGGCAAGAAAAATTAAACTCTATAGGATGCTTACGGCCCTTGCCTATGGCGACGCCTATGGCATGCCAACAGAGATGATGTCACCACACCAAATCGATTTTGCATTTCCTGATGGAGTTCAAAGTCTTTCAAATCCACCTAAAAATGACTTTTTTGGAAGACCTTTTACCGCAGGTCAGACTACAGATGACACAGCAAATGCAATCATTTTGACTAAAAACATCATTGATAACCAGGGAGTTTTTAACCAATCCCGCTACTTTGATGCACTAGAAAATTATGTGGCAACAGAGCCAAACGCTGCCCAGGTAGTTGGCCCTTCTACAAGAGCTGCGTTAGCCAATCGACTTTCTGGCCACTCGCTTAAAACATGCGGTCGCCTTGGAACCACTAACGGATGCGCCATGAAATGTGCGCCAATGGCTTCAATTGTTAGTTGGAAAGACAAACATGCGCTCATTAACAGCGTTACTGAGCTTGCACTTCCCACGCACGGAACCAACGTAGCTATCATGGGCGCATCAATGATTGTTGCCGCCATAAGCAGAGGTCTTTCTGAAAACTCGTTTACGGTAGAGGACGCTCTTGAAACTGCTTTAAGCTACGGACACCGAGCGCTCTATACAAAAATTGGTACACAAATGCCTATGCCTAGCATGTATCAAAAGTGCATCATGGCATTGGAATTCTGCGAGGGTACCAAAAACCTTGAGGCTCCCCTAGCAGCATCAAGGGACATCTACGACTACTGTGGCTGTGGTTACGAAACCATAGAGACCATCCCTGCAGTTCTTGCAGTGGTAAAGCTCTCACAAGGAAAAGTCTCTAAAGCAGCGAGAATAGCTGCGGAGATGGGTGGAGACACGGATACCATTGGATCTATTGCCTGCGCTATTTGTTCACAGATTCACTATGACGTTTTGCCTGATGAAGTGCATCTGCTTGAGCGCGTCAATGGATACCAGTTTGAAAAACTTGCAAACGATTTGGAAAACGCCACTTCCCTACCGTATGATGTAGCTATCTAGTTTGCGCTCTTTGCGCCATAGCATACGATTCTTGTAGGAGGCGCCATGAGCTCCTGTGCTCTTATCGATTTGCATGTTCATCTTGATGGATCAATCCCACTTCCTGCCGCAGCTCAACTTGCAGCAGAAGCGGGACTTGATTTCTCTTTGGCTGAACTCAAAGAAAAGATGCAAGTCCCAGCTCATTGCCAGGATCTTAACCAGTATCTTGCAACGTTTGAGTTGCCACTCAAGCTTATGCAGTCAGCACAGGGCATTCGTACGGTTGCAAAGGCATTTCACGAGCAACTTGACGCAGAGGGCATTCTCTACGCTGAACCTCGCTTTGCACCAGGAAGTCTTACTGCAGGAGGTCTTTCTCAGCAAGAAGTTCTTGAAGCTGCTCTTGCTGGTAGAGCTGACTTCTATGCAGAGCATCCACAGTCAGCGCTTCACACGGCATACATTATTTGCGCTATGCGTGGCACAGGTGAAGAGCTTAAGCACAAAAATGAAGAGTCAATTGATCTGGCTGCAGCGTACCTTGGAAATGGCGTCGTAGCAGCAGACTTAGCAGGAGCAGAAGCGCTCTTTGCCACAGAGAATTTCTCGTCACTTTTTGCTAAAGCACAAAGAAAAGATGTTCCTTTTACTATTCACGCGGGAGAAGCTGCTGGTCCAGAAAGCATCAAGGCTGCGCTTCGACTTGGCGCACAACGTATTGGTCACGGTGTTCGCTCTTTGGAGGACGCAGGTGTTATCCAGGACCTTAAAGCTGCAAAGGTTGCGCTTGAGATTTGCCCTACCAGCAATCTTCAGACGCGTATCTTTGAGTCAATAGAGCGCTTCCCTCTTGAGCAACTGCTTGATGCTGGCCTGACGGTTACTATCAACACGGACAACATGACTGTCTCCAACACTACCCTCTCGCACGAGTTTGAGCTTTTACAACAGCACTGCGGTCTAGATAAAAATACCGCACGTGAGCTTGCTGAAAATGCTGCACGTGCGGTATTTAGTGATTCTAGCGAGAAGGACCGTCTACTTGCCCACCTTAGGCAATAGTAGCCTCATATCCTGCCTGAACAACAGCATCAACCAATGCGCTATCAGCGACATCAGAAGATAGCTCAACTACAGCGCTCTTCTCGTCAAGTGAAACGGTTGCCTTAGAGACACCCTCGACAGCCTCAAGAGCCTGTGTGACGTGTGCAACACAGTGCTGGCAAGACATGCCCTCTACGTTTAGTTTCTTCTCCATATAAGATTCCTCCTTCTGTGACGCGGATGCGTCGTTTGTGGACTTAGTTTGAACGTCAATGACTGGTTTTGTGTCATGAGCGTCTTGGCGAGTTGCTGAGCTGGTATTCTTTGGCTTCCAGGTACGCAGGCGCAGTGCATTGCATACAACAAAGACTGACGAGAAGCCCATGGCGGCTGCACCAATCATAGGGTTCAGCGAAATGCCAAATGGATACAACAGGCCCATAGCTACAGGGATACAAATGGTGTTATAGAACAGAGCCCAGAACAGGTTCTCCTTGATATTGGTCATAGTGGCACGAGAAAGCTCAATTGAGGTTGCAACATCAGCTGGATCAGACTTCATCAAGACAATGTCAGCGGACTCAATAGCAACATCGGTACCTGCGCCAATTGCAATTCCCACGTTTGCTCGCGCGAGTGCTGGAGCATCGTTGATGCCATCGCCAACCATGACAACGTTTTCTCCAGCATCCTGGAACTGCCTAATGTAAGACTCTTTTTGGCTTGGCAAGACGTCAGAGATAACCTGGTCAACACCAAGCTCTTTACCAATGACGTTTGCCGTTGTTGCCTGATCTCCGGTAAGCATGACGGACTTGATGCCCATAGCACGAAGGCGAGCAATGGTGGATGCGCTGGTCTGCTTAACCTTATCGGCCACAGCAATAACACCAAGAAGCTTACCCTCAAGCGCAAAGTACAGCGGTGTTTTTGCCTGTTCAGCTAGCTGCTGAGCCTGAGAAGCCAGCTCTTGTGTGCTGATGCCCTCCTGCTCCATAAGACGAGCGTTTCCTGCTACAAGACGTTTCTCGCCAACCTTTGCTGTAAGGCCGCCGCCTGCAACCTGTGAGAACTCCTGTACATCAAGAGAGCTGCCTGCAGACTCTCCAAGCT
>CAUVID010000060.1:0-5963 GCA_963551855.1 Lancefieldella parvula | reverse complement strand
TTAGATCAATGGTTTGCTGTGAGCCGTTCTTCTCGTAAACAATTTGAGTAGCTACCTTTTTACCATTGGTGTCGTTGATGATGACGTTCTTGACGTCCATACCGTAGTCAACGCTTACGCCGTGATTCTCAAGATACCTAACCAGTGGCAAAATCATGCTCTCATACTGGTTGTACTTGGTAAAACGCAGCGCAGTAAAGTCAGGCAGACCGTCAATATGGTGACAGAATCTGCAAAGATATCGCTTCATCTCAAGAGCGGATGACCATCTTTGGAACGCAAACATGGTCTGCCAATAAAGCCAGAAGTTAGTGTTCCAGAAAGAATCAGGAAGTACGTCGCTAATCTTCTTGCCCTCAAGGTCTTTCTCAGGTGTCATAAACAGCTTGGCAAGTGCAAGTGAAGATTCTTTATCAAGCTTAAACTGCTTGTTTGTGTGAGCGTCTTTGCCACACTTCTCGGAAGCCCTGCAGAGCGAGTAGTTAGGATCGTGCTTGTTGAGCCAATAATACTCATCAAGTACGGAGACGCCAGGTGTTTCAATGGATGGGACGTCTCTGAACATATCCCACATGCACTCAAAGTGGTTGTCCATCTCGCGGCCACCACGCATATAGAAGCCCTTGCTTACATCTTTGCGGCCGTCGCAGCTTCCGCCTGCAAGCTCAAGCTTCTCGAGCAGGTGAATTCTTGTACCCTTTACCTGGCCATCGCGGACAAGATAAAACGCAGCAGCTAGACCTGCAAGTCCTGTTCCAATGATATAGGCTGATTTTTTGTCGGCATCTTTGGGCTTTTCTGGTTTAGCGAACGATTCATACGTTCCAGCAGAGTAGTACATAATTTCCTCCTTATTATTCCGCTTCAATTACCTGCGGAAATTAGTAAGTCGCCCTTACCTTGCGTCCACTATAAACTTATAAACTGCTAAAGAAAATGCACAAAAAGAACGATTGGACATATAGGTTATTTTTTGTCGCAATCTACCTGCTAAATTGTTTCAAAAATAGCAATTAATTTGGCTTTTTTCGCAGGTAATGATGTGCTTAACTTGTATCAGTTAGATGAAGCTAACTTTAATCTTTCATAGTATGAAGGGGGTCTTAGTATGGAAGCTGGTCACGAGTTTTTACTCCGTATGGGCAAGACAAGACTGCGCCCCGGAGGTATTGAAGCAACCAATTGGCTACTTAATTCCGTAGAGATTACGCCAGAAACTCAGATTCTTGAGGTCGCGTGCAATATTGGCACTACTACGGTTGAGCTGGTAAAACGTTTCCACTGCCACGTAACCGCAATTGACCTTAATGCAGATGTGCTCCCTAAGACAAAAGAAAATATTGCGAGAAACAACATCGAGCAGTTCGTGACGGTGGAACAAGGAGACGCCACAAACCTCTCCTACCCCGATAAGAGTTTTGATGTTGTTATTAACGAGGCTATGCTCACCATGCTCTCTGATCAGCAGAAAGAGGCTGCTGTAAAAGAGTACGCACGCGTACTTAAACCAGGAGGCGTACTGCTTACCCATGATGTTCTTCTGCTAAAAGAAGACGATGAGTTGGTCCACGAGCTCTCAAGAACTATCAACGTCAACGTAAAGCCGCTAACACTTACAGGTTGGAAGAATCTCTTTGAGTCAGCAGGTTTCTGCCCAGAAACTAAAAACGGCAAGATGACGCTCATGAATCCAGCGGGACTTATTGCGGACGAAGGCGCTGACGGCGCTCTGAGGGTTATTAGAAACGGTCTTAAGCCAGAAAATACCAAGATGTTTACCAGCATGTTTACGTTCTTCAACGATCACGCTGACGACCTCAACTACATTGCCGTAGTTAGCAGAAAGCCAAGATAGCCGCTGTTACAAGATAGTCGTCGTTTCAAGATAGGCGCACGATCGCCCAAAACAGACATTCATCGAGCTAGACTCGGGCTCGATAGCAAAGAAGGAAGCTGGCACCTCCACCAGCTTCCTTCTCTTTTGCGTGTTATGTGCGGAACTTACTTGGTCTTTGCGCAGGCAGCCATAGCAACAGAGCCAATGTAGTTGACTGGGTTGGTAAAGTTTGGCTGGAACAGAAGGTCAACAGCTGCAAGGTTGTCGATGGTCATACCAGCAGCAATAGCAACGGACACAACGTTTGCTGCCTGAGCAACATCGTCATGTGTCGAGAAGAACTGTGCGCCCTTGATAAGACGAGTCTCTGGATCCCAGACAAGCGTTGCGGTAACTGGCTCGGTGGTCAGCATAAACTCAGGACGGTAGTTCTCGGTGATAGAAACGGAATCGTACTCGTAACCACGAACCTTGCCGCCCTCAACGGTGAGGCCTGCTGCAGCCATGGAGTAGTTATAGAGCTGAACTGCGCTGGAAGCCTGAGTACCTGCGTATGCAGCAGTTGGCTCAAGCATATTAGGTCCAACGTGCAGTCCCTGGCGTACAGCATTTGTTGCCAAAGGAATGTAGTCCTCTTTGCCAGTGACGTTGAAGATAATGGAAGCGGAGTCACCAGCTGCAAAAACGCCAGGCTCACTGGTGCGCATGTACTCGTCAACCTTGATGGCGCCGTTAGGAAGCATCTCAAGCTGGCCGTCAAAGAGGTCAGTACGAGGTAGGAAACCAATGCCCAGAATTGCATAATCTGCAGTGTAGGAGCCCTTATCGGTAACAACGGTGACGGAATCGCCGTTGTCCTCAAAGCTCATGACCTTCTCGCCAAGTGCAAGGGTGACGCCATGCTCCTTGTATGCAGCCTCAACCTGATCAGTGATTGCCTTGTCAAAGTTCTTTGCAAGAACGCGAGGAAGCATGTCAATGAGGGTAACAGCCTTCTGACGCTCGGAGAGCTGCTCTGCAAGCTCGGCACCAATGTAGCCAGCGCCGATGACAATAGCGGACTTGGACTCTGCCATGGTGTCGTGAATACGACGGCCATCAGCCCAGTTCTTGCACTGAAGAACACGAGGTCCGTCGATGCCAGGCAGTGGAGGAACAATTGGCTTAGAGCCGGTAGTGACTACGAGGTAGTCGAAGTCATCCTCAAAAGTCTCGCCCGTCTTGAGATCCTCCCAAGCAACATGCTTGGTCTTAACATCTGCGGAAGTGACGTTGGTGGTCATGTGAACGTGAGCGCCAGCCTCTGCAAGGGCTTCTGGAGAGCTGTAGAACATCTTGTTAGGATCGCTTACGTGGTCACCTACCCAAAGAGCAATGCCGCAAGACAGGAAGGAAACCGTGTCATTGCGCTCAAAGACGTGGACCTCCCAATCTGGGTGTGCGCCCAGGATTGAAGAAGTGGCAAAAACGCCTGCGTGGGTACAACCGATAACTGCAACTTTAGCCATAGAAACCCCTCTGTTAAATGCTACTAATGACTAACATTAATTGTTACTTTGACAGTGGCATTATGCCACATTCTGTTATCGAGAAGAGCGTCATTCTTGAACGTTCTTTAATAAATCGAATATTTGGGGTTCGTGAAGCAATTTGTTTGTAGATCTTTACACAGTGGCGAGAAAAAATTAGTGTTTGTACAGGTCGATAATGAGGAGACTGGGATGTTTGATCAGATCATTACAGAATGCACGATCTTTAATCCAACCCTTGAAAGGGCATTTAATATTGCTCCAAAAGAATTTGTCCCCGCGTATCAGTGGTTTATTAATAATGAAGGCAACGAAATAGATAAACTCCCCCATCGTCTAGAAAAAGGATTTACCGTTGGTGGAATTCCTATTTCTAGGGATTCCGGAATTTATAGTCCGTCTAAAAGCAAAGTTTCTTATGGATTAAAGCAGTACGCACTCTCAGTTCATACTTCAAATGGTAATGGTCTGTATGAAGATGGAGAGCCAATTTACTATTCTGATGATACCTGGTCAATTGAGTACAGTGAGCATATTAAGACTCAAGGAAACCAAGTACAGTCAAAGTTGTACAACGCACTTTTAATGAATTGCCTAAATGACGGTCTCCCCATTGGTTTATTTATTAAGGATAAAAATAAGAAATATAAAGTGATGGGATTAGCGTTTGTAGAGCGTTATAACAGCGCTACTGGAATGTTTACTCTCCATGGACCGGTTAACGCCAAAACAGTTAATAATTCATCTTTTATTTCAGCAGGTTTTGATGAACTCAAGCCAGAGATTCAAAATCAACTTGAGCAGATTGATGACACTGATGAGCGAATCAAAGAATTGAGGGAGTCAGTACGTAGACAAGGTCAGACTCAGTTTAGAAATGACTTGTTAAAAGCATATGCAAATAGATGTGCTATCTCTGGAAACGATGTCCCTCAGGTTTTACAGGCAGCTCATATTGGTCAATACCGCGGACCTAAAACGCAAATAGTTACCAATGGAATTCTTCTAAGATCTGATTTGCATCTTCTTTTTGACGCACATTTACTATCAGTTGAGCCTGATAGCAAGCGTATTAGATTATCCAAGTTGCTTGATAAAACTGAATATTTTGATTTCAATAAAAAGCAGCTACATATGCCCGTTTATCTTGAAGCTTATCCAAATGAAAAGCAGCTAGAAAGGCATTTTGATCAATTTATGGCTGAAACAGAAATTTTAATATAAGGCTTAATTACATGATTTCTAGTTCAACCCATGAACAAAATTCGTGGGCAAAGTATTGGTCTGACTTTAACAGATCAATGTGAGCCATCAAATCTTGTAATGAGGGATCAAAGTCATAGCCGTTTACATTTAAAAAAGAGTATATTGCGACCGCCGCTAATAATTCATTTTGATTTCTGAGTGGCCTTAAATTGACGATATAAAATGTATAAGCAAAAGCATTCCAGCTAATAGTAGGACATTCAATTTCAGTTAAAGGGACCCTATTGTAGTGATCACAGATCTGAGCAAAACACTCAGTCATAGTTTTATCAATTTGTATATTTGGATCAATTAATTCAGCAAGATTCTTTAAGTCATTAACTGTAAGTATTCTCATATTTTTCCTTCCGTAATGAAATGAAGAATACCGATCTATCTTTGAGTTATTTTGACGACCTGACTAGATCCACAAAATCCACGATCAAAAAAACGCCTCCCAGCACATAGCTAGGAGGCATTTTAAGGAAAGGACTAGAGGGGTTTCTCGCCAATTAGGCAAGCATCTGAGCAAGATCCTCGGAAGCATCGCCGATTGGGCCAATACCGTAGTTCTCAACAAGGATGTTAAGGACGTTAGGGCTGACAAATGCAGGAAGGGTTGGTCCAAGCTTGATGTTCTTGATACCAAGGTGCAGCAGGGTTAGAAGGACGCATACTGCCTTCTGCTCGTACCAAGACAGGACAAAGCTCAGTGGCAGGTCGTTAACGCCGCAGTCAAATGCATTTGCAAGAGCGGTTGCAATCTGAACAGCGCCGTAAGCGTCGTTGCACTGACCAACGTCAAGAATACGAGGGATGCCGCCAATGGTGCCCAGGTCAAGGTCGTTGAAGCGGAACTTACCGCAAGCAACGGTGAGGACAACGGAGTCTGCAGGAGTCTGCTCAACAAACTCGGTGTAGTAGTTACGACCAGGACGAGCGCCGTCGCAGCCACCAACAACAAAGAAGTGCTTGATAGCGCCCTGCTTGACGGCATCAATGATCTTATCGGCAATGCCAAGTACAGCACCGTGGCTAAAGCCGGTGGTTACCTTGTGGCCACCGTTGATGCCGGTGAGCTCCTGAGCCTCAGCGTATCCGCCAAGCTCCTGAGCCTGCTTGATAACAGCGCTGAAGTCCTTCTTACCGTTTGCGTCCTCGTCAATGTGAACAAGCTCTGGGAACGCAACAAGTTCGGTAGTATAGACGCGGTCCTTGTAGCTAGGACGAGGTGGCATGAGGCAGTTAGTGGTGAAGACAACAGGAGCTGGAATGTCCTTGAACTCCTTCTTCTGGTTCTGCCATGCGGTACCAAAGTTGCCCTTGAGCTGTGGATACTTCTTGAGCTCTGG
>CAUVID010000059.1:0-5998 GCA_963551855.1 Lancefieldella parvula | reverse complement strand
GCCTCCCATTTCTTGGACACGAGAAATGGGAGGCAGTTCAAAACACACCTAAGTCGGATAATCTGTTAAAAAGACGTATACATGACGCTGAAAATACCTCAATCATGCAGATTATCGTCATTAGATGTGTAAAATGCCCGCAATTGAGCAGAATATCCGACTTAGGTGTGTTCCGTAGATACAGAATTTATCGATAGTTAAATTTCTTATATAAGTCTATTCATGTTTAAGCATATTAGATGAAGTTTATGCATAGAGATGCATATCAGGTAGTGCGACCGCCTAGCTGCCTGACTATCTTGATTAAGAACATGTCGATTCTTCAGCAGAACCTACCAAAGCTGCGCTATTTTGTGCGCCAGGCCTAAAAGCCGACGCTAACACGCTGCAGAATCATAATCACCCGCATGTGAACTGCCTCCCATTTCTTATGTCCAAGAAATAGGAGGCAGTTCAGTACTGGCTCTCTTTTGATGTGTAGGAGTTTGTAGTGGATTGAACTGCTTACTTTCCGCTTGCCATCTTAGCTGGATACCACTTTTGGAACCACGCCGTAAACAGGCCCATTCCAATAGGAACCAGGTTATTCACAATAACCAAAATACCGCCCACACCATTTTGAACTGCAAACCAGCTCCAAATGGCCGTTAACACGTACATAGCACCCCAGCATGCAGCCAAAATATAATTTGTCTTCATGAACAGCGGATTGTTGTAGGCATTATCTCCGCCGTAGCTGTACTTAACATATGCAGCGCAGAGAGGCTCCTTAGTAAGGCATGATGCAAGCCACATAAGACCAAAAGCCAGGTAACCCAAATTGACAATAAGATTCCCGTCGCCATTTCCGCTCATAAAAACGCCTGCAGACAATGCTCCAACCAGGGCAAATGAGATTCTATCCCAGATGGTAAACTTAAAGTTCCTCATAATAAGCGGCATTAAAGCAGTAACAAGCAGCACAATCATGGCGCCAACCTGAGAATCAAACGATGTTGCAGTCCAGAAGGTAATCCAAGGGAGCAGCATTGTAATCATCTGAGGGTTTTTCTGCGCGTTACCAGCTTCTTTAGCCGGCGCATCCTGCGCAGCTTCAGTAGAACTACCAGGAGTGGGACCAAAATACTTATCCCAATCAATCATGAAGGAAAAATCGCCCTCAACGGTATACAGGTGCTTACCCAGCGCCTCTGGTCCACTAATCTCGCCACGAGAAATGGACTGCCAGACCTCAAATGGAGTGTTGAGCTTTGTGGTGGTAGTAAGACTGCCATCAGTAAAGACTTTACTGCCATCTTTACCCAGCAAAATCTGATAGCTACGCCCAAGATCGGTGTAGTTCATCTCAAGAACGCGATCTTTTCCGTCGTAAGCCGTCTTATCATACAGGGCCGCCATCTGAGAGGTGAAGATATGGTCAAACGGCACCTGCTCAACGGGTTTCTCGCCAGCGTTATTGCTGCCCTGAGTGCTTGTATCGCGAGAAATTCCCCAGCTTGCATCCGCCATCTGCTCAAACATATCTTTTGGATACAGCAAGACTTTGAGCTCGGCTTTTGTCTGGTCAGAAATGCCGCCCTGAGCGTATTCTATGCCAGCCTTTTTGACAAGCGCCAGGTACTGGTCAGTGCGTGCGGAAAGCTCTTTTACGCGGAAGAGCTCGCCCTGGCCGCAGAAAATGCTCTCGTAGTTGCCCTTGCCAAGAATGTGGTCAAACATCTTGGTAACGCTATCGTAGTTGCCCTCTGACGAATAGAATCCGCAGGTAGAGATAAGAACGTGCTTCTTGCCTGTCATGTCATAGCGAGATTCGTGCGCGCCACTTCCATATCCCCTGTTTGCGTCGCTCATGAAGGGCAAACTCATGGGGAGCTGGCGATCAATCAGGTTCTTCAGCAGTCCAGGTACGTTGAAGTAGTAGAGCGGAAAACTCCAAATAACCAGGTCAGCCCAGAGCTGCTTTTGGATGACGGCTTCTTCATCGTCCGACATAATGCACTTGCCAGGCGTGTTTTTCCAGCAGTGAAAACATCCCTTGCATGGCTTGATGTCCATAGTGGCAACATTGAGCTGCTCAACAGTCACGTCTTCATTGGCGTGCTGCTCGGAGACGCCCTCGATAAAACTCTTAGCAAGACGCAGAGAGTTGCTAGCTTTGCCCTTAGGGCTACCATTAATGAGCAGAATGTTCATGGTGTGCCTCCAGCTCCTTCATGCACTTCTCGCTCCATGCCCTAAGCATTTCCTCGTGCATCTTGCCGTACTCGATAGTAAATTGCCAGAACAATGCCTTCTCTGGATCACCCATTTGAGCTGCGTAAGCGGCCACCGCGCCAGCCGCCAGCTCACTTCCACCAGGAAACGATGAGGCGTTATCTGCGATTCGTTTAAAGAACGTAAGGTTTTCCTCGTAGGAACACTCGCCCCTAAAGAACGTCTGCATCAAAAGCGGAATGCGCAACACCGAGGACTGAGAGTCTTCCCTCAGCCACCTCTGCAACTCTTCTTTGCCGGCTTCAGTTATCGAGAAGACCTTCTTGTCTGGCTTTCCTTTTTGAGCAACGAGCGTTGAAGTAACCCAGCCGTCCTTTTCTAGCGACTGCAGCTCTCTATAAATCTGGCTTGTCTGGGCGGTCCAGAAGTAATTAAGCGACTGTTGAAAGATGGTTTTAATCTCGTAGCCGGACATATCTCCATAATTCAAGAGACCAAGAATTCCCTGCTTGAGCAAATCTCTCATCTCCTTGTATTCCACTTGTTGAATATATTATAACGATAGTAGTTCCACTTGTGGAATATGTCAACGAGAAATTCAAAAAACTCTGATTACTTTCTGGCTGAAAAAAGACTCTGCCATTTCTGACAGAGTCTTGATGCAATCTTGACGTAATTCTTACGGAATCCTGACAAGGTCCTGACGCTATCGATTACACGGAAGAAGCAGCGTGTTCACCGCGTTTTCGCGTGTGTCGTCGCGCTCGTCATATGCGTCGTAGGGAGCTTTGGGGTCATGAACTTTGACTGGTTTGTTGACGTTACACACCTCATCGGTATGAGCAAAGACAAAGTTGATGTCATCCGCCCAGCCTGTATGCCCGGTGATAATTTTGGGATTAAGTCCACGCTCACGCAGAATGCCCTCTAGCCTTGCAAGCGATTGAACAGCAAGTTTGTTGTCTTCTGCAAGCTTATTGATAAAGCTATAACCGCCGTCTGCGCCAAACCAGATGGTATCGGCAGAGAATAAATACTCGTCATCAATCAAGTACACCACGTGACCCCAGGTATGACCAGGAACCAAAATTGTTTCGATTTTAATGCCATCAATTTCAAACACTTCCCCGTCGTGTAGAAGTGTCTTTTTATTTGGAATGATCACCTTTGGTAGCTTGAACCAGCCGTTCATTACACGGCGACGAACTTCTCCTGTTAAATACCTATTTTCAACATCGCCAATATAAACCTGTGCGTGGCCAAAAAGCTGGTCACTGTCCGACTCAATTGCGCCAATGTGATCGGTGTCCAGGTGAGTGATTAGAATATGCTGAATATCTTTAGGGTCAATTCCCAGCCAGTTCATCTTTTCTTGCAGGCGATCATAGCTGTACCCTGCGTCAATCATGATGGTAGTACTGCCTTTAGTGTAGAAGAAAATATTGGCCACATACTCACGTATGCACCTCACATGCTCATCAATGGCACCTGTGTTAAGGGGCTTAAATATTTCTTTGCCGCGATACACCCACGACATCAGTACTTTTTGAAATCTTGTAGCGTTCCTTGACATTGCTTCGCCTCGATTCTATTTTCCATTCACGGCGTCATTTGATTTGAAACGCAATCCACTAGCTCAACGGACAGTACGTACAGAAAATGGTGTCTGAACTTGCCTTTTTGTTTTGTTAGATTTTGCTAACTAAATATTACCCCTCAACTGCCCGTAGCCTATGACTTTCCGCTAAACGAGTAAAAAACAAACGCCAAAGTAAAAATAAATCCTGAACAGCAAAAGCCGCACTCCAAATACATCGGAGTGCGGCTCTTTTGCAGATATGCAACACAATGTTGCATTTAAAAAAAGTACTCATGAATCGCAGGGTTTCTCGCCATTCATGAGTAACGAATGTATGGTGGAGGTGCGGAGAATCGAACTCCGGTCCAAAGCAAATCCTAGGCAGGTGTCTCCAAGCTCAGTTACTAATTAAATCTCAAGTACCGCACACTTAGTAACAGGCGTTTGGTGCTCCAGTTGGTTCAATCTTTTTGTAAGGCATACCAACTACGTCCTTACAAGCATCTCCCTAAAATGACGTCACCCTGAGAACAGGAGAAAATCCCAGTTAGACGCGCTGAACTAAATTAAGCAGCGAGAGCCATACGAGGCTCAAAAGTAAGAGTGTTGTCAATTCAATTTGACGTTACCCCTGTTTTACGTGGCGAGGAGACCACGGCTTGCTGCCCACCGCAAACTCACCTTGTCGAATCCAGTCACCCCCAATAATGAGAGAAACTGCCACCATGCAGTTTTCAATGTTCCTGAATTGCGGGCGCACGTAACATTGCTTGCAATTCAAAGTGTAGAGAGTATACCCCATGAACTGCCATTCTTTCAAAAAAGATATGACTATTTTGGGAACGGCTTACTTTGTGGCTTACTTTGTGGCTTACTTAACGGCTTATTTTGCAGACTTACCGTGAGCTTCTAGGACTTGTTTCTCGCGATCAATAAACATGATGAGAATAACCACGAGAAGCGCCGCAGGTGATAGCCAAATCATATGGGTTCCCAGCAGCGGAATGAGCAAGTTACCCACTACCGCACCAGCTACAAAGCAGAAAATGGTTCCAAAATAGAGCAGCGATGTCTCAATGTGAGATGAATCGTGAGTGTGCATATATGCCGCTATTTCTTGCGTTCCGCCACGAAGATTACCAATGCACATGGTGGTGGCAAACGCATGCCCGTGAAGCTTTCTAAACGCCTGGACTTGAATGCCGCACGCAAGTGACGTCAAGCTGTTTGCCAGCAGATTCATATCGGTTGGAAGTAAAGAAACTACACCTAGGAGCGCAATCTCTACGATAACCGCCAGCTGTCTCCAGTGCAGATGTTCTTCTCGAGCAATGGCTCGTATGGCATATGAAAGCGCAATACCTATGGCAAATGCCAAAATTGGAAGAGCGTATTTGAGGCACTTTTCAAACGATCCGCTTGTCAAATTAATGCCAAAAAGCAGTAAGTTACCCGTCTGAGCATTGGCAAAAACGCCGCCGCGTACCAGGTAGGAATAGGCGTCCATCACTCCGCCCGAGAAGGCCAAGAATGCTGCAACTTCCACCGAATCTGACATTTGTATCGCGTGCTTCAAAACTACTCCAACCACATTGCGTACATCAACGGCACATATTACGCAGGCGCATACGAAAAGCGATGCAGGTTAAATCCTACATCGCTTTTACGATTTTGTTTGGGTGATCATCAAAGAGGTTACCAACATGCAATCTTGCGCGGATAACCTATCCGACTAATTTGTGGGGAGTTTACTCCTCGACGAGCTCGAACATCTCAGGACCAACGCCGCAAACTGGGCAAACATAGTCCTCAGGAAGCTCTGGAGTATCAACCTCAACCTCGTAGCCACAAACGGTGCAAACAAACTTGTAAGTCTTCTCTGCCATTTTTATTCCTCTCTCCAAGCGCTTACGCGCTTTTCCTTCTATTCGCGCAATTAACGCGGATGGCAACTAACCGTGGCCCTTATCCGCGGTTAAATGCTCATACAGATAGTAACAAACCTTGAGTGATTCTAAAACATTATTCCGAAAATAGGAATGATTCTCATAAAATTCGCACGAATTTTTTTGACGAGAAGTTCGACGCGCTACTAGCGGCTGCGCTCCTTGAGAGCTCGCTGAATCTCGCGGTCAGAATCACGCTTGGCTGCAGACGCACGCTTGTCGTAGAGCTTTTTACCCTGCGAAAGCGCAATCAGCAACT
>CAUVID010000058.1:0-6175 GCA_963551855.1 Lancefieldella parvula | reverse complement strand
AAAAAGTCAATTGCAGCACAAAGTCCACCCGTGGCCACCATAATGCGTGCAAGTCCACGATATTGCTCAAAATCAACGCCATACAAGAAGCCGTTAAGAGGAATGCCAATGAACTCGACAAATGCAGCGGTACCAATGGTGACTACGGCAATAGCACCAAACATTGCAAGTACCATTACGCCAAAGCGTTTCTTATGAGCGGGATTATGAATTGAGGTTTCTAGCAAACTAGCAAGTTTGAAGAGCTGTGGCCTGTAGATGAGTGTAGAGATCATCAAAATAGTGTGAGCTGGGAAATAAAGTGCGTTGAAGTACAACTGATTGCTGTAAGAAAGCGTGCCTTCCATGGCAAACTTTGGCAGCGAGTCAATAAGGTTGTAGAGGAAAAGTGCTAAAAAGAGAGGCCAGCACTGTACAAAGATATCTTTGATGTTTGCAAGTTTGATGCGCACGCTTTTATCGGTCTCAAGAATGGCTAGGGGAGCAGAAACAAATACCAGAGTGATAAGGGCACAAATACCCATGCTCCAGCTTGCCCATACAAGATTTCTGGTAACAAACAACACAACAGTAAAGAGAATAAAACTGGCACTACACCTAAGAGCCTGACTGAGTCCTGCGAGGTAGAGTTTGTCTTTTTGCTGAAGACGACCTTCGTAGACATCAGCCATACCGTCAACTGCCCTAAAAAGCAAAGCTCCCGTGCAGATAGAAAACATGGGCTCGGTATACCCTTTAAAGAAGCACCAAATAAGACCTGCTAGTACCATGACAATAACGGTAGCTGCGCGTTGAATCTGGTAATCAGAAAAACTACGTTGTTCAGCTATGTCTGAAACCTGATAGGTACGGACGCCGTATTGGGCAACAAATAACAAAAGCGTTGCCACAACAAATGCCATGGAGAAAAGTCCTGCTTGTTCAATGCCAACAAGCTGGGAGCAAACAACAGTTAAAAGCGGGAAAAGTGCACCCCAGGCACCTTGTCCAAGTGCGTTGAAGAGATAATCCTGGGACGTTTGATGTGCCAAGTATTGCTCGTCTTGATTAGCAATATCGCCAGAGACCACGGCAGAGAGAAGCCTGGTCCACCATGTAACCACAATGCCAGGTTGACCCCCGTTTATGCGCGAGTCATCAAGCTCATAGCGAGGTGTGCGAAGACGCTCTACCTGCTTATGTACGGAAGAATTGTTGTACGCAGTACGACTTTTCTTGAATGGATTGAGCATGTAAAACCTAAAATCTTCTTTAACGTGGCCAGAAACTTTGATATATCAATTTTTATTTGTTATATCGATTGTAGTCCACGATGTACATTAGGTAACAGATTGACAAACAATCGTGCGAAGATTGTTACAAAAGGGTATGGTAGATAGTACGTATTCTGAGTCATGTGACGAAAGGATGAGCATGGCAGGCAACCCTCAAGATTCAAATCTAGAGTCCAGCAATGCTTCTTTTGACGAGAAACCCATCGATGGTGCAACAACTTCTGAAGTAGCTCAGTCGCTTCTTGAACGACGCGGGAATGAGATTGCTGCTGCTCGTACCCTTATTCAGGCGCTTAAAGCGCCAGCTCCTCTGCGCGATAACCTTACCTTCTTTTTGCGTTTGGTAAGAAAAGTGCTTGCTGAGTACAATCCAGATCTTCTTACTAGTTTTGACACGTTGTTGGTTGAGGCAATTAAAGCTGGACCAGATGATTTGTCTACAACTCGCGCACCTTTGCTGCTTGAGGCAATCAATGCGGTACTCAAAGTAGATTCAGAGAAGGAATCGCTTAATGCTTTTCTGCGTTTTGCTTCTACCATTGACAGCCTAAGCATGGAAGACTCCGTGCTTCTTATGCGCGCGTTTGTTACTTTCTTCCACCTAGCAAATCTTTGTGAAGAAAACTATCGCGTTACCAGCTTGCGTTCTCGTGAGGCTTCTGTTGATCCATCTTCTGCAGAAGACCCTATCAATGAGATAACCGTTGCATATAAGCAGCTCATTGACGAGTGCGGAGAAGAAGAGGCAAAATCACGTCTTAATCGTCTTGAGTTCCACCCCGTCTTTACTGCGCACCCAACTGAGGCTCGTCGTAAAAATGTTGAGCGCCGAATCCGTACCATCTCAGAGCTTCTTGATGAGCGTCAGAGGCTTGGTGGTCCTGCTCGTGTGGAAAACGAGCGTCGCATGCTGCAAGAGATTGACGGCCTATTCCGTACGTCTCCTATCGGTCATAAAAAGCCAACTCCTTTGGAGGAGGCAGATACTGTCCTCAACATTTTTGACACCACTCTTTTTGAGATGGTTCCTTCGGTATATCGCCGCTTTGATAACTGGGTGCTGGGAGAAAACGCTGGTTGTGTGTCGCCTGTCTGCCCACCATTTTTCCGTCCAGGTAGCTGGATTGGCTCCGACCGCGACGGTAACCCTAATGTTACCGCCCTGGTTTCTCGCCAAGTTGCCGAGAAGTACCGTGTACACGTACTGCAGGCACTGGCTCGGGCTACCAAGGAAGTCAGTCGAGGTCTGACGCTTGATGGTATTTCTACTCCAGCTTCGCCTGCGCTTGTCAATCTTTGGGCACAGCAGGTAGAAATGAGCCAGGCCCTGACCTCTAGGGCTATTGATAAGGCTGGGTCTGAGTTGCACCGTGCGGCAATGCGCGTCATTTCTGGCCGACTCAGCGCCACCATTGAGCGCAATGCTGACCTGATGTATCAAAACGCTGAAGAGTTTATTGCTGATCTGCGCGTTATTCAGGATTCACTGGCTCAAGCAGGGGCTTTCCGTATTGCCTACGGTCCTGTTCAGAAGCTTATCTGGAAGGCTCAAACTTTTGGCTTCCACTTGGTAGAGATGGAGTTCCGTCAGCACTCTTTGGTGCACAAGCGTGCACTTACAGATATTGAGGCACACCCATCAACTGCCGAGAAACCCGCCAAACTTGATGCTATGACGCAGGAGGTGCTAGATACCTTCCGCTCCATTGGATCAATTCAAAAGAAGAACGGCATTAACGCTGCTCGTCGCTATATTATTTCGTTTACGCAGTCTGCTCAGGATGTTGAGAATGTCTACAAACTTGCACGTCTTGCGTTCGCAAATGAAGAGGATGTTCCTGTTCTTGACGTTATTCCACTCTTTGAGCAAATTGAAGACCTTGAGAACGCTGTTGCTACACTTGAACAGGTAATTCAGCTTCCTGAGGTACAGGCACGTCTTGCTCAGACAGACCGCAAGCTTGAGGTCATGCTGGGCTATTCCGATTCCTCAAAGGACGAGGGTCCAACTACGGCAACGTTGGTTCTGCATAAGACCCAGGCTGCTTTGGCAGAGTGGGCAGAGAAGAACTCCATTGACCTCATCTTGATGCATGGTCGTGGCGGTGCAGTTGGTCGTGGCGGTGGTCCTGCAAACCGTGCTGTTCTTTCTCAGCCCAAAGGCTCAGTCAACGGTCGCTTTAAACTTACTGAGCAGGGAGAAGTTATTTTTGCTCGCTATGGTGACCCAACGCTTGCTCGCCGTCACGTAGAGTCCGTTGCTGGAGCAACACTGCTTCAGATGGCACCTTCTATTGAACAGAAGAATACCCAGACAGACGTGAAGTTTGCTTCGCTCGCTTCTGAGCTTGATAAAGCGTCCAAGCAGCGTTTCTTGGAGCTCATTCACTCCGATGGCTTTGCTGAGTGGTTCTCGGTTGTTACCCCTCTGACAGAGATTGGTCTTCTTCCCATTGGTTCAAGACCTGCAAAACGCGGTCTGGGCGCTAAGTCTCTTGATGACTTGCGTGCTATTCCCTGGATTTTCTCCTGGTCACAGGCTCGTATCAACCTGGCTGCTTGGTACGGACTGGGCAGTGCCTGCGAGGCAGTAGGGGATATCGAACGCCTCCGTGAGGCATATAGAGAGTGGCCGCTGTTCACTACGTTTATCGACAACATTGAGATGTCAATCTCCAAAATTGATGCTCGTATTGCAAGACTTTATCTGGCTCTGGGTGATCGCCCTGAACTTTCGGAGATGGTTCTCTCCGAGATGTCGTTGACGCGCAAGTGGGTCCTTGCTATCACCGGTAACAAGTGGCCGTTGGAGAACCGTCGCGTGCTTGGTCCTGTTATCCGCCTGCGTCTGCCATTTGTTAATATTCTCTCGGTTACGCAGGTGCATGCCCTGTCTGAGCTTCGTATAAGAGATGACATGCTTACTCCAGAGGAACGTGCAAACATTACGTATTTGATTTTGTGCACCGTGTCTGGTGTTGCCGCAGGTCTGCAGAATACGGGCTGATGTCACACAGCTTGCCGTAAGCTTGAGCAAACAATCGTTTATGTTTACGTAAAACTAGGATTACCTGAAATAAAGTTGCAATATTTACAAGGCGAGAAACCACTGGTAGACAGAGTTTCTCGCCTTATTTTTATTTTAATTATTAAATGAAAGTTGAATTACCTTAACTTTTAGTTGATACTAATGAAGTAAAAGTTCGAAAGAGCAAACTTAGTTTGCCTACGTTATTTTGGGGGATGCATGGATACAGAAAAGACCTCACAGGGTTCTGCAAATTCTGGTCCAGTTCTTCCTCTTGCCATGCTTGGTGAGGGAGAGACTGCGTTGATCGTAACGGTTAAGGGTGCTTCTGATCTTCGCCAGCACCTCTCAACACTTGGTTTTGTTGAGGGCGCCGAGGTAAAGGTTATTTCACGAGTCAACGGCGACGTTATTGTTAGCGTTAAGGGTGCACGACTTGGACTGAATCGTCAGATGTCGTCGCACATCATGGTTTCTCCGCTCTAAACACTTTGTTGTATTGCGCTGCTGGTAAAACCCGCGGCTTTTAATACGTGTTTCGATGAAAGGAAGGTTATGGCAACTCTGAAAGAAGTTAAGGTGGGGGAGAGTTGCACGGTTGCTGCGCTAAAGGGTGTAGGCGCCGTGAAACGTCGCATCATGGACATGGGCCTTACTAAGGGCACTGAGGTTTACGTCAAGAAAGTAGCACCACTGGGAGACCCAATTGAGCTCACAGTTCGTGGCTACGAGCTTTCTATCCGCAAGGATGAAGCTGCAAGCATTGAAGTAGTAGACGTTCACAAGGTAGAGGAAGCCTAATGGCACAAAAGACTATTATTGGTCTTGCAGGTAACCCAAACTGCGGTAAGACCACCCTATTCAATGAGCTTACGGGCTCAAACGGCTACGTCGGCAACTGGCCAGGCGTTACCGTTGAGAAGAAGCAGGCAAACTGGCGTGCCGATAAGGACGTCACCTTTGTCGACCTTCCTGGTATTTACTCTCTGTCTCCTTATTCACCTGAGGAGCAGGTATCTCGTGACTACCTCATTAATGAGCGCCCAGACGCCATTATTGACCTTCTCGATGTTACCAACCTGGAGCGTAACCTCTATCTGACTACTCAGATTCTTGAGGCTGGCCGTCCAGTTATCCTTGGTCTTAACATGGTTGACCTGCTCAAGGAGTCCGGTGACGTCATTGATACCAAGGAGCTTTCCAAGCAGCTTGGTGTTGAGGTTATTGAGGTTTCCGCACTTCGCAACAAGAACATTGACACTCTGGTAAAGACTGCAATTAAGGCCGGCCAGGAGGGAACTCCTGCTGAGGGTGTTAAGTGCTTTACCCCAGAGGTTGAAGAGGCTCTTGGCAAGATTGCTACTTCAATCGAGGGCCTTGCCCCTGCAACTCTTTCTCGTTGGTACTCCATTAAGGTCTTTGAGCGCGATGCAAATGCAATTGCTCCTCTTAACCTTTCTGCCGAGAAGACCGCTGAGCTTGAGAAGATCATTGCTGCAGTTGAGCAGTCTCGTGACGACGACGCTGAGTCCATCATTACTTCTGACCGTTATGAGTGGATCGCTGGCGTCATGGCAGCTTGCGTCAAGAAGGCTCCAAAGCAGCTGACCACTTCCGAGAAGATTGACCGCGTTGTTACTAACCGTATCCTTGGTCTTCCAATCTTCGTTATCATCATGGCTCTTGTGTACTTCATCTCCATCTCTACTGTTGGTACGGGAGCTACTGACTGGGTCAACGACAACCTGTTTGACAAGGGTTTCCACTTCATGGGTATCGGCGACGCCGAGTACAATGAGGCAAAAGATGAGTTTGACTCTCATCACTATGGTGACCAGATCGACGCTTATCTCAACGCAGCTGACGAGGCTGG
>CAUVID010000057.1:0-6442 GCA_963551855.1 Lancefieldella parvula | reverse complement strand
TAGTTTTTCTGACCATACATTTGTATGACGTAAGAAAGGTGGACGTTGTGGTTCTTTCTGATTGCGACATTAAAGCCGAGATTGCTGCTGGTCGTATCGTTATTGAGCCTCTGTGTGAGCAGAATGTGCAGCCTGCATCGGTTGACGTATGTCTTGGCTCAAACTTTAGAATCTTCCGCAATTCTACGCACACCTCAATTGATCCACTTGTAGCTCAAGAGGGTCTTACTGAGTCAATTGATGTTCCTGAGGGAGAAGTTTTTGTTCTTCATCCTGGTCAGTTTGCGCTTGGTACTACGCTTGAGCGCATTGCTATTCCTGACGATATCCTTGGCAAACTTGAAGGTAAGTCCACCTTGGGTCGCTTAGGCCTTATGATTCACTCAACTGCAGGTTATGTTGATCCAGGTTGGGACGGAGAACTCACATTGGAGCTTTCTAATGTTGCTAACCTTCCAATCATCTTGCATCCTGGCATGAGAATTGGCCAGCTTTCCTTTGAGCGTATGAGCTCTCCTGTTGAGCGTCCTTATGGCTGCAAAGATCTTGGTAGCCATTATCAGGGTCAGCGCGGAGCAACTCCTTCGCATGTTCTTTCAAAGTAGTTTTAGTAAGTAGGACGTATTGTGTGGCTTGATGCTTTTTATCATTCATTAAACCCAGTAGCACTTTCTCTGGGTCCACTGTCTATCAGGTGGTATGGCCTGGCATATCTGGTGGGCTTTGTGCTTGCTGGCGTAGTTATGTATAGAACTGCTCAGCGCTGGAAACTTAACGTTACCCTTGATGACGTACTTAATTTGATGGTCGGCATCTCGTTTGGCGTTATTGTTGGCGCCCGTCTGTTCTACGTTATTTTCTACGGCGCTGGTTATTACGTGGCTCATCCACTTGATGCATTTGCCTTAAGTCAAGGTGGCATGAGCTTCCACGGTGGCCTTGTAGGCGCTGTTGTTGGCGGCTCTATTGTCTGTAAGGCATCGGATCTCTCTATCCCTACCATCTGTGACCTGGGAGTTATTGGTGCGCCGCTTGGTCTTTTCTTTGGACGCTGCGCAAACTTCATTAACGGTGAGCTTTGGGGAAAACCAACAGATCTGCCTTGGGGAGTTATGTTTGAGACAGGAGGAGCGGTTTATCGTCACCCTTCTCAGCTCTACGAAGCACTTCTCGAGGGCCTTCTGATGTTTGTTATTTTGTACGTCCTTTCTAGGAAGTATCCTCCTCGTCCACAAGGAACGTTCATTGGAACGTTTTTGATGCTCTATGGCATTTTTAGGTTTGTTGTGGAATTTGTTCGTGTTCCTGACGAGCAGCTCGGCTATCTCTTTGGCAGCTTTATTACCATGGGACAGTTGCTCAGTCTGCCTTTAGTTGTACTTGGAATTGTGGTGCTTGTTATGGCAAGAAGGCTCAACTCACCACAAGTTGGAAGGAATTAGAAGCATGTTTAAAAAGGCGCTCAATAGCCTTTTCTCCATACTTTTAGTGTTTGCGCTCTTACCAGCTCCTGCATTCGCAGAAGCAGCGGGGGAGCTGACCACTACTGTTACTGCAACCTCCTCAGCAGAGAATGCCCTTACTGCTCAGGACAACGCTTCTGGTACGGAAGCTGCTTCTGGTACGGTAGAAGCTACAAGTGGTGCAACCACAACCTCTGAAGAGACAGGCCCTGGTGTTGCAGCAACCACAAATGAGACTGACTATCCACATAAAACGCTGGATCAGGCAGTAGAAACTCTGACTAATTCCTTCTATAAGCCAAAACCTCGCTATGGGGTAGATACTAACCTCAACACCATGGTTGCAGAAGAGCTGCGTCGTATTGGTGCTGGAGAGGTTAACGTTAGAGTGGCATCTGTTCAGATGTCTTCGACAGCCTCATATGCTCACGCAGGCATTTCTACTGATTTTGCGACTAATGGTTCTATTGAGTACTTCTGGATGGATGCGGCCGGTTTTACTAACCAGAGAAGCACTCTTATCCTCCGTCAGGCAAAAGTTACCTTTGAACTTTCTAAAGACGGAAAGACCGTCCAATATACCTGCAATGTTTTAATTCCTTGGGATGAGGCAAAATCTCAGGCGCAACTTGCTGACGTATCTCAAAACCTTGCGCCATCATACGCGGCAGGACAGAATGAATCTTCTGTAACTTCAGACTTTACTCTTCCACATAAGCTTGTTTCCGCAGATGGAAACCAACTTTCATGGTCTAAGGTCACTTGGACTAGCTCAGATACCTCTGTAGTTCGCGTTGATGGATACGGCACTGAGCCCTATAAGGCAACAGTTACCCGCGGCATTCGTGACAAGCAGGTAACGCTGACTGCAAATGTCTCTTTAAGCAGCTCCGACGCTCCTCAGACAAGTTATCAGAAAACCTTTACCATAACGGTTCCCGGAGATCCTTCGGCTATTACCGATGCACAGAATAATCTCTTGAGGCGCATTAACAGGCGTTTCTCGGCATCAAGTATTAAAGATGTGTATACCAATCACTCAATTAATGCTCAGGCGGTTACAGATGACCTGCAGATGCCTACGCCAAAGAACTTTGGCTTGGACGGAAAGCGCTATCAGTTTACATACACTTCCTCCAATGCTGCTATTACGTTCAATGGCTATAGGGGAACGGTGTACCAGCCTTTGCCTTCTGCTTCCGCGCAGCAGGTAGACATCACTCTGACCGTTACCGATAAAGAAAATCCTGAGGTATCAGTCTCTAAGACTCTTACGGTTACGGTAAGCCCGCTTAATCAGGCTGACATTGATGCAGAGCTTGCTTTGATGAATGAGTCTAAGGCTCATTTCTGGGATGCACTTGCTACTCCTTCTGGTCAGCAGAATAAGCAGGATAGCGTTTCTGAATCCCTGGCTACACCAAACAAGTTCTATCGTGCTGCTGACGGCTCTTTGACCTGGTCTTATGATGTTAACAATACCGATAAGACCGCAAGTGGTATTGTGCCTTCGGAGTTCCCAACATACGACCCCATGGGCCCTTCTGATCAGGCGCGTACGTACAGTTCTTCTCAGCCAACAATCATTCAGAACGAGAATCTTGTTCTCGCACAGACTCCTGAGTACAACACGTCTGTTACGGTTTCGGCACTTCTTTCAAGTGCACGCTATTCTCGCTATGCAAGCCTGTATCCAGATAACGAGCAGTTCCAGGCCCTTACTAATCAGAAGGTCTCTGCCACCTTTACCGTGGCAGGCGAGAAGGGCGCTCGACCTGTAGAGGAAGACCCAGATCCAAGTCAGCTTGTTTCCGTCACTCTTTCTGTAGTAGGTCTTGATAAAGACGGTAAGCCTCAGCACTGGGCTCCTACTCAGACTATTGAGGTTCGTAAGGGTACCACTGCTGACAAGGTAACGTATGACTACCTGAAGAATAATGGCCTTACCTACGATGCAGCGGGCGGTTATTTGTCTTCTATTACGTCGCCTTCACAGGGACTTACGCTTGCAACAGCGCAGGTAGATGGCGCCTATAAATGGTGGCAGTTCTTTGTAAACGGTCAGCTTTCGGACAAGATGGCAAACAACGTTGTCTTGGACGAAAACACTACCATTACCTGGACATATGGTGGTCAGGATAGCTCTATTCCAACTCCTCAAAATGAGTTGGTCATCAATCCATTTGCTGAGCACCCTAACTACGAGGCATCTTGGAGCGGTTTTGGTAGCGGAAATGGTTCCACTACTACGCAGAGCACCCCCATTAATTCTGCAGCTCTTCGTTGGAGTGTGACTGAAGGAACTCAGAATACACCTGGATTTGTTTCTGATCAGGTCATTGTTCATGATACGGTCTATTACGTAAGCGGTTCTACTCTCAAAGCAGTTGACGCTGCAACAGGTAACCTTATTGCCGAGGCACAGATTGGCTCGAAGGTCTCGTACTTTGCACGTCCTCTGTACATTAATGGCATGATTGTTGTTGCTACCGATGATGGATGTCTTACCGCATTCTCGGCAACAACTATGGAGTGCATCTGGAAGACAGAGCCGCTGGATACCACCAATGCATTGCAGTCCGTTTCTAGCCTGACGGTTAATAATGGCACCATCTTGGCTGAGTTTACTAAGATGAGCGGATTTGACGCAGCTGGTGGCTATATGGTTGCTGTTGACGCTACAACTGGTGCGCTTCGCTGGAAGCAGAATGCGCAGCCTGCAAATATTCCTGGAGCAACCTCTGGTCAGCCTGCAGGTTATTACTGGTCTGGCGCAGCAGCTTCTGGCTCTGACTTTATGATTGGCGACGAGTCCTCCTCTGTCAGGCTTATCAGCGGTACAACCGGTGCCATCGAGGCTGAGCTTAACCTTGGTTCACCAATTCGCGCAGGTATTGTTCCTGTCTCCGTTGATCAAAACGGTAATGGAACCTATCTTGCTGTAACCAGAAATGACGGTACGCTGCACCTGATTAGAAGAAACGGTTCTTCTCTTGTTGAGGAGAAGCAAGTCAAATTTGCAGCAGAGTCCACCTCTACACCAACTATCAGCGGTTCTAATGTCTTTGTTAACGGCGTCGATGCTGAGGGCTACGGAACTATCTCTGTGATTTCTCTTGACACCTTTACGGTGATTGACCAGGCTCGTGCTGGCAAGGGTAAGTCTCAGAGCACTCCTCTTGTTTCTGTTCAACAAAACGGTACCTATGCCTACTTCACGGTAAACGGTCTACCTGGTGGCGTATGGGTATACAAGTTGGGCACCAGCCGAGCAGCTCAGATTTACACTCCAGATACAGATCATCAGAACTACACCACATCGTCGGTCATTGCAGACTTTGAGGGTAATCTCTACTACACCAACGACTCCGGAACGCTTTTCTCGCTTATTAATCAGAAACCTTCTGGCGAGAATACCCAGCCATCTGGAGACATTTTCAGCAGGACAGATTCCACATCTACAAACGTGCCAGCTCAAGATCCTTCATCTCCAGCTGCGCATGAAACTTCCTCGACCACCGCTGCGAGTGCTGGTGAGGAGGTTACAAAGGCTCCATCTGAGAACAAGACTGCAGATAACAACTCTGACGAGAAGCAGCTTCCACCTACTGAATACTCAAATAAGCAGGCCGCTGCCCCACAGCAGGTGTCCTCTGCGCCTACCATTCCACTTCTGAGTGTCTTTGGTTTCTTTGCTTCTGGCGCAGTTCTTGCAGTGTTTGTAGTGTTGCTTAAGAAAGAAACTGCTGCAATTCACCATGTTTCCAATGGCCGAGGCCAGGTGAGATAGTGGTTAAGCTCACAAGAGAATCCAAACGGATTCTCTATTTGGCAGCATCAATAGTATCTTTTGTGTTCATGCTTTTCTTTGCATGGACATTGATTCAGTATTTCTTTACGCCTGCTTCAAGCACTTCTGCTCAAGAAGCTCCTACCGCACAAGGTCAGACGGTAGCAGGTGCTTCTGGCACACAAACAGACTCTCAGACGTCACAGACGCAAGGGAGCTCTAGTTCAGACGCTCAATCAAATGCTGATGCGTCTAAAACGCAGGATTCTTCTAATCAGAAAACGTCGGAGCCTTCTAACTCTGGTAACTCAACAAACGCTGTAGCTGCTCCTCATAAAGAGAATAGTGCGCTTTCTGTAAGTGTTACGGTTGACGGCTCTGCAGCCAAAGGGTCTTCATTTACTGTCAACCTCCAGGTGCAAGAGGGTACGTCAGTCTATGACGCGTTGCTTGCAAGTGGAGCCGGGGTAAATGCACGTAGCACGTCGTTTGGTATGTACGTTGCGGCTATTAATGGGCTTGCAGAGCGTGACCATGGTTCACAGAGCGGTTGGGTATATTCAGTTAACGGTGTTCAGCCTAACTACACGTCAGATGCATATGTTCTGCATGATGGCGATTCGGTTGTTTGGACGTACGTTAACGCGGTGAACTAATGAATCCCGCGCGCACAAGCTTTTCTCGTCTTCATCCACTTGCTACGGTTGTGCTGTTTGGATGCGAGGTTGTGCTTGCCGCATTTTCTTTTCAACCTCTCTGTGCGCTGATTGCTTTTCTAGGGGCGCAGCTTTGTACAATCCAGTTGTTTGGCACCAAACATGCTGCTAAACAGCTTGTTTGGTATGCTCCAATTATTATATTGATGGCGATAATCAATCCGTTTTTCTCGGCATCTGGCTCTACCGTTTTGTATTCTTTTGGACACACACAGCTGTACGCAGAAAGTCTGGTGTACGGAGCTACCTCAGGTCTGGTGCTTGTAAGTACTTTGAGCTGGCTTGAGTGCCTATTTGCAGTAGTATCGCCGCTTGAGATGTTTCAGCGCTCAAGCGTACGCTTTCCGGGATTGCAGCTGGTCTTGAGTCTTTCTGTGCAGCTTATGCCACAGCTACTTTCTGATCTGACAACAGCCCGCCAAATCCAGTCAGCAAATACCGCAGCTAGAAGGTGTGATTCTGCCGCACGGGCT
>CAUVID010000056.1:0-6517 GCA_963551855.1 Lancefieldella parvula | reverse complement strand
GACTTAGGTGTGTTTTGAACTGACTCCCATTTCTCGTGTCCAAGAAATGGGAGGTAGTTCATTTCAGAAAAAGCGGTCTAACAATCGCAAGAAAAGCGTTACTTATGCAGTCTGCATCTTTGCACGTGTCTCATCAATGATGGCACGTACCTTAGCTGCGTTAGCGGCAATCTCCTCTTTTGAGCCCTTAGTAAGCAGGCTTCCCATGCCGCAGCAATCAACGCCACGCTCAAGCCACTCAGCAAGGTTGTCAAGATTAATGCCGCCAGAAGCCATCAGAGGCATCCAAGGAGTTGGGGTCTTAAAGAGGTTAACCAGCTCAGGACCATAGACGTTAGAAATTGGGAAGCACTTAATAAAGGCAGCGCCCATCTCAAGACTGTGATTTGCCTCGGTCATAGTAGTGCAACCAGGTGCGTAAGGAATCTGATACAGGTTACACATACGAGCAACCTCATCAGAGCCGCAGTTAGCAACAATGAACTGAGCGCCAGCCATGATAGCAAGACGAGCAGTTGTTGGCTCCATAACGGTACCTGCACCAACAATCATCTTGTCGCCAAGACGCTCTCTAATTGCAGCAATAACCTCGCCTGCGTTTGGCAGGGTGTAGCTAATCTCCATTGCATGAACGCCGCCTTCTGCAAGACCCTCAGCAATTTCAATACCACGCTCAACTGTTGGGACGCGAACAACTGCAAACGCACAGGTATCTACTAGTGCCTGAGAAACAGCAGCTTTCTGCATCTTCATATACAACATCTCCTTGTAAATGTATCTCGCTCTACCCTATTGAGCTGGCGAGAAACCCGTCATTTTTGATTCTTAGTTATGAGCAATTCCGTAATGGTCAAGCATTGCATAGATCTTCTCGTCAACACCCTCTGCAACCTCGGTAACGGGGAAACGAGCAGGACCAACAGGGTATCCAGCAAGCTCAAGAGAACGCTTAAGCGTCTGAGGGGTGCTTCCAAGGTGAAGGATGTCGCGAATTGGTTCAATCTCTGCCTGCAGGCGGGCTGCTTCCTCTGCATTTCCTGCCTCAAGAGCCTTCCAAAGGTTAACGACAACCTTGGTAATAAGGTTTGCGGTACCTGCAATAGTACCCTGAGCTCCAAGAGCATGAGCCTCAGAGATCTTTCCGTCAGAGCCAACAAGTACGTCTACGTCGTGACCAGCGGCAGCGTCCAGATAATCCTTGAGGTTATCAATGTTGCCGGAACTGTCCTTAATACCCTTGATGTTCTCAATGGTTACCAGCTGCTCAACTGCCTCTTTAGAGATGTTTTTGCCGGTACCCTTAGGAATGTTGTACAGAAGGACAGGAATCTTAACGCTTGCAGCAACTGTCTTGAAGTACTCGACCAGCTGCTGATCAGAAATGCCCAGGAAGTAAGGGTTGATGACAGAAAGTGCGTCTGCACCAATTGCCTCTGCCTCACGGCTCATGTAGAGAGCCTCTTTTGTTGAGCAAGCGCCGGTTCCTACATAAACAGGAAGACGACCTGCGGTTTTCTCGATAATAAACTTGGAGAACTTGATCTTCTCGTCAGGGTTACAAACGTGGAACTCACCGTTAGAACCAAACGTAAAGATACCGTCAGCGCCCTCGGAGATAAGCTTTTCTAGAAGCTGCTCAGCTGCTTCGTAGTTAATAGACTGTTCTTCGTCGCGGTTAAACGGCGTGACCATAGGGACAATAACGCCCTTAAATGTTGACATGCAACCTCCTCTGTACGTATTGCAGTGTTTATCTGGGGTTATTTGCCCTCGCGAATGGACGCGCCAAGAGCTCCACCGGGATGCCACTTAACGTACTGCTCTGGGTTAAGGCCGTACTCGTTTTGAAGCAGGATAGAGAGGCACTGGAGCTCCATAATCTCAGCCAGAATTGAGGCGCGTGGAGGCTTGTTCATGGAATCGCCCTCCTGCTCAACACCTGCAATAAGGGCAACCTCTGCCTCGTTTGCCAGCCAAGAGTTAGGATTTCCGGTCAGCGCAATAATGTGCACGCCAACGTTCTTAAGGCAGGCAACGGTAGCCTTGAGCTCGCCTGTCTCGCCGGAGTTGGAAATAGCAATGACCACGTCACCAGGACGAGTCTGACCAGCAGATCCGTGGACACACTCGGTACCGTGAAGCTCGTAGGTTGGAGTTCCAGTTGACGAGAAAAGCGATGCAGCATAACCGGAGACGTGACCTGGCTTACCAATACCGGTTACGTGCAGACGGCCGCCCTTTGCCTCTGCATCCAAAATAAGCTTTTTAGCTGCAGAAAGCGCATCAAAATCAATGCTCTCTACATACTGATGAAGCGACTTTCCCACAATGGAGAGAAACTCCTGAACCTGCTCTTTTTCAGTTGCCATTACAACTCCTTTTCTGTCTGTGAGGCAGCGCTCAAAGACACTTACTACATGCTGAGCTAACGCGTCTCTTTGACCTTGTGCTGAGCCATAAGCTGCTCAATCTGCTCTTGAATTTGATCAAGCGTGGTGGCCATAAAAGGACGGTTAATGTCTACAAATTCAAATCCGGAAGGATGGCTTACCCAAGCGCCTTCAAGAAGCAGGCGCAATGCCTTGCCCTGTCGGATGAGTTTGTAGCTTTTAATCTTGGTATAAGGAACGACAAGTGCTTTTCTCTTGTCGGATTTTGCAAAGATACATACGTTTTTCTGTCCAAAATCAATAACATGAATGCCGCTGGCAAAACGACTAAAGCGTTTTCCCATGGCTCGTGATGCAAACCACGTAATGGTGAGTCCTGCAATAACACCAACAAGACCTAAAATATTGCCGCTTACATTGGCGTAAACCCAATAGAAAAATGTCAGAGCAAGAGAGCCAAACGCCAGGAGCAAGTACAGAATTCCCTGAACCATCAAACGAGTTCTATCTTCAAGAACTTCTAGAACTAATTGATCTTTGGGAAGCTCTGGAGCAGGCTGTTTGTCAACGCTGAGGCCAAACATATCGCCAAGCACTGACTCAGTAACACTTTTGTTGTTCTTCTCGTCTGCCATGTTTTTCCTTGTTGTGAAGCTTTTAAAAGGGCGCCCGCGGGCTTTCCACGAGCGCCCTAAGAAACCGTAGAGCTGAGTAGGTACTACAGAAATCTAGGCTTAGGCAAGACCAAAGAGTGAGCCGATGCCGTAGATGATAGAACCAACGATGTTGTAGTCAACGTTAGGGAAGGATGCCTCTGCAATTCCCAGCTGAGCAAATGCAGGATAGAGAATCAGAGGACCAGCGGTCAGGAAGATACCAACCAGGAAGGAGCCAAGAAGAGCACCGCGCCATCCACCGTAAGCATAACCACAAACGCCGCAAGTACCACCAGAGAAGAAGCAGATGCCTGCTGCAGGAATCATGATGGTTGGGCTGTGGAATGCAACCATAAGTGCCATTGCAACAAGGCCGCCAAGGAAGGAGCCAATGAATCCGATGATGACAGCGTTTGGTGCAAATGGGAAGATTGCAGGGCAGTCGACTGCAGGACGTGCATCTGGAATGAGCTTCTCGGAGATGCCGACAAATGCAGCGGTAATCTCAGCAATGAACTGACGGACGCCGTAAACAAGAACGGACATACCAGCAGCAAACTGAAGACCAGCAAGGAATGGCCAAATCCACCACATATCGTTACCAAAGTAGCTGGTGAATGGCTTGTTGTTTGCAAGGGTGTCGCCAAAGTGACCGGTGACAAGGCATGCAATAGTAACAACGTAGAACAGAACAATCATGAAGAGAGCAACGGAGAAGACAAAGTCCTTGAAGAGCTTGAAGAACTCTGGGAGCTCCTTAGCTTCCTTCTCGCCCTCCTCCTCGTTCTTCTTAGCAAAGAGCTTTCCAACGTAACCGGAGAATGCATAACCGATGCAGTTGAAGTGGCCGATTGCGATGGAATCTCCACCAACAAGCTTGTTTACGAATGGCTGGCACAACGAAGGTAGCGCAGCGCCGCAGAAGCCGAGGATGACACCACCAAGAACAATGGTGACCCACATTGGGAGACCAAGAGCAATGAAGACCAGTGCGAGTACGCAGGAGAAGTACAGGAAGTGCTGACCAGTCAAGAAGACGGACTTGAATGGGGTAATCTTGGCAAACACAAGGTTCATGATGAAGCCAAGGACCATTACAAGAGCAACCTCAGTACCATAGGTGTTCAGTGCAAGAGCAGTTGCGACCTCAACCTGGGTTACAACGCCCTTAACAGCGAATGCACGACTAAACATGTCGCTGAAGATGTTGACCTGAGCGGACATAGCGCTAGAACCAATGTTGAAGATCATGAAGCCAATAATGGTCTTCACAGTTCCGGAGAAGACGTCCACAGCGGACTTCTTCTGCAGCAAGAGGCCGACAAGAGCAATAATGCCCATGATGACGGCTGTGTCTCTGAGCTGCATGAGAATTGCATTGAGCATGCGTAATCCCTTTCAGCAAATAAACCGACGAACCTACTCAGATAAGTTCTCTAAATCACGTGACAAGTACCTCTTGTCAAAGGTTTGGCGAGAGCTTCTCGCCGAAGGCAACTCATATTGCGTAAGACGAGAAGCTCCCGCCAAAAAGATACAAAGGGGAGCTTATACGTTGTGCTCTGCGAGCCAAGCGGTGAGCTTTTCCTTCATCTCTGCCTTGTCAACAATGTTGGTAATACCAACTGCAGAAGGAACGCGATCGTCAGCGTTGAGCTCATCGGTGAGGTCAGGCATGGTGATGACAAGATCGCCATTGAAACCAATCAGGGAATCCAGATTACCGTGCTCAGTCTCGATTGGAAGATCATTCTCTTTGATGACCTGGTCAATCTTGATCTTGAGCATCATGGAAGAACCCATACCTGCACGGCAGCAAACCAGTGCGTGAAACTTCTTATCAGCCATTACAACCTACCTTCCTTTGCGTGGACAAGGTCCACAACATCTTTTGGTGACTGAGCTTTTTCAAGCTGAGCAAAGAAATCTGGATCGCTCAGCAATTCAACAAGAGACTGAAGGGCACTAAGGTGGCCTTCACTATCTTTTGCTGCAAGTGGGAAAAGAAACTTAACTGGATCGTTGTCTTTGCTGCCAAACTCAACAGAATCCTTAAGCATGGTAATGCCTACTGCAGGCTCAAGTGCGCCGGACTCAGGACGTGCATGAGGAAGGGCCACATGCTCGGTAATAACAATATAAGGGCCGAGTTCGTTGACACCTTTAATGATGTCATCAACATAGCCCTCAGTTACTTTTTTGTTATCAACGAGTGGTTGTGCAGATTTTCTAATTGCATCTTCCCAGTTAGAAGCTACAACATTGAGCTGCACCAGGTCTTCGGTAAGGAGATCACTTAACACAGCACTACCTTGCCTTTCTCTTTATGAGACACATTGGCTCAAAGCCGTCTCATGACAAGTCTTAATAACTTGATAATATGCCACGAAACGTTCTTAACTTCAATCAATTTTACTAAAGCAGTAATCAAAGTTGTTCATATTTTTTCAGCGCATCTTTTGTTCATGTAGCTATACAAATGTTCATGTTTTTATGAACGTAATTGAAGCGCCTTCTATTATCCCATGTAAAATTTATATGTTAAATTTTTTATAATCTAAAACATTCATATATATTCACACTATTATTTTCCGAAATATCTTGATATGCTTCTTCTGATGTTCTATTTTATTGATGAATGAACATTCAAAGAAAAAATGTTGCTCATAAAGGGAGGGCATTTATGAAAAGGAGTAAGGCTTACGTAGATTCGCGTCGCGAGGCAATTACTGAGCTGCTAGAAAAAGAAGGACAGGCAAGTGTTTTAGAGCTTGCTGATCATTTTGAAGTTTCTTCTTTGACTATCAGACGTGACCTGGATTTTCTTGAGAAGCGCGGCATCCTGACTCGTCAGTATGGTATTGCTACCCTGCTTAATCCTTATGGTCGTCCTTCTGGCTCAAGGCAGATTCGCTCTAACAAAGCAATTGCCCGCGAGGCCGCTCGCTACGTTGAGGATGGTGATTGCATCTTCATCAACACCAGCTCCGTTGCTCTTGAGATGCTTGAGTGGATTGATGCTCACGACGTAACTGTTGTTACTAACAACGGCAAGGCGCTGTTGCTTGAGAACATCCACGATCTTTCTATCATCCTTACTGGTGGTGACATCCGTCCTCCACGCGCTTCCATGACTGGTGATACCGCTCTTGAGTGCATCCAGCACATTACTGCTGCTAAATGCTTCTTGGGCTGCACGGGTTTCTCGGGAGAATTTGGTCTTACTTCTGCAACATCCCCTGAGCCAGCAATTAACGCTCAGATGCTCAAGCGCTCTAGAAAGCACTATGTTGTTGCTGATTCTTCTAAGCTGGGCACTACTTCCAACTTCCAGTTTGGCTCTGCAGAAGACATTGATCTTCTCATTACTGATACAGGTGCAACTGACGAGCAGATCAAAGAGCTCAAAGCCGCAGGACTTAAGGATGTTGTCTGCGTCACTCCTTCTATTCTTCCTGCTAAGTAAGACTT
>CAUVID010000055.1:0-6611 GCA_963551855.1 Lancefieldella parvula | reverse complement strand
ATCTACGGAACACACCTAAGTCGGATATTCTGCTCAATTGCGGGCATTTTACACACCTAATGACGATAATCTGCATGATTGGGGTATTTTCAGCGTAATGTATACGTCTTTTTAACAGATTATCCGACATAGGTGTGTTTTGAACTGACTCCTATTTCTCGTGTCCAAGAAATGGGAGGCAGTTCACAGGATACAGAGGCTTTTTACGTGAGGTTACTTTAGATGCTAGGACCTTGAATGAATCTTCTTCCACAAGCGCAAACCATAGCTATTGGGAAGCCCCGCCTCAATACGAATAGCCAAGTACAATCCGGAGGCGTTATAAACAAGCTCAAAGACATCTTGGCTGGTTACGGCAGGAATACCCTGCGTTAGTGCCGTAAAGATGATTCTTGCTACGTCAAATAGAACAATAATTCCTACAGCAAGAATGTACGGTCTAATAAATCGGGCATCATTTGAACCCTTAAGGGCAAGAAGACCTGCAGCAAGAGAAAATACTGCACCAACTGTCACCAAGAAAATAGTAAGAATACCCTGTTGCTCAAGAAATTGATTAACAGTTGCCAAGAACGGTTGATTTACAACTCTAGAAAGGTCATGCAGTCCAAGCAGAATAAGAACTAGAAAAAGTGCAATTCCGCTCAATGCAATAGAGACCAGCGAAAAGAAATGAAGAACTCGCTGATGACGAGAGCGCCAATACGTAGTTCCCACAATACCCTGGTCGTGCTCCTTCTTTACTTTATCCGCAAGATTGGAACAAATTACCACGTAAACTATAGTATTAAGTTGAACAAAGGGATCAAGAATAATCAGCTCTCCTCTACCCCAGGCCCATAAAATTCCTACCAGAATAATCAGGCCGATCAGATAGCAAAGAAATCTATATGGTTCAACTTTTGATGAGTCTTTGGCGGCACGTAATCCAAATATCGAAGTGACAACTTGCAACATACCAATAAGAAGCACAAATACATAGCCCAGAAGTACGTTATTGCTAAACGTAAAATACACGCCACTAAATTCAAGCTTCTCTAAAGGAACTGCAGGTTGTAAGCCTGTGATAGTAGCAAAAAGAGACGCCAATGTTATCAAAACATCTGCCGCGCCCAAGATAATCAATACAATTGAGACAATACGTAAGATATGTTGAGCAGGAGTTCTAGGAATAGTGGCCTTAACTCGATCAGACGCAGGACGCTCCAATGGCTCATCTTCACCAACTACAAGGATTTTCTCGGCACGCTCTGCTACTTCAGAAACGTTTTCTGCCAGCTCAGATGATGCCTCGGTGACCTTTTTAGAAAGCTCGCTTACCTTTGAGTTTTCAGCCAGCTTGGTTAGCTCAGCGCCGATATCTTTTTTCTGCTCCGTTGACACAAAAAATCCTCACACTTGTCCAAAATGTTCAAATAAATCATAGCATTAGCTACTTTGCTGTGTTAGTATGTGCAACTGTCCGTGTACCTGCAAGTATGTAAGGAGGCTTGTTCGATGCTTTTTTAATCTTCTCGTGAGCGTGTCACATGTCCACACCACGAGTCTGTCTGACATGTTCCACCACTAATCGAGGAGAAGTATGGAATCGAATAAGCTTTTTGCGGAAACACCACCATTTAAATTATTTATACGAGCAGCCCTTCCAGGCGCTATTGCTATGCTTGCGTCGATGCTTTACGACACCGCAGATGGAATCCTTGTTGGACGCTATCTGGGTCAGGAGTCTTTTGGCGCAGTAACCATTGCCATTCCGCTGGTCATTCTCTGCTTTGCTGTTGCCGACCTTATTGGCGTTGGAGCCTCTGCGGTTATTGCCGTTGAGCACGGCAAGAAGAATCACCACACAGCTAATAACATCTTTACCATTGCATTCATCATGCTTATTACCACAGGTGTTATCAGCGGCATTTTCTTCTTCTTTTGTGCACCAAACGTTTTAGCACTGATGGGCGCTCAAGGAAAGATTGCCGAACAAGGAACTATCTACCTGCGCGTATGGACACTGTTCTTGCCGGTTATGTGCATCTCATACGCTGTTGATAACTTCCTTAAAATCTGTGGCAAAATTAGACGCTCTACCAGCATTGCCTTTATTTCCGCAATTCTGGGAACCGTGCTTGAATACTACTTCCTAGGTGTTTTGGGATTATCCGTTGAGTATGCGGCACTGGGCTACTGCATCTCAATTACCTTCTCGTCCCTTTATGGCATCTGGCCCTTTATTGGTAACAAGCAAATCCTTAAGTTTGTAAAGCCACACTTTAATTGGACGCATATCAAAGAAATCTTTGTAAACGGCTTCCCTATCTTTATGCAGAACATCTCGAGCAGGATTTATTCCCTGCTTATGAACGCTGCCCTGCTGAGCCTCGGCGGAGATATTGCCATTGCTTCTTATGGCGTGCTTCTCTACTCTGGTGGCCTCATCCAGCCGCTCATTTATGGACAGGCTGATGCCATGCAGCCGGCCATTGGCTACAACTGGGGCGCAAAGAAAAAAGATCGAGTACTTGCTATCGAGAAGTACATCTTCTCCACAGGCATCATTATTGGCATCTTTGCCTTCTGCGTCTCGTTCTTCTTCTCGGAGTTCTTGGTCAAACTCTACCTGCCTGAAGGAACGCAAGAGCTGCTCAACATGGCCATCCCAGCTATGCGCATTCATGCTTTTATCTTCATTTTTAGCTGGATTACCATGTGCACCGAGAGTCTTGCCATTGCCCTGAAGCAAACAAAGATCTCCAACCTTTTGAGCGTCTTTATGGCACTCATCTTCCCTATCAGCTCGCTTATGGTGCTGAGGCCCTTTGGTCTGGACGCGCTCTGGTACGTCTCAGTTGTATCCAACATACTCTCGGCGCTGCTTTCTGTTGGCTGCCTTATCCACATCTATCGCAAGCACTTTAGGGGTGTAGACGCTGATAACGCAGACGAAGCATCTGAGCTCCAAGATGAGGATACCCAGCTCACCGAGGCGGAACTTGCAGAGGCAGAGCTTGCAGCTTCCGAACTCTCTAGCCCAGAAGACCACTTAGATCCCGAGTCCATCTCCCGTGCCCAATAGACCGCTCACTCGCAACAACCGCTGTTCAGCGCGCCCGGCAAGCTCCGCGCACAACTTACTCATTACAAAAACATGGCGAGAAGATCTTCTGATTCCAAGATCTTCTCGCCATAAACATGAGCGGTTTTTGAGCGTCTAACTACAGCGCAGCAAGTGCCTGCTCGACGTCGTTGATAAGGTCCTCAGTGCCCTCAATACCGCAGCTCAATCGCACAGTACCTGGGGTAATACCTGCTGCTACAAGCTCCTCGTCGGTAAGTTGGCGATGAGTTGAAGAAGCTGGATGCAAACAGCAAGAACGAGCGTCTGCAACATGCGTTGCAATGGAGAAGACCTTGAGGTTACCCAGGAACTTCTCGGCAGCCTCGCGACCACCAGCAACGTCAACAGTGATAACACCGCAAGAACCGTTTGGCAGGTACTTCTGAGCAAGCTCGTAGTACTTGTCGCCTGGAAGGCCAGGGTAGCTTACGTGCGCAACCTTAGGGTTATTAACAAGCGCCTCGGCAACTGCCTGGCCATTCTTGCAATGCTGAGCCATACGAACATGTAGGGACTCAAGGCCAAGGTTAAGATAGAAAGCGCTCTGTGGCGACTGGATAGAACCAAAGTCACGCATAAGCTGAACGGTTGCCTTAGTAATAAAAGCGCCGCCGTTACCAAAGGTATCTGCATACACAAGGTTGTGATAGGAAGGGTCAGGCTGTGTCAGGCCTGGGAACTTATCTGCGTGAGCAGCCCAGTCAAAGTTGCCACCGTCAACAATAGCGCCGCCAACAGCAGAGCCGTGACCATCCATATACTTAGTAGTGGAATGGGTCACAATATCTGCTCCCCACTCAAGAGGACGGCAGTTCACAGGCGTGGCAAACGTATTGTCAACAATCAGTGGCACGCCATGGTCATGAGCGGCCTTTGCCCAACGCTCAATATCAAGGACGACCAGCGCAGGGTTTGCAACAGTCTCGCCAAAGACGCACTTGGTATTTGGTCTGAATGCTGCGTTAATCTCCTCGTCAGTTGCATCTGGTGAGATAAACGTGCACTCCACGCCCATCTTCTTAAGGGTGATAGCAAACAGGTTAAAAGTGCCGCCATAAATGGTGGAAAGCGCAATAAAGTGATCTCCGGCCTCAGCAATGTTAAAGACGGCAAAGAAGTTTGCTGCCTGACCAGAAGACGTCAGCATTGCAGCAGTACCGCCCTCAAGAGCACAAATCTTTGAAGCTACATTATCCAGTGTTGGATTCTGAACGCGAGAATAGAAATAGCCAGCAGCTTTGAGGTCGAACAACTCTCCAAGCTGCATCGACTCGTCATATTTGAACGTGGTTGATTGAATGATAGGCACTTGCCTAGGCTCACCGCAACCAGGCTGATAACCGCCCTGCACGCAGCGAGTCTCGATGCTCTCAGACATAGCATCCTCCCTCATAATCATCATCCACGCCGCGCAAACGTCAATGCGCTCCAAACGTGGACTATGTGATTATCTAAGGATACTCGTCTCTCTACCCTCAATAACACGCTCAATCAAAACTTTTTCATGTTCTGAAACAATTGCGAGGTCTGAGGTAACATCTCTGAAGTCCATGGAGTCTTTCCACTCTTTGACCAGAGAAATGTTGCGCTGAGCTGTGCAAATAGTGCTGAGCTCAGAGTCAATGTCCTGCATAATCTGGGTGTAATTTGCGCGTTTCTCGCCCAACATGTCACTGAGGTGGAAGAGAATGTGCTCAACTTCACGAACTTCTCGCCTTGCATGGTGTACCTCAGAGAAGCTAGTCATATCCAGGCCAAAGAGGCGCGCGTCAATGGTCTCAAGCATGTAATCAAAGCGGCTACTAACGTCTTCAAACGAGAGGCCATCTTTTAGTACCGCGTCTGACCATGCAGGCTCAAAGAGCTCATCCAGCGCACAGCGCAGACTGCGACGGACAGCCTTCTTGCGCAGACCCTCGCAAATGCGATCGCGCTCAGACTCGCGAGCTGCTTCTACAGCGCTGACCAGCTTGGAGCCCTGAGATAGCTCTCCGGACTCCATCAAATCTGCAACGGTATCAGAGAAGCCGTCAATCTCACGAAGACGCGTAGTTGCACCAAGCATCAGCCTATAAACAGGCTCAGCAATCTCAACTGCTTCCTCATTAAGAAGGGGCGAGAAAAACTTGGTAAGCAGCTGGGTTCCTCTAAGAGCAAACCTAAATGCTGCGATAACCGCAGGGTCTTCTGGATGAGAACGGAACTCTGTGTATGCATCTTCCAGATTGGTTGCTGCATGAGCGCATGCCTCATCAAGAGCGTCAAGCGTTTCCCAAGGCTGAGTGGAAGGACCACTGACCAGCCAAAGAAGCTTTCCATGAGGCTCTCGAACGTCTCCAAGCTGCCTCCAGACGCACTCATGTTGATGACCAAGTGAACCGCGCACATCAATTGCACACACAGCGCCCTTTGTCAGCGGAAGTTCAAATCCCAGCAGAGTCTCTGCAACATAACCTAAAAATGGAGCGTGACCAACAAGAATCAGCGTTTCTGCATCAGCGTGCTCAAGTTCTGCCTGAAGTGCAGGAAGATCTTGATCGTAAAGGGAGTCATGAATCTCTAGACCCTCAGAATCCAACGCCTCTGCCACAATCTCTGCGGTCTCAAGTGCGCGAAGAGCAGGACTTGTCCAAATCTCAGCCTCTTCCCCCTCTGGTCCCAACAGTCCAAAGATATGAGGATAATTGGCAGATAAAGCCCTCTGACCAGCACGTGTGAGCTCTCGACTCATGTCTTCAGAGCCACGTTCAGATACACCATGTCTAACAAGAACCAAAGTCTTTACCATGTTTACCTCCGCTGGTCATCTGCAGAAAACTGCTCCTTATAGCGTAATAGGACGCCCGCGCAATTTTGCACGGACGTCCTATTTTTACTGCCAACGGGCAAATATATCGGTATATGGCGAGAAAAACTTTTTATCTCGCATCTCTGCTATGCAGTTTTTGCATAACGGCTATGCATAACCTGCACGCAAAAATCCAACTAGAAAGACTTGGCAACTATAGCGGTTAGGTTTGCGAACCAATAATGCTCCCCCACACCGCCTATGACCTGCAATCTTAGAAGTCAGCGTTACCCACGGTACGAGGGTGAGGAATAACGTCGCGAATGTTATCCACACCGGTGAGGTACATAACAAGTCGCTCGAAGCCAAGACCAAAGCCAGAGTGTGTGCAAGAGCCGTAACGACGAAGATCCAAGTAATACTTGTAGTCTTCGGGGTTCATGCCAAGCTCAACAATGCGCTTCTCCAGAAGCTCAAGACGATCTTCTCGCTGTGAGCCACCAATAATCTCGCCGATACCTGGAACAAGGCAGTCAGCCGCGGCAACAGTCTTACCGTCATCGTTAAGGCGCATGTAGAAGGCCTTGATTTCTGCTGGATAATCAGTGACAAAGATTGGCTTTCCAAAGTGCTGCTCGGTGAGGTAGCGCTCGTGCTCTGTCTGAAGGTCAATGCCCCACTCAACAGGGTATTCAAACTTCTGACCAGCCTTTA
>CAUVID010000054.1:0-6627 GCA_963551855.1 Lancefieldella parvula | reverse complement strand
ATACGCATAAAAAGCCTCCCATTTCTTATGTCCAAGAAATGGGAGGCAGTTCATTATTGAGGGCGGCTGTTTTTCTTGGATAAGAAGTTTTTCTCGCCAGAGGTTACTCCCCTAGCATGGTTTGCAGGTCGTAACCGAAGGACTTAACAAACTCGTAGGCATCCTTCTGCCAGTCCTCCTTGAAAACGCCAGGGGCGGTCTCGAAGAAACTGGAGTCTAAATAACGAATAATAATGAAGTTGCTATTTGGCTGGTCGAAGCCGTTGCCCCTACTGAAATCAATGCCGTGACCAGTATTTCTTCTCATTGCTGCTTCAAGAATAGGTACTGTGAGCTCATTGACAGGAACTACAATGTCCGCCCTATCAAAGAAGCCGCCCTTCTCTTTAGTGAAGACAAAGAGGTTATTGAGTGCGCCGCCAGCAACGCACTGAACTCGGCGAATATCAGAAAGCTTGACCTGATGCTTTGCTCCAGAAATCACGCCATTTGCGATAGTAATCTTTTTCTCTTTGAGGCTAAACCCGAGCTTGGTGTTTAACGTATCAAGGTTATTGGGGAACTCGGTAGTAAGCTTATTAGCTGCAAAAGCGAGAATGATTGTCTTGGTGTCCAGGATATTATGTCCAAATTCGCGGAGCTTTAGATCCGTGTCAATGCTAACGAGGTTGTGGCCTTCGTTGTCCTTAAAGGTAATCTCGTAAGGGCCGTTTGAGCTGCAATAGTTTAGCAAAAAGGTTGAACCGACCTCAGAAAACAGGACCTTAACCTCTGGCTTACCATTACCTGAGACATAAGCCAAGCCGTCTTTGGTGACGGTATAAGAATATTTGTCGTCGCACTTAATTGATACTTGTCGATCCTCAAAAATGCTTCTCATAAGCCTTTTACCTCCACGTTTTGCAGTACAGGAAATAACCATGAACTACCTAAAATTATATCGTGTTGCTTGATGATTTTTTGCTGCACGCTGAGTTTTCGGCGGATGAAGCAAACTTGATGTTGCCAGAGCTGTCAAAACCGCTCGATCAATTTGATTCCTGTATAACGGAGTCTGTTTATTCATAATCGTGAATACAGCAATTTTAGGGTACCGATTTTAGGCCCCAAAAAGGTAAAAAACCCGTTTAGTTGGGGATGGAAATTGAAATTTTGCTGTTTGAGCCCCAACTAAACGCATTTTTTACCATAGTTAAAAGTTTTTCCTGGGCAAACGCGTATGCAGAAAAATGTAACCCCCCAACTAAACGGATTTTTTACCACTTGGCGCAGAGGTGGATACGGGAGCCTCGCAAAACGCCAGGATAGCGGTATGGCTGCATAGTTTTGTACTCCGCATATGGCGGGCTTGACGGCCTTGGTGGTCTTGATGGCCCTGACGGTTTTGCTGAGCTACACAAAAACAGGCTCCTGGTTTTACCAGGAGCCTGTTTTAATCGCAATCAGCGAGTTCGAAAAGCTCAGCTATTAGCTGTTCTTCCTTCTAAGAGCGATACCAAGACCACTCAGGGACAGAGCTGCAGCTCCAACGATTGAAGCAATGCCTGAGGCGTCGCCAGTGTAAGGAAGACCTGGCTTCTTAGGCTCTGGAGTGGTAGGAGGCGTGGTTGGAGGAACAACAGGAGCAGTGTTGGTCACTGTGAAACCGTCGTCCTGATTACCTGTGATCTGGGTTGTGTAGCCAGAAATAGGAGTCTCGGAGATGGTGTATGCGTACTCGTGACCATCAGTCTTGTCGTAGAACTCAAGGTTGCTGAAGGTGTGCTTCCAGTCGTCAGCCTTGGTGATGGTTACCCTATCAATTTCGACGCCGTCACGATACAGAACAATCTCAGCAGAATCGCCTTCCTTGTTCTCCCAAACCTTGGTGACAGGAATGTCGCGAGTCTTCATGTTGGTGTTGGTTACCACGTAGTTGGTAGCGTCGCCAGTGATCTGAGAGGTATAGCCATCAACTGCATCCTCAGTAACGGTGTAGTTGATTAGCGCACCATTGTTGTACTGGTTAAGGTTGCTAAAGGTGTGCTGCCAGTTATCAGCAGCGGTCAGAGTTGCACTCTGAACCTCAACACCATCAGCGAGCAGGTGAATAGTTACGCTATCAGCAGGTGCTCCAATCCACTTCTTTGTTACTGGAACAGAAACCTTGCCCTCAATGGTATTGGTAACCGTGAGTTCAGTAGCTGAAGAACCAGAGTAAGAGGTGGTGTAGTGAGCAATTGGATCTTCCTTGATGGTGTACTCAATCTCGTGACCAGCGGTGTAACGTGGCAGGCCGTTGAAGATGTGAGACCAGTTATTACCTGCATTCAGGTCAAACTCATCCACCTGAGTGCCGTCAGCATAAAGCCTGACGTGGACACTAGCAGGACGCAGACCCTGAGCGTTCTCATCGTCAACCCAAACCTTCTTGACTGGGATGCTCAAAGCCTCAGGAGCATGCTGGTTTGTAATCTCAAAGCCATTGATGCTTGTAGTGTAGTCAGGTACAGCGTCCTCAGAAACGGTGTAGGTAATCTCTGTGTTGCCACTGAACTTAGGCAGGTCAGAGAAGGTGTACTCCCAGTTGTCGGCAGCAGTGACTGTCTTGTGCTGAACCTCAACACCATCTGCAAGAAGCCTGACAACAATGGAAGCTGGGCGCTTACCGTCGTTGTTGTTAGAGTCGTCCCAGAGCTTCTTACCAGAGACGGAGACCTTCTCCTGCTGCAGCTGGTTGGTAACACTCAGTGCAACGGAATCGTTTGGAGAGTTCTCATCAGCCTGACCAGAAGTGGCAGTTACCTTGTACTTCTTACCATTGTAAGTGACCATACCATTGGCGTCTGTGCCAACCTCTTCAAGAGTGTAAACGATAGGAGTCTTTGTGACGGTACCGTCGTTGTGAGTCTCAACGGTGTACTTACGAAGGTGTGTAAACGAAGCAGTCCAGTTATTAGCTGCCGTCAGATCAAGCGTCTTACCAGTATCAACACCGTCAGCAAGAAGCTTTACGGTAATGGAGGTAGCGTCTGGCTGAGCAATTGCATTGCCGTCAGCATCAAGCCACTTCTTCTCTACCTTGACGTCCATGATGTCAACAAGCTGATTTGCGACCTTCTCGGTACGACGCATAGCAGCTTCGTTGTTGTAGATAACGCTCATGTCATTGTATGCAAGAGCCTCGGAGAGGTTTGGATCATACAGAGGAGCCTTCATGGTCAGGACCGCAGACAGAACGGTGTATGGATGCAGGATGGTACCATCCTTACCAACAATCTTGATTGCCGTTACCTTAGTGTAGTCAGCTGGAGTCTTAGTCCACTCTGGGCTGTTAATCTCGTTGATATCGTTCTGAGCTGGGTGCTCATCGGTACGATAGTAAATATCATACTGGGAGCTGACGTCAGTCGAACCAATCTTCAGCTCAATAGGACCCTGAAGTGTATTGCTGAAAGCAGACCCTCTGCCGTCGCCCACATATGGCAACACGTCATACATAAGAATCTTATTCATTGGCGTGTTGTAGTAGTTACGAATGCTCAGACGATACTGGAAGAGTCCGCTGGTATCAGTGACGCCAGCAAAGTCAGTCATGATAGTAGCCGAGGTAAATGCCCTACCGTAGAATGTACCGCCGCCAGCAATATTTGGCTCAAGACTACGGATGTGTTTATCAGACTGGATACTCTCAACGTTGTTGCCAAGAACCTTTGCAGTTGCCTTCAGAATAGTCTCGTCAGTGACACCATTCATATTGATGTCAAGATTATCCTGAACAAAGTTACTGGCGTTGTACATACCAGAGAAATCATCTGGTGTGCCGTGAGTCCAGTTTGTTGCATAGAAGTAGACGTCATTATTGTTGTTCAGAACGTCATTCTCGGCCTTAGAAGGAATGATGTCGTCATTGATTACCAGGTTCCTAATCTCATAACCCATAGATCCGTACTGATACACGTATCCAGATGGAAGGGTAATCTTGACTGCATTGCGACCGGTCTCGTTGTAGTTCCTAATGTACTCAACCTTCTCAGGCTGCAGTGAGTCAGCAACCACTGAAACCGTGGTGTTCTCGTCATAAGAAACGCCCGCAGGAAGAAGATCAACAAAAGTTGGATTCTTCAGGTAACGAGCAGGTGAAAGCTCTGTCAGCGCAAAGCCCACGCGAGCACTAAAGCGCTCGTTTGGCATACCAACGCGCTGGTACCAAGAGGACTTGGACAGCCAGACCTTCTCGCTAAATGGAGTAAAGCGAGTATCCCAATTTGCGGAGAAGTTCATTGGGGTCTTGGTACCGTCGGTATTAACTTTGTTGGCATTGACCTTGATGATGTTGGTAATAGGTCTGTCACTGTAAACCTCGCCAAATGGATTCATGAACATCATCTGGATGTTGAAATCAATGTTGCTAGTAGGCTGCAGGGTTACATTCTTGAAGTAAATACCAATCTTCCTGTACTGAGGAGATACAGCGGAAGCATTGGATGGATCAAGCGTACCCTGGTTGATCTGGTCCAGATAGGACTGCAGCTGCTGCTTGCTTGCCGAATTCATGTCAGCGCGGTAAAGCCAGTTTGCTCCATTTTTCGTAGTTGGAATAATGTCGTAGCTGCCGTCTGCCTTGTAGCCACGGACCTCAATCTGGTCCATGGAGAGTCCAACTCGCTGGCCAACTGCAATAAGGTTGCCGGTCAGCGCAGTCATGAAGAGGCGGTTGTCAGTGTTGGCAACATCCTCGATGAACTCGATGTCGGTGAGTGGGGCGTCCAGCTTGTTGACCAACTTGATGGTGTAATCAAGCTTCTTAACAGCAAGACCGTTCTTGTCGTACTGGATGGTAACGGGACCGCGCTTGCTGAGCATACCGTTGCCGCTGAAATCATTACCAGCAAGACGGAACTGTTTAGAGTCGTCATCAAAGTTGTGCTCGTTACCAGGAACCTGACCCACGGTCTCTTCTGCAGCACTTGGGTTGTAAGGAATACCCTGAAGTGTTGCAGTGTTGTTGAAGATTACGCGATTAGTGCCATCGAGGTAGCGAGCGCCTGGGAAAGAAAGCTTGAGCTGGGAATATCCAGGAAGGTTATCTCTGATGTAGTCATTGAGAACGGTGGTTCCTGCAGGAATATCAAATTTGAGGGTTACGGTACGTCCATCTGGGCTGAGCGTCCAGTTGGGGTTCTTAGCTGGGTCAAAGTGAGCGGTAACGGTCTGACCTGCTGCGTTTACGTATGTAGGAAGGGTATCAGTAATGATGATGGAGCGATAAGCACGATGATACTGGTAAAGCCTAAAATTAAAGATGACGTCTGAAGTTTTATCGTTGGAAAGCGCGGACGAATCACCTGGGGCGTTAATACCACCATACAGGAGCTGATCGTTGGTTTCTTCACCTGCAACCTGCTTCATAAGCCAAGGCTTGTCGTAGGTGATGGAGTATGTCTGATCAGGCATGTTAGCAAGCTCTGTGCCGTCTGCATTGTACACACGAACAACTGGCTTGAGCTGGAAATCTGCTGGGGTAACCATATCTCTGAAGCTCATAACGTAAGGGAGCTCCAGCTTAACGGTGGTATCGATAGTGTTGAGGTACAGGCGCTTAATGGTCCTGCCATCAGGGGTAACGATGGTCTCCTCGCGCTTGATAATAGGCTGAGTAGCTGCTGCTGGGGTAGCAAAGTTATCAAGGTAGGTGTTAGGAGTAATGTTGTTGGTGTTATTGACGTTTTCAGAGGACTGCTTGGTGTTTACCTCAATCTCCAGGTAAAGACCGTCGATTGGCTTATGGAGGCCAGTTGCGTCAATCTCGATACCTGTGGAGATGTTTTCATTGTCCTTAACGGTTGTGGGTGAAGTGGGCTTGAGATTAACAGTAAGTTCTCCGTCAGCGCCAAAATCAATGTTCTGCGACAACGGATAGGTCACTGCCTTTGCAACAGTGCTTGTACCCAAAATAATGATACCGGTGAGCATCATTATTGCTGCAAACATAGTTGCAAACGACTTCTTAAAGTTGCTCATATCAACCCCATCTTTCCTATCGAACGTACCCCTGGAGCTATACAAAGCTCCACTAAACATACTAATGGTTTTTGACAAAATATTTAAAGAAATATCGTGTTCAAATAAATTTTTTTATTTCAATCTTGGACAAAGACTTTGAAAACTGACTAAATTGCGCTCAATTAATGCTACAAAGTGCGTAGATTTAACTTCATTACTCCTGGCGAGAAAAACGCGCACACCAAGCCATTCTTTTTTTCACTTCTTTTATGCTCCTTCAAAAAACTGGCTGGCGTATACGCGTCAGCCAAGAATAATTCTTCGATCAGTTCTTTCTGCAAAAAATGATACTGGAATGAGTACATATCAACAATAAACAGACATCCCTATGAATAAATAATCAAATTAATTCCACAGTTTTCTTCACTTTTGGGGCTGGGAGCGGTCTTCAGCGAGCTGCCAAAACTGTAGGATTTCTCGCTAAAATGTTGTAGATACAACAAATGACCGTAACAAACAAACGTAAAATAGAGTTATTGCTAATCAATCTGCAGATAAAAATAAACAAACTGCTGTTAGACACTATGGGAGAGTCGTGCCAGAACGAGCCTACATTTCCAGATCAACTCACCTGATGGGCGC
>CAUVID010000053.1:0-6992 GCA_963551855.1 Lancefieldella parvula | reverse complement strand
CCTATGTAATTTATGTTAGCACTGTCAAAAGAACATAACAGCAAGGAAAATATTTAGATTTCAGTAAAGAGTGAAGTTATGTTCCAGTAAGGAGCAATTCGGATTCCAGAAAGGAACAAGTGAGATTTCAGCAAGGAAGAAAGTGAGATTTCAGCAAGGAGCGAATTTAGATTCGGACAACTTCTGGAAAGTTTACGTGAACATACACTCACCAGCCGGCAAATGATATTCTTGTAGTGTCAAATTTTCGCACTGTGGTCTTTGGAGGACACATGCTTAGTTCTGTCGAAATCAAACCCGATGTCTACTTTGTAGGCGCCCTTGACTGGAACGCTCGCGAGTTCCACGGCTACACCACTGAGCAGGGCATTACCTACAATGCATACCTTATCCTGGACGAGAAGGTCACGCTCATTGACACCGTCAAGCGCCCCTTCTCCGAGGAGCTGGTCGAGCGCATCAAGAGCATCATTGATCCAGCAAAGATTGACGTTCTGATCTGCAACCACATTGAGATGGACCACTCCGGCAGCGTTCCTCGCATTCTGGAGCTCGCGCCAAACGCCGAGGTCTACGCAAGCGCACCTCAGGGCGTCAAGGAGCTCAAGGCTTTCTATGGCGAGAATATCAACGTCAACGGCGTAAAGACGGGCGATACGCTCAACATTGGTAAGCGCACTCTGACCTTTGTGCAGACCCCAATGGTCCACTGGCCAGACAACATGGTCACGTATTCTGACTACGATAAGATCCTCTTCTCCAATGATGCATTTGGCCAGCACTACGCTTCAAGCACCCGTTTTGAGGACGAGTCCGACTACTGCGAGGTTATGAAGCAGGCTCGCAAGTACTACGCAAACATCGTTCTCCCTTACGGTCGTCAGGCTGACTCTGCTGTTACCGCAGTTAAGGGCATTGGTCTGGAGAACATCGATATTATCGCCCCAGCTCACGGCGTTGCATGGCGCTCCCACATTGCCGACATCATCTCCAAGTACGAGGAGTGGACTACCGGCAAGCTTGAGGAGAAGGCCCTGGTTGTGTACGACTCCATGTGGGGTTCAACCGACAAGATGGCCCACGCTCTCCTGGACGGTTTCCTGGCTGAAGGCATTCCTGCCCAGCTCATCGATCTCAAAGAGACTCACATCTCCAACGTCATGTACCACTTCCTGGATTCCAAGTATGTCTGCGTTGGTTCGCCTACGCTGAACTCTAAGTTCTTGCCAAACGTTTCTGCGTTCCTGACCTATATGAGCGGCCTGTCTCCAAAGAACGACCACCGTATTGGTTTTGCGTTTGGTTCTTACGGCTGGGCTCCACTTGGACCAAAGATGGTCCAGGCCGAGCTTGAGGCAGCTGAGTTCACCATGCCACTGCCTGTTCACGCTATCGGTTGGCTTCCTTCCGACGAGGACCTGGATGCCGTTCGTGCGCAGGTCAAGGACCTGGTCGAGGCTGGCAAGCAGCTCTAATTTAGCGGTATATTGAGCAAGGCCCTCACATTCATGCTGAATGTGAGGGCCTTTTGCTGCTAAGGGAGTTAAGCGGACAAAAATGATGCAAATGACCCCGAAGTGACCCCGAAATGACTCCGAAGTGACCCGAAGTGGTAAAAAATGCGTTTAGTTGGAGATTTCATTTTTCTGCATACAACGTTTGCCCAGATAAAAGTTTTTAAGGCGGTAAAAAATCGTCTTAGTTGGAGATAAATCAACCAAATTTCAATTTTCATTTCCAACTAAACGGGTTTTTTACCTTTTTCGGCACATAATTTTAGGCGTAAAAGTTACGTATTCATGGAAATGAATTAATTGGACGAGTTATTCAAAATTCTGCATCAAATATTGGGAACTGCGTGTTAGCCAGAATTAACGCAGAAAATAGAGAAGCATGATATTAAAATGGCTGGCAAAATCGCAGAAAAGTAATTCGTATCGCGGGAAAAGCGTGCTGCTCGTATAGTTGACGCTATCACCTCGCGGAGCCGTTCGCGCCATCGCGTCTCGCGCCTGACGTTTCATGGCGAGACTGTGTCAAATTCCTGAAGACTACAAGGTAGAGCGCGTTAGAGTACAATAGTCTGTACAAAAAGTAACTTCGAAGAGGTAGGTGCCCATACACTCGATGGACATTGCGTTAAGTATTGGAATAACTCTGCTGCTTACCCTGGTAAACGGCTTTTTTTCTGCGGCCGAGATGGCCATTGTTAGCTCTCGTCGCGCGGCACTTGAGGCGGACGTGGACGAAGGTGATCCAAGAGCCTTGGCTGTCATTGACATTGCCACTGATCGCGGATATTTCCTCGCAACAATCCAGGTTGCAATTACCCTGGTAGGCTTTGCTTCCTCGGCATTTGCTGCAACAAGCCTTTCCGAGCCATTCGGCGCTTGGCTGGTCAGTATTGGTGTCCACGCTGACCTGGCGCTTCCTTTAGCTGTCGTGGCTATTACGCTGATTGTTTCGTTCTTTTCCGTGGTCATCGGTGAGCTGGTTCCAAAGAGCATCGGCCTAGCAAACTCCGAGGCAGTGGCTAAAGCAGTTATCGGCCCCATGAAGGCGTTCATGCATATTGCGCGCCCACTCGTGTTCATCACGTCTGCCTCGGCAGATGCGGTTACCACGCTCATGGGCATTGACACTACCAACGACCATCAAGAGGTCACCGAGGAAGAGCTCCGCTACATTGTCAAGGATTCCGAGGACCTCTCTGAAGAAGAAAAATCCATGATCCACGAGGTCATCGAGATGGGCGACACCGTTGTCCGTGAGGTAATGGTCCCGCGCGTTGACATGACCGCCATGGAAGACACCGCAACTATCGCCGAGGTCCTGCGCGTCATGCGCCAAACAGGTTTCTCGCGCATCCCTATCTACCACGAGAATATCGACCGCATCGTGGGTATCGCTCACATCAAAGATTTGCTGGAGCCAGCGCTTGACCAGCACGATAGTGACGAGAAGATCGCGCGCTTCGTGCGTTCTGCTGACTACGTACCCGATACCAAAGACATCATTCCGCTGCTCACCGAGATGCAGACAAGTCGCGATCAGATGGTCATCGTGGTTGACGAGTACGGTGGAACTGCGGGTGTCATTACCGTTGAGGACATCGTCGAGGAGATTGTCGGCGAGATTGAGGATGAGTTTGATCCGGACAACAAGTATCTGACGCAGCTCTCTGATAGAGAGTGGCTGGTAGATGGTCGCTTCTCGCTCAATGACGCAGCTGAACTTGGATGGCCGGTCGGGGAATCCGAGGAGTACGAGACTATCGCGGGCTTTGTGCTGGATTTGGCAAATCATTTGCCTCGTCCAGGTGAGGTTTTTGAGAAGGATGGCTACGTGTTCCGCGTGCAGTCGATGCGTCGTCGCCGACTATCTTTGTTGCGTGTAATTGCACCAGAACCACAGGTAGACGGTGAATCTGAGCCAGCCGGCGAAAACTCTGACACATCAGAAAATGAATAACTAAAAGAATGATTACAATAGAGTGAGCCAATAGAAAGAGGTTGAAATGGCGCAGTTGATTTCTATCAAAAAAGTTGTGGTAGGACCCAAAAACTTGACCGCTACCGTTGAGTTTTCGGCTAAAGCGCCACGTCTGACCTCAGAAAACGCTGAGGCAACTGAGCGCGTGCTTGAGCTTTTGCCAGGTCTTTCCGAGCACCTGTGCTTGGGTGACGCCGACGCTCGCTTTGGCCTTGTTGCCAACGACACCGAGGTTGCGCACCTGCTCGAGCACGTAACCGTGGAGCTTCTGGCCCTGACCAACCTTGCAGGAGATATGTCGTCCGGCAAGACTTCCCTGGTAGATTCCCGTCGCGGCCTCTACGAGATCATCCTCGCATGTCCAGACGATGTGCTGGTTGCAGCCTCGCTTTCCAGCGCTGTATGGCTCCTCAACTGGGCATATGGCAACCAGGAGGACGCCGATCCGGACATCAATGCAATCGTCTCTGGCCTCGTTGCGCTCATCCAGGGCCTTGACGGCGAGAAGACCGATGAGCTCGCAGACTCTGCGGAACCTGAGGCGGACGCTGCACCCCAGGCAGAGAGCGTAGAAGCAGAGGATTACGCTGCCGACAACTCCTCCGAGGACGTCGCTGATGCAGCTGCTGCTGATGCAGTTGAGGCTGAGGTTGCAGACGCTGAGGAGAACAACGCCGAGGTCGCAGGCATCGACGCAGCCGACGAGGACGCACCCGCTGCCAACGCCGAGCCCGCAGCCGACGCCGAGCTCGCCGATGCCGCCGATCCCGCTGCCGACGAGCTCGCCGAAGCAACAGCTGCTGAGGACGCTACGGACGACTCCGAGGTCACCGACGTCCCAGACGACTGGAATATGATTAACGTTCCTCGTCCAAAGCCCGTTCGATAAACGCCCTTATTGCGGTATGATTACGTACAGCGTTTTGCTGTTTAACAGGAGGTACTTATGAGCAAGAAGTCTGCTGGTTTCTTTCTAGGCGCTATTTTTGGTGCTGCTGCTGGCGCTGTAGCTGGTCTTTTCCTGGCTCCACGTTCCGGCGAGGAGACTCGCGCTTTGGCTGCAGATGCTGTCAATGACGCATGGGATTCCGCACTTGATTCTTACGAGCGCACATCTAAGGTTGTGAGCACTAAGATTGACGAGGTCAAGCCTACTGTTGACGCAAAGACCGACGAGCTCCGCGCAAAGGTTGACCTTGCTCGCGAGCGCATGGATCAGCTCCGTGAGTCACTTTCTGACGCTGTGACCTCTGCTTCTAACACTGTCGCAGATGCTGCTGATGTTGTTGCAGACTCCTTTGTTGTTCCAGAGCCAACCGCCACAACTGCTGAGGCTCAGGCTGTTCGCATTGAGAACGTTGAGTCCCACGAGCAGGAGAACGCTGGCGAGGGCTACCAGGAGGCATAAGCCTCACTTACAAGCAATGTGACGGGACGCCTTATGACGTCCCGTTTTTTATAGAGAGGTTTCACGTGAAAACAACCGAGCTTCTTGGCGCAAAAGTCCTTCTCCCTAAAAAGCCCGCTACAAAGGGCAAGCACGCGGGAGAAGAGCGGTTTTCCAAGCTAGGAAAAATCCACAACGTGGTTTTTGCACCCTTCAAACAGGGTCAGTCCTCGCAGGTAGTGGGCGTGATGGTTCAGAAGCCCGATATTGCCGGCATGATTAAGCAGGATGACGCGTTTGTCACGCTGGAGTCTCTGGAGACCATTGAGCAGGGGCTTTGCGTAAAAGATCCCGAGAATAACGTCGATAAAGCAGCAATCAAGCGCTTGAACTTGGACTTTGATACCTGCATTCTGTGGCACGGTATGGAGGCTCGCACTAAGAGCGGAAAGAGCTTGGGCTACGTGAGTGGCGCTGAGTTTGACCAGGTTACTGGTGTGGTCTCGGCATTTCTTGTGGGTGACGGAGCTGGATCGGAAGCGCTGGTAGGTTCGTTTGCCATCAAGCCTGAGTGGTCGCTGGGCTACTCCAACGGCGCTATGGTCCTCTCCGACGAGGCAGCAGATGCCCAGCTCACTGGTGGTCTAGCTGCAAAGGCAGGCGAGGGATACGCGGCAGCTGCCGCTAAGGCTTCTGAGGCTACAGCTAAAGCCGGAAAGGCTGTTGCAGAGGCCACCGAAAAGGGCGCGTTTGCCCTGGGTAAGACGTTGGCCAAGGCAAAGCGTGCGATCGAAGATGCTACCGAGCCCGATGCAGAAGACGATTCCGAGCGCCCAGCTCCCGTTGCTGCAGAGGATGTTCGCCTCGAGAAGCCATCTGAGGAGGAGCAGACCGCTGCTGACAAAACCGCTGCAGAAAAGGCTACTTCGGACAAAGCCGCAGCTAGTAAGCCTACCGCTAAGCCCGCGAGCAAATCATCTACACAGGCCACCGCTAACAAGGCAGCTAAGGGTTTTGGCATGCAGCTTGGACGCATGGGCAAGATGTTCTCTGACTTCAAGGACGAATTTGACAAGGCAAGCAAGTAATAAGTCGCAGATAAGCGCAAAGAACAAAGGGCGAGAAGACCGATCTTCTCGCCCTATTTTTGTGTTGAGATTGAGTGACGCTCGCTACAAGCCCATGGCCTGCAGAATAAACATCACAATGGTCAGGATGATGACGGTGATAATGGTAAACCAGGTCAGCGCGTTCCAGATGCGGCCGTTGGCGTACTTGCCCATGATGTGTTTGTCGGCCGCGATGATAACCATAAAGATGAGCAAAATCGGCAACAGAATACCGTTGATGACCTGGGCGGCCATCATGATGCCAAAGAGACTCATGCCTGGGATCAGAACAACCAGTGCAGAAATGACCAGGACGGTTGTAATAATGCCGTGGTAGACAGGGGCCTCCTGCCAGCTACGATCGGCTCCGCGCTCCCAACCAAATGCCTCGCAGATAGCGCTTGCGGTAATGCCTGGTAGAACGCATGCCGCAAGGAAGGACGCGCCAACCATGCCCAGTGCAAAGAGGGTACTAGCGTACTGACCAGCAAGTGGTTCAAGTGCGCGAGCAGCGTCGGCAGCAGAGTCAACAGAGATTCCACGAGGGAAGAGGACGGCACCGGTGGTCAGCATAATGAACCAGGTGATGACCTCAGCCAGGATTGCTCCGGCAACATTGTCTGCACGCTGTGCGGGAATGTCGCTGGTATCAAGGTTCTTCTCGACAACATTTGATGCAACCAAGAAGATCATGTACGGACTGATGGTAGTACCAATATTTGCAACCAACAGAGAAATGTATGACGGTTCAGCGGAAGGCTGCGGAATGATGGTGACGCGTAGAGCCTCGCCCCAGTCTGGTTGGGCAAGCACGCCAGCCACCACGTATGTGAAAAAAATGCAGCTAATTGCCAGCAAAATCTTCTCGATGCGGCGGTAGGATCCACCAACGGTTAGGAGCCAAACCATCAGAGCGCTGATAGGCACCGAGACGTACGTTGGGATACCAAAGAGCTCCATACTGGACGCAATACCTGCGAATTCGGAGAAGGTAACAGCAATAT
>CAUVID010000052.1:0-7152 GCA_963551855.1 Lancefieldella parvula | reverse complement strand
AATATTCACGGCGCAGTTGCAGTTGCGGCATTCTCTGGTGCAATGACTCTTGTTGGCGCACTTCTGGCTGACCTCTTTGCTGCTGCCCTTGATCCACGAATTAAGATGAGCTAAGGAGGCGGACATGTCTAAAGAAGAACTTACAAATACTGATCAGCTTACTGATCAAGATAACGTCTCCGGTAAAGCTGGTTTGACAAACGCTGAGCGCGAGCTTGAGGCAGATGCAAAGAGTAACAGCAAAGAGGTTAAGCGTATTAGTTATGCTGGCCTGATTGTTCGACGTTTCTTCCGTCAGCGTTCTGCTGTTATTGGTCTGATTATTATTGGCATTATGGTGCTTATCGCTCTGTTTGGTAAGTATCTAACTCCATATAACTATCAAGATGCAGACTTTGCTGCTCTTGCTAAGGCTCCTAATGCCAATCACTGGTTTGGTACAGATGGTGCTGGTATTGACTTATACGCCTGCGTTGTTCACGGTCTTGGTCGTTCTCTGACCATTGGTATCAGCTATGCAGTCTTGACCACTATCATTTCTGCAATTATTGGTACTGCTATTGCTTATGTACGTGGCATTCCAGAGAAGATTGGTATGTGGCTTCTTGATATGCTGATGGTCATTCCTAGCTTCTTGCTGGTTGCTATGATTGTTCGTGCAGCTGGTGGAGAGTCAGGCTGGCTTATGCTTATCTTTGGCCTGACTGCTTTTGGTTGGATTGGCCGTGCTCGTACGCTTCGTACTATGGCGCTGTCTTTGCGTGAGAGAGATTACGTTAAGGCTGCTAAGTACATGGGTGTTTCTCCATTCACTATCATTGTGCGCCACCTTATTCCAAACCTTGGTTCAATTCTTATTATTGACCTGGTCCTTGCTGTCATCGGTGGTATTAACTCTGAGACTGCATTCAGCTTCTTGGGTCTTGGTATTAAGGCACCAGACACCTCCCTCGGATACCTTCTGAGCGCAGGTTCTTCCGCAATGCTTACCACTCCATGGATGATTCTTATTCCATCCGTGTTCTTGATTATTGTCTGCGTTGGCCTTCAGCTTATCGGAGACGGTCTTCGCGATGCATTTGACCCATATTCTCGCGCCGCTGGTAGCGTTAAAGATCAAGATGAGGATAACGATGCAGCAGATGAGTCTGAGATTTCTGCTGACATGGTTTCTGAAGAAACAACGGAGCGTGCATAATGGCTGACATTACTAATACTTCTGCAAAGCAGGGAAGTGTAGAGATGGATGATGTCCTACGCTATGAGCTGCTTGAGTCAAATGGTCCTAAGGGCGCGCCAACGGGAGATCCTGTTCTTTCCGTTCGTGATCTCAAGGTATCCTTTAACACCGAGGCTGGTCGTGTAGATGCAGTTCGTGGTGTGAACTTTGACCTTTGGGGTGGCCGTACGCTCGGTATCGTAGGTGAGTCCGGTTCTGGTAAATCCGTAACCGCTCTTGCCCTTATTGGTCTTCTTGATGACAATGCCCATGTTACCGGCTCCATTAAGCTTGGTGATGAGGAGCTCATTGGCAAGACTGATGAAGAAATGTCGAAGCTTCGTGGCACCAGAATTTCTATGATCTTCCAGGATCCACTATCTGCTCTTACTCCAATGTTTTCTATTGGCGATCAGATTGCAGAGGCTCTGCTTACTCATAATCCTTCTATGAGTAAGGCAGATGTCCGTAAGCGTTGTATTGAGCTTCTCACCATTGTTGGAATTACTGATCCAGAGAACCGTCTGGATTCTTTCCCACATGAGTTCTCTGGTGGTATGCGTCAGCGTGTTGTTATTGCTATTGCAATTGCAAACAACCCTGACATCATCATCGCTGACGAGCCAACTACTGCTCTTGATGTAACCATTCAGGCCCAGATTCTTGATGTCTTGAAGGTTGCACAGAAGGAGACTGGCGCAGCAGTTGTTTTGATTACACACGACCTTGGTGTTGTTGCAGGTACTGCTGACGATATTATGGTTATGTATGCAGGCCGTGGTGTTGAGCGTGCAAGCGTTGATACGCTTTTTGCTGAGCCAAGACATCCTTATACTATGGGTCTTCTGGGTGCAGTTCCAAAACCACACCTTCCAGCAGAGCACAGGCTTGTTCCTATTAAGGGTAATCCACCTTCACTTGCCGCTATTCCAACTGGTTGTCCTTTTAACCCACGTTGTCCTATGGCAACAGAGGAGTGCTCTAAGAAGGAGCCTTTGCTGGTTCCTGCAAATCCAGCTGAGGGACACCTTGCATCTTGCCACCACCTTAAGGAGATTTGCGAGAAGAACCTCACCTATGCAGAGGTCTATCCAGACTTTGAGCCAATTCTTCCTAAGTGGGTTGACGTACCTCGCTCTGAGCGTCCCGTTGTGCTTGAGGTTGAAGGTCTGACTAAGACATTCCCTGTCCAGGGTAAAGGTTTTATCAGGCGCAGTAAGGGTACTATGACTGCTGTTGATCACATCAACTTCAAGATTCATGAGGGCGAGACCCTAGCACTTGTTGGCGAGTCTGGCTCTGGTAAGTCAACTACACTGATGCAGATTATGGATCTCTTGAAACCAGAGGACGGCCGTATTACTGTTCTTGGTAAAAACGTTGCAGATCTTAAGAGCGCAGCTGATCGTCGAGAAGTTCGTAAAGATCTCCAGGTTATTTTTCAGGATCCAATGAGCTCCCTTGACCCCCGTATGCCTATCTATGATGTTTTGGCAGAGCCACTTCAGGCACAGGGTTGGAATAAGGCAGACATTAACGCTCGTATTGGTGAACTTATGCGTCTGGTTGGCATTAATCCAGATTATGTTGATCGCTTCCCATCTCAGTTCTCTGGTGGTCAGCGTCAGCGTATTGCAATTGCTCGTGCTCTTGCAACAAGTCCAAAGATTCTTCTTTTGGACGAGCCAATTGCATCTCTAGATGTTTCCATTCAGGCAGGTATTATTAACCTTCTTGAGGATCTTCAGGTTCAGTTGAAGATTTCTTATCTCTTTGTTGCTCACGATCTTGCAGTTATTCGTCACATTTCTGACACTGTTGCTGTTATGCACCTGGGCAAGATTGTAGAGTACGGTGAGACTGAAGACGTCTTTACTAATCCACAAGACCCTTACACCAAGGCCCTTCTCTCAGCTATTCCAATTCCTGATCCAAAGATTGAGCGTACCCGTGAGCGTATGATTTATCAGGATGGTAAGCTTGTTCCAGCAACACACATTGCAACTGAGTAGAAATACTTAAATGTTTTTTATAAACCCGCACGTAAACAGCGTGCGGGTTTTATTATGTTTCAAATAGTAAACGAGGTTGTTACGGGATTGTTTCCACTATGGAGTATTCATAAGCAATTTCGTATAGTTAAGTGAATATCTGTAAGCCTTAAAAGAAATGGGTGATTATATGGCTAGCAGTTTTTCTCGTCGTTCGTTTTTCGCTCTGACTGGTGTCACCGCTGCAGGTCTTGGACTTGCTGGTTGTGGCCCTGCTCAGCCCGGAAACACTCCAGCGGCAACTGGTGTTGAGCCACAGGACGGCTCCCCAGCAAACACTCCTCTGGATCAGCTGCCACTGCCAGAGGCCGGCAAGACGTACAACAACCCTAAGTCTCGTGATGAGGTCCAGGACGGTGGAACGCTCACTCAGCCAATTACTGAGATTGGTCCACAGTGGAACTACTACAGCCTCCAGGGTAATACCTCCTACATGAACATCCTTTTCGGTCTCATCAACCCTCGTGATCTCTTTTATAGCAACGTTGAAGGCAGCAAGTTTGAGGCAAACAAGAACTACGTCAAGGATTACAAGGTTGAGGACAAGGACGGCAAGCAGGTTGTCACTCTTACCTTTACCGATCAGGCTAAGTTCAATGACGGTACTGAGATTGACTGGACTGCTCTTCAGACTGCTTATATTTGTCTAAGTGGTCAGAATGATACGTTTGAGGTTTCCTCTACTGATGGCTATGACAAGATTGAGTCTGTTGAGCAGGGCGACAACGCCAAGACTGCTGTTATTACTATGAAAGAGCCTGTCTATCCAGTTGAGCAGGTTCTGGGCTATGCTTTGCACCCAAAGCTTCAAGATCCAGAGTTCTTCAACAAGGGCTACAACAGTGAGCCTAACAATGATCTTGGTGCTGGTCCTTATATTGTTGATTCTTTCGATGATACTCAGGCTACCTTTAAGCCAAATCCAAAATGGTGGGGAGATGCTCCTAAGCTTGATACTCTTATCTTTAAGCAGATGGATACTCAGGCACAGATTAATGCATTTAAGAACGGCGAAGTTGATACCATGGGCGCTACTTCCATGAATGGTTCTGCTGAGGTTCTTTCCAACTTCAATAGCATGGCTGATGCTCAGGTTCGTCGTGGTCTTGGTAACTCCATTGCAGTTATCGAGATTAACTCTACTCGCGGTGTTCTTCAGGACATTGCAGTCCGTAAAGCATTCTGCCAGGTTGTTGATGCACCAACTATCGTTTCCATTGTCTTCCAGGGTGTTAACTGGAAAGAGGAAGCACCAGGCTCCATGCTTTGGCCTTACTGGGCAGCTGGCTATGACAACAACCTCCCAGAGGATGTTAAGAGCCTCAAAAATGCTGATGAGCGCAAAAATGCTGCAAAGAAGACCCTTGAGGATGCAGGTTATAAGCTCAACGGTGACTTCTACGAGAAGGATGGCCAGCAGGTAACCTTTGCTTACACCATGTTTGGTGATGCTACTACTGTAAAGAACCGTGCTGCTGCAATTCAGAAGATGTGCAAGGATGCTGGTATTAACCTGACTCTTGATTCACACCCATCCTCTGAGTTCTCCAGTGTTCTTTCTAGTGGTAACTGGGATGTCTGCCTCTTTGGTTGGTCTGGCACTCCAACTTCCTACAACAACGGCGTCCAGCTCTATGGCTCTGAGTCTCCATCCAACTTTGGTCACCAGGGTACCGCAGAGACTGATGCACTCTTTGCAAAGGTTGTCTCTACTGCAGACTTTGATGAGCGCATGAAGATTATGAACGAGGCAGAGAAGAAGTGCTTGGCAACTTACTCTTATCTTCCTGTCTACACAGGTCCATCTTGCTTCGTCTGCAAGAAGGGTCTTGCAAACTACGGTCCTGCACTCTTCCTGGACGTTCCTTCAACTGATATTGGTTGGCAGAAGTAAGCAAGGGATAAGGCGATTTTCTCGCAAAGTTCTTTTGAGAAAAAGTTTTTAATTTTTCTCACATATGTTGCCAGAAGATGTGTTAGTATATCCCTCGCTGCAAAGCAAGTCGGAGTGGCGGAATTGGCAGACGCGCTAGCTTGAGGTGCTAGTGACCTACTAACGGTTGTGCGGGTTCAAGTCCCGCCTCCGACACCACGGAATTTCGGCGGATCTCTTCGGAGGTCCGCCTTTTTCGTATACTTAGGCAATGTGATTTGTTTTTCTTGCTGGTAAGGAGTGACTGTGGCAGATAACAAGCTGAGTGTAAGGCGTGTTGAGGGAGTTGTCGACGGGACCGTTGCTGCAACTCTGTCTCAGTTGCTGCGCCTGACCAGCGATGCAGTTATCGTTTTTAATATGGAGGGCACGGTTCTTCTCGCCAATGAAGAGGCTGAAACCTTATTTGCTAAGGTAAACGACACCATTGCCGGCCTGGATGTTCGCTTTTTGTTTACCCCGGCAAATCAAGAGAACTTACAGAAACCGTTCTTTGTAGAGTCGTTACCGTTTGCGATTGATGGCTCCACTTCCATGGTGGCCGCTCCTGCGCAAGATGGCGCGTCGCAGGTTTTGAGTGTGCGTGCAGATTACGTGGGTGCTCCTACACAGGCTATTGTTTTGACTGCCTCTAAGCTTCGTGACATGGCTAGCCCTATGCAAGACGATGAACGAATGGTGTTGGACCTTCGCCGAGCCAACAAGAGGCTCTCAGGAGCGCTTCAGATTGTTTTGGACACGCTTGACTCGGAAGATATGGGTCAGCTTATCGAGCGCGTGTTAGAAGAGCTCTCAGAGACTGTTGAGGCAGACGGCGCGCTCATTTATCTTGCTGAGCAAGACGGGTATCACCTTCATGGTGCAACGGAGTCTTTGAGAAGTGCGTCATTGGATAGAATTCCTCGCTACTTTGCATTTAACAGCTCTCTGGAGCGTTTGACGTTTTATTCCGAGCACGCACTTCGCTTGCATACCATGCCTTTGAACTCTAGCGCGCTCAAGCAGGGAAGAGTTAAAAAGCGCAACCTTGTTAACGAAGAAACTCGTGAGGTCATAACCGTTGACACAAGTCATTTGCCTCCGTTTACCAGCTTTCTTGTGGTTCCTGTGTGGTTTGGTGGCCACATTGTTGCTCTGATTGAGGTGGGCTGGGAGCGTAAGCGTGCTCTTTTGGTTGAAGACGCAAGACTTCTGGACTCCATTGCAAATTACCTCTCGGTGCAGCTTGTAGGCGCGTTGTCGGCCATGAGAACGCAGCGTAGAGACACGCTTCGCGAGGCATTAGCTCGCGTGCGCCAAGGATTGCTTCATAGCGCTGCAGAGGGCGAGAAGATCTCTGGTGAGCGATTACAGCAGGTTATGAGGTCGGTGGGTACCGATCTGAATGCACAGGTTTTCTCGATAGATTGCTGTGAGGTCACAGGCAACATTACGCTCCACGCACTTGGTGCTGAGCAAGCGTTTGGCGTCGCTCAGGACGGCGCGCAGGCTGCGACGGAGGCCGGTGGCGCGCAGGCTGCGACGGAGACCGGCGGCAACCAGATTGCGCTTCCATCGACGGTTGAGGGACTCAAGACAGGAGAGGGCGAGGCGTCAGTCAAAGAGGTTGAGCTTGAATCTGAGCTGAGTCGTGCGCTTGCTGCACAAGGTTTGCCCTGCAAGGGAGCTGTGCTTTTCTTGGGCAAGTTTGCTGGCGAGCAGCATACCTGGCTTTTCTTGCGAGAAGAAAACGCTGAGCCCTTAAGCGACATTGAGCTTGATTTCTTGGACCGCGTGATGCTTCTGGTTCACTCGTTGGCCGTTGGTGCCGAAGAGAGCCAGCAAAATAAGCATATCTCCCAGGCGTTGCAGTCGGGCATGAAAAATGACCTGCAGAAGGTAGAAGGAATTTCTGCCGAGGGAATTTATTCGTCCGCAACCGCCGACGCGTTTGTTGGTGGCGATTTTTA
>CAUVID010000051.1:0-7222 GCA_963551855.1 Lancefieldella parvula | reverse complement strand
AAGCTTGCAAGCTCTGAGCAGGCGCTTATTACCAACATTGAGGGGCCGCTTTCCCGCGTGGTTGTTCTCCTTGCTAATCAGCTAGAGATGGGAAAATTGCAGGGATTTATTCGTCAAAGCATTGATTCAAGACTTGCTGCCTGTTCTATTACGGGAGCTTTGGTCCTCTCGGCTATTGGTTTAATGGGAGAGCGACGTGGTGTTGAGGGTTCTGATGAGCTTGCACAGAAGCTTCTTGATTTGACGCTTACTGGTATTGGAATAGATGGATAATCATACGTATTTTTGCATAATTCCAGGTTAACTATGCTATTTAAAGAGCGCCCTTGTGGTGCTCTTTTTTCAAATTTTCTTAAGAACTACTGCTCAAAAGAGTTAACCATGGGTATAGTAAGAGTGGTTGCGCGTAGAAGAACGCAAATATTCTGCATAAGCAGAGAAGCCATGCGTGAAAGGACAGTTCATGGCACACAAAAACTATTTGTTCACCTCAGAGAGTGTTACTGAGGGACATCCAGACAAGGTTTGTGATCAGATTTCTGACGCAATTCTTGATGCAATCCTGGCAAAAGAGGCGGAGCTTGAAGAGCGTAGATACGTTTCTCCAAGTGGTGTTCCAGCTTGCTTGGATAACGTTCGTTGTGCATGTGAGACCTTTGCTACTACAGGAACTATTGTGGTAGCTGGAGAGATTCGCACTCAATCCTACGTTGATGTCCAGGAGATTGTTCGTAATACCCTCAGAAATATTGGCTACGACCGCGCTAAGTATGGTTTTGACTGCGAGACCTGCGGCGTTTTGAGCCTCATTCACGAACAAAGCCCCGATATTGCTCAGGGCGTTGATCAGTCTTTTGATACGCAGGCAGGACGTACTACCGATCCACTTGATCTTATCGGCGCAGGCGATCAGGGCATGATGTTTGGCTTTGCTTCTGATGAGACCGATGTTCTTATGCCAATGCCAGCTTATCTGTCTCAGCGTCTGGCTCAGCGTCTTTCAGAGGTACGTAAGTCTGGCGAGGTTGAGTACTTGCGTCCAGATGGTAAAACTCAGGTTACCGTTCGTTATGAGGACGAGAAGCCCGTTGAGGTCACGGCCATTGTTGTTTCCACGCAGCATGCTCCAGAGATTGAAGACATGTCCGTTATCAAGCAGGATATGATCGACCACGTTATTGCACCTGTTATGGGTGAGGTCAACATTGCTTGGGATAACGCAGACATTTACGTCAACCCAACTGGCCGCTTTGTTGTTGGTGGACCTATGGGAGACACAGGACTTACCGGTAGAAAGATTATTGTTGATACCTATGGCGGTATGGGTCGTCATGGTGGTGGTGCTTTCTCCGGAAAGGACTGCACTAAGGTTGACCGTTCAGCAGCATATGCAGCTCGTTGGGTTGCCAAAAACGTCGTAGCGGCTGGCCTTGCAAAGAAGTGTGAAGTTCAGCTTGCCTACGCCATTGGTGTTTCTCATCCACTGTCTATCATGGTTGATACCTTTGGCACTGGCATTGTTGACGATGCTGTTATTGAGCAGGCTATCGAGAAGGTCTTTGATCTTCGTCCTGGTGCCATTATTAGAGATCTTAAGCTGCGCCGTCCTATCTTCTCTAAGACAGCAGCATACGGACACTTTGGCCGCAAAGACCCAGACTTCACATGGGAAGCAACTGATCGTGTTCAGGAGCTTAAGGATGCAGTTTCTGCAATTCAGGCATAACGTTCTTACAAGGTAATCTTGTACAACCTCATAGAACCTTCTTCCAGCACCACCTCAAAACCTGGGGTGGTGTCTGTTATTTGTGTGATACCTCTGAAGGTTCCAGGTTTGTAGGTACTGGTAACAGCGTTGGAGTAATCAACAACGTTGTTCAGAATAAGGACGTATTGTACGTTAAGGTCGCGTACCGTCTGAAGCACCTCAGGGTCGCTCGCAATGCGATTAAGGCGTTTACGAAGAATTGCACTTGCAGGACGTTCTGAAGCGTCATAGCCGTTAGGGAAGCGCCAGAGCACATGTAAGTCGTTAGTGCCATACGCCCAGAGACTGCCATCTTGAGGTAGGTTTGCAATAACGGCACCCGCAGGAACGGTAAGCTCTACACGGCGCAAAAACTCCAATTCTTCCGATGTCAAAATGTAGTGATCACCATAGGCCTTCTCGGAAGCCTGTTTAAAGGCAGTAGCGGCAGGAATTGGCTCTTCCGATTTAAGGTTTGGCATAGGGACTACATAGTTGAGCACAATTACACACGCAATAACTGCGCCAGCAATCAGAGGTTTAGCCCAAACAGTACAAAAGACGCAGGTCTGAGCTTTGGTCTGAGCCTGAGTTTGGCTTTGGCTCTGAATCTGAGCCTGAGTAGCTTTTTCTCGCCAGGAAGCAAATGTTTCCAGCGCAGCTTCGGCAAGAGTTGCCAGGCCAAGCGCTGCCAGCGGAATTGCCATAATGACGCAGCTTGCCGCAATGCGGAACGGATCGGTATACCAAAATCCCGAGAGATATCCCTTCAGAGGAACGTCAAACGTAATAATAAAAATGCAGAGTATAGACAGGTACATAAAGGCAGATACCATCCATCGAGCCTGCTTGTGCTTGAATGTCCACACAGCACCTACTAGTACGCAGATTGAAAGTACCGGTTGCGGAGAAACAAGCTCTCCACCTGCGTACGACTGTCCAATAAAGTCCATGCCAAGGGCGTGCAAAATAGCATCTTGCAGGCTAGAGTAGGCGCTCCACCAGAAATTGAGAGCCACGCCTCGAACAATCAAAACGTAGTAGAAAACAGACCAAATAACCAGTGCAAAGATAAAGAATACGTATGCTAGCGTGACAGGCTTGATTTGTTTTCCAAAGAGAACAACTCTGCGTTTTGATTCTCCAATGCGTGCAAAACTCCAAGGTAAAAGCACAACAATTGACGAGAAAATCGTGGAAGGATGCAAGATAAAGAGGGTAATCAAGCCAAGAACAAATATGACAATAAGCCAGATGAGGTCGTGTTTTGGTGTTTTTGAGCGAGTCATCTGCATAAAAATCCACCAAATAGAAGGCATTACACAGAAGGCTACGGTGTTAGGAAAGATTGGTCCATAGATGAGAAGCGACCAAGGGAAGACAAAGAACGCTAAGCAAATAAAAGCTCCGCTAATAAGTGCAATGCGATGTTTAGGAAGAACTTTTGCAATAAGTGAGCAGATTGAGAGCGGAAAGATAATTGCTGCACTGACAAAGTTGAGTGCATTTCCTGCAATAGGAACGGTTGTAGAAACAAGCTGCGTTGTTAGTGCAACAATGATGTTCCAGCCTGAAGGATAAAATCCCGAAGTCCCCGGCTCCCAAGGGGTAATTGAAGCTTCTACGGTGCTGTAGAAGTCATAGTGAATTGATGAGTACTTTTGAGACTCAATCATTGCCTGCGTGACATCTAAGTGATGCACAATGTCCCAGCCCTGAACAAAGGAGCTGGCAGAGGGCAGGGTTGGTAAGAAGAGAAACCCTACGGTAAGAAGACCAACTGCAACATACAGAAGAGGCATCCAGAAAGGGAGTTCTTCGCAGATAAATGCTGGTACAGGGTTAGTTGATCGCTTGCTAGCGCGTATTGCTTCGGATTTGACGGGTTTCTCGCCTCTGTGATGTTCTTTGTGTTTGGGTGCAACATAATAAACGTAGCCATTGACCAGAACTGCAATAAGTAGAGGAACAAGAACCATTACAGCCAAGGGGATGGGGATATTTAGAGCGCTAAAGATCTCTCCCTCAATAAAGTAGAGTGCACAGCTGACCAAAGGAGCACTAACAAGTGCCCAGGGCTTTGGCATGCCGGAAGCATGCAGCAAAATGACGCCCGGCACATAGAGCAGGGCAACAATGACAACTACACTTTGGAAGAACTCAAGCCACATCCTGATCCAATCAAGGTGTTAGTAAAAATTCTTATACTTCTTGGTCACACGACTGGGCGTGACAGCCACTTTGAACAGACTGGTCTATTTTACGATAGAAGCAAAAGTGGTGTTGAGATAAACAAAAAGGACTTCCGAAGAAGTCCTTGAACATTTGGTAGCCCGTACCAGATTCGAACTGGTGATCTCCGCCTTGAGAGGGCGGCGTCCTGAACCGCTAGACGAACGGGCCATGTATGACTGGGAGGACATGGCTGGGATAGAGAGAGTCGAACTCCCGTTGACGGAACCAGAATCCGCTGTCCTACCACTAGACGATATCCCAAGATGTCATCCGTGCGCATCAGCGCGAGAAATAACTATAAAGGAGACTCGTCAGAGATGCAAGCAATAATTTCAAGAAATTCTGTTTGTAGCAAAAAATATTATACAAAACGCATCTCTAAGCACAAGGAACGTCTCTCGTATTTGAGCTGAGCATGCGTTCTGCATCAATAAGTGCCTGGTCAAGAGGGGCGCAGCCGGTGCAACTTGCGCATGCGGTAGGTGCGCTTGGAGTAGCAGCAAGACCACCTTTAGCCGTTTCTCTGAGAGAAACAGGGAGCGCGGCGCCAACTTCTGCCATAGCGTGTGCAACCTCATCAAACGGAATTGGGTTACCAACGCCCGCAAGAGCAAGCTGAGAAGAGCTTACGGCAGCGGCTACACCAATAGCGTTTCTATCCTGGCAAGGATACTCAACTAGTCCTCTGACAGGATCACAAACTAGTCCTAGAAGGTTAGAGATGGCAATAGAAGCAGCGTCCAAGCACTGTTGAGGAGTGCCACCCAAGAGCTCGGTCAGTGCAGATGCGCTCATGGCAGCAGCGGAACCAACCTCTGCCTGACAGCCGCCCTCAGCGCCAGAAACACTTGCGTTGGTGGTTAGGATGGCTCCAATAGCACTTGCATTCCAAAGCGCAGAAATAACTTGCTCGTCGGTGGCACCAATCTCTTCTGCTACCGAGATAATTGATCCTGGTACAACGCCAGAAGCTCCTGCAGTAGGAGCGGCAACAATGACGCCCATGGTTGCCGAGCGCTCAAGCACGGCCATAGCATAGGCAACGGCTCGTGTTTGCGTGGTGCCCATAAGCGCACTTGAGATTGCAGCTGGGGTGTTTGCTACGGTTTTGGCCTGACCGTTGAGCAGACCACCAATGGACTGACGAGGCGTCTTAATAGTGTCGTGAACTTCATCGCGCATAATCTCAAGAACGTGAGCCATCTCGGCGTCTACGTCGGCATCTGACCGCAAGTCCTTCTCGCGCTGGCGCATAATCTGGCCAATAGAGGCTCCCGTCTTGGAGCACCTGGCGAGAAGATCTGCGCCGTTGTCAAAGGCTCCTGAAAGCACGTCGTTTGTGACCTGTGGAGCTGCTCCTGGAATGGAAACCTGAGCGGCATACGAAACGTGAGGAGCCAACTGGAAGAGATCGAGGACTTTCTGCTCAATAGGCTCGTCAATCTCAAAGACAGTGTGGGCAAAGCCGCCACGCTCTGAGCGGAAGGTGCGCATAGTTGCAACATTGATGTTTTGTGTAGCCAAAATAGTAGTGAGAGCTGCAAGAACACCGGGCTTATCGCGATGTGAAACAAAAATGGTGGGCATATCGCCAGACATGCGAATGCGTACGCCATTGACGCCAGAGATGCGAATACGGCCGCCGCCAACAGACTCGCCCATAACAGAAACGTGAACGTTATCTGCGCCGTAGAGGTGAATTTCTACGGTGTTTGGGTGCAGAGTCTCGTCGTCGCCCTTCTCAATAACGCTGTAGTTAAGATGGGCTTCTTCTGCCAGGGTAAGTGCTTCACGGACGCGTGTATCGTCTGGAGCAAGGCCTAAGATACCTGCAATCAGAGCATAATCAGTGCCGTGACCAAGGTGGGTATGAGAGAAGGAGTTGTAGAGCCAAAACTCAACGCGCTCCAGCTGCTTTGGCGCAAGCGAGCGTGCAACCAGAGCAATGCGCAAGGCTCCTGCTGTGTGCGAGGAAGAAGGACCCACCATAATGGGGCCTAGGACCTCAAACGCAGACATAGAAATCATAGCTACTCCAAAACTAAACAAACGATAACGATAAAAGAGCTGCAAAACCATCTGTTTTACAGCTCTTGTGTGGTTTTACTTTTGATACCCACTTACGCTTGGAAGAATACGCGGCAACCGCGCATTCACGCGTTATTTGCAAAGCTCCAGAGCGCGGTCAAGGCGAGCAAGGCAAACTTCACGACCAAGAAGCTCCATAGACTCTCCAAGAGGAGGGGAGACCATGTTGCCGCACTCAGCAACGCGAATGGACTGGAAGACAATGCGTTTCTTAAGGTCAAGCTGCTCTGGAAGCACCTCAAGAGCAGCGTCAATTGCTGCAGCCTTCCACTCGTCCTCAGAAACGCCCTCAAGAGCAGTCTTTGCAGCCGCAAGGACGGTAGCACTCTGAGCAGCGTCTTTGGTAAGACCCTTCTCAACACTCTTCTGATCAAGGGTGACGTTTGCGCCTTCATACAGGAAGCGAGACTTCTCAATGACGTCTGGGCTTACTGTGGTACGAGGACGAAGAATCTCGGAGAGCAGGTCATACCAGCTTGGACGAGTTGCGTAAATCTCTTCCGCATCAGTTGCATTGCCCTGAACAGGTTCAAGACCTGCGCCCACAAGCTCTGGAATCAGAACAGTCTTTGCAAAGGTCTGGTTGTCCATATTGGCAAGATAGGTTGCATTAATCCAGTTCAGACGCTCTGGATCGGACTTAGCAGGGTTCTTGGAAACGTGATCTAAAGAAAACTGAGATGCCAAAACGTCACGAGGAACAATGGTTGTCTCGCCATCAAGTGACCAGCCGAGAAGAGCCAGGTAGTTGACAAAGGCATCTGCAAGATATCCCTGGTCACGATACTCTTCAACAGAGGTTGCGCCATGGCGCTTGGAGAGCTTCTTGCCGTCAGGACCCAAAATCATGGAGATGTGTGCGAAGGTTGGAACGGGTGCGCCCAGAGCCTCGTACACCATAATCTGACGAGGAGTGTTAGACAGGTGGTCATCGCCACGAATGATGTGGGTAATGCCCATGCCAGCGTCATCAACAACAGTGGCAAAGTTATAGGTTGGGGTGCCGTCAGAGCGGAAGATGATAAAGTCATCAAGCTCGCGAGCATTAAAGGTTACGTCACCGTGAACAGCGTCGTGGACAATAACGTCGCCGCGGTCCAGAGGAACCTTGATGCGGATGGTATAAGGCTCGCCAGCATCAATTCTGCGCTG
>CAUVID010000050.1:0-7357 GCA_963551855.1 Lancefieldella parvula | reverse complement strand
AGCAACAAAATATCAACGGTGTCATTCATAAGTACTCCAGCCTTCTGATACAACGCCTTTGGGATACAAGCAACGCCAACAGCGCCTTCTCCAAGATGTTTTTTAAACTCAGGGGAAGCAAGTCTTTCTGTAATACATTCTGCATCATATTCATTGGTTTTAAGCGGCTTTTTGAGATGCTTTTCTATGCGTTTCTCGCCACTTGAAATCACTACATACTTGAGCTCGCCGCGCTTTACAAACCAAGCGCTCATAAGGCGAGAAATTCTTGCTGCTAGATCGGTAAAATCTGATGAGCGAGCCACCTCTGTACATTTTCCGCCAACCAAACGGTACAAATACATATCGCTTGAGATGCGCCTATGCAAACGCTCAAGTCGAAGTCGCAACGAAAGCCTGGGGCGTTTGTCCTTGCTTTTATGAAGAACAACCTTGTTCATTGCAATGTACATTGTGGCAACTACCTCAGCAAGCTCTTGTGCATACGCGCAAGCAGCTTCAAATGAAGCTCCAGACTTTCTTGCCACACTTAAGCGCTCAAGCATGATTCCCATAGCAGTGGGCATATTTCCGCTATCTACCAGGCAAATTGAGCTTGAAATATCAGGATTGTTCTGACACGCCTTTTTTGCCGTAAGAAGCGAGTCAGAAAAATCTGCATACACATGGAGCGAGAGGATCTTTTGAGCTCCTGACTCAATAATGCCTCGGTAAAACTCGCCCACCTGATCAGCATCTGAATTTAGAGCTCCAGGTATTACAGAAACCCCCAGGGCTTCAAGCTGGGAAGCTTCAAGCCCACAGGGGTTATCGCAAACTATTGCAAAAGTTGAGCAGTCCGAAGACGCCACAGGTTACCTCCAGTAGCGGTCGATTGTCTGCTCGCGATCTGGACCAACGGTGATGATAGAAACGCGTACACCAGCAAGTTGCTCCAGGAAATCAATGTAGTCCTTAGCCTCACGAGGTAGCTGGTAGAAGTTACGAACGTTAGAGATGTCGCACTTCCAACCAGGAAGAGTCTCGTACACAGGCTTTGCGTGATAGAAGACGCTCTGGTGCTCTGGGACGGTCTTGTAAATCTTGCCGTCGCACTCATAAGCAACGCAGACCTTAATCTCGTCCAGGCAGCCAAGAACGTCAAGCTTGGTAATTGCCAGGTCAGTGAGGCCATTGATACGAGCCGCGTAGTTAACAACTACTGCGTCATACCAACCGCAGCGGCGCTTACGACCGGTAGTAACGCCATACTCATGGCCAACTTCGCCGAGAAGATCGCCGGTCTCGTCAAAGAGCTCTGTTGGGAATGGACCAGAACCAACGCGTGTGAGGTATGCCTTTGCAATACCCAGGACACGGTCAATGTTGGTTGGGCCAACTCCAGAACCGGTAACTGCACCACCAGCGGTGCAGCTAGAAGAGGTAACAAATGGATAGGTGCCGTGGTCAATATCAAGCATGGTTGCCTGAGCACCCTCAAAGAGAATGTTCTTACCAGCCTCAAGCTCTTCATTGAGGAAGAGAGAAGACTCAACAATGTAAGGACGAATGCGATCTGCATAAGGCAGGTAGGTCTCGCAAATCTGGTCAACGGTATAGGTTGGAAGACCATACACAAGACTCAAGATTGGATTGGTGTACTCAAGTGCAGCTTCAAGCTTCTTGCGGAAGATCTTCTCGTCAAGCATGTCCTGAATACGCAGGCCAGTACGGTTCATCTTGTCCATATACGTTGGACCGACACCGCGCTTGGTGGTACCAATAAGGTTCTTGCCCAGCTTTTTCTCGTGCACGCCATCAAGATCTTTGTGATAAGGCATAACAATGTGAGCGTTGCCGGAAATCTTAAGCAGGTCGCAGGAAATACCCTTGCTCTCCAGCATGTCAATCTCGCCGAGAAGAACCTCTGGGTCAACAATGCAACCATTGCCAATAACTGGATAGGTGTTCTCGTACATAACACCAGATGGAACCTGGTGAAGCGCAAGCTTTGTATCTCCAGCAATTACCGTGTGGCCCGCATTTGCACCACCTGCGTAACGGCAAACAACGTCAAAATCTCCGGAAATGAGGTCGGTAACTTTACCCTTACCCTCGTCTCCCCACTGAGCACCAACAAGTACGGAAGCTGGCATAAGTTCTCCCCTATCGCAGCTATCTACAAACACGACCATTACATGACGGTTGCAACCTCTTTAGGGGTTGCTTCATAAGTATATCTAATACCGCTCGCAAAAGCACAGAAGCGCAGAGGTTTTGTCACACATAAGAAACGATTAATGCGCGGGGTTTGCCATCGCAGCGTACTGTGCGGCTTCACTTTCTGAGTAATTATTTCCCTGGTAGATCTCAACAAACTTGGTGGATGTTGGCATAAACATAACAGGGACATCCCTCAGAGCACCTGCACGGTTCTTTGCAACAATGATGTTGGTAACGTCTTTATCAGGACGGTCATCGCGTGCGGCTTCTTCATCGCTCAGTGAGCGGTCAAGCAGCAAAACAATATCTGCATCCTGCTCGATTGCGCCGGACTCACGCAGGTCAGAAAGCTGTGGACGCTTGCCGTTTCTGTTCTCAAGCGTACGATTGAGCTGAGAAAGTGCAATAACAGGCGCCTTGAGGTCTTTAGCCATAATCTTAATGCCACGAGACATCTCGGAAACCTCAGTTGCACGACTGTCCGCACGGCCCTTCTCGGCTGGTGGAGAAAGCAGCTGAAGGTAGTCGATGATAATGACGCCCTTCTCGGCCTTATTAAGCATTCTGCGGGCTTTTGCGCGGATTTCTGTGACTGTTGTGCCCGGAGTATCATCAACGATGATTTTAAGGCGAGAAATGCGCTCTGCTGCCTCCAGAAGGGTAGGCCACTGCTCATTTCTGATGTTGGAAGAACGGATGGTCTGCAAATCAACCTTTGATTCAGAAGCCAACAGTCTCTGCGCAATCTCAATCTTGCTCATCTCAAGCGAGAAGAGCGCAACAGTTGCACCGGAAACTGCGGCGTTATAGGCCATGCTGAGAGCAAAAGAGGTCTTACCAACACCAGGGCGAGCACCAATAACAACCATCTGACCAGGACGAAGACCTTGGAAGAGATTATCTAGGGTTGCAAATCCTGTTTGGACACCCAACTCCGACGCATCTTTACCGGCATTTTGCTGAAGCTCTTCAAAGAGATCAGTCATGATGTCTTCAATGCCCTGCTCAGACTGCTGAACATCTCTGTTGGTTACATCAAAAATGAGCTTCTCTGCCTGGTCAACTACTTCTTTTGTATCTTCTGGAGCGTTGTAGGCAAGCGCAGAAATCTTTGCAGAAGCACTAATCATCTTTCTGAGCGTAGTATCACGGTGCAGCATAACGGCGTGGTTTTCCCAACCAACCATAGCAAGTGGGTTGTTTCCAAGCTCTGCTAAACGGACAGCTCCTCCAGCGCGCTCAAACTTGCCGTTACTCTTAAGGTGGTCTGCAAGCGAAATGACATCTACTGGCTTGTTATTGTCAAACAGAGACTTAATTGCCTCAAAAATAATTTGATTGGATGGAATATAGAAATCCTCGGAAGAAAGCCTAATGAGGCACTCTCCTCTGATTTCTTCCGAAAGAATCATTGCAGAAAGAATGGAAAACTCGGCATCAGAATCTTGTGGCATAGAGGCGTTCTCTAGGGCCGTCAATTGCGTAGGATTCATCTCAAACGAGTCTTGTGCCATCGTCTTTTCCAATCATGTTTTTTTGGGAATGAATCTGAATAGTAGTGTACTTTTCAAAAAAATAAAGAGTCATTTTGGCTTGCAAAATTCGAAAAGTTAAGTCTTCAACACGATTTTCCAAAACTCGCATACCCTGAGCGGGATTTCCTTGAGTTTTCAACGTTTTCAACATTTTTTAGACTTTTTTCGACACGTGGTATTTTCTACACAATTGCTTATCTGCATTTATACAAATCAAATTACAATTCCGCAGGTTAAGTAAATATGTTTTACATAACATTTTGAATAACCGCAGGTAGAGTATAAGAAAATATACCGTTCTGTCTACACATAAAAAGACCACCCCTTTGTTATGTTTCACAAAGGGGTGGTTCGAACAAACATTCCATTCTTTTAAGATGGCCTTGCTTTTTCTAAAAGCTTACAAATCTGTAGAAAACTGTAGAAATTGTATAAACCACCAAAAAATGCAGGAGAACAGTGTTTTATGCATGCATAAAACTACTCTGCGGACTCAACCTCAGCCTCGACAGTTGCCTCAGCGGCAACCTCCTCGGTTTCCTCCTCTGCAGGAGCAGCATCGTCCTCGCCAACAAGAACAACGACGGTTGCGGTAATGTCACGGTAAAGCTCAATAGTGACATTGTGGCGACCAGCGGTCTTGATAGCAGCGCTACGAGCAATGCGCTTACGATCAACGGTGACGTTGAGCTGTGCCTCGATTGCGTCAGCAATCTGAGCGGTGGTGACGGAGCCAAAGAGCTGGCCCTCCTCGCCAATGCGAGCGTCAACAGTTACGAGCTTGCCATCAAGAGCTGCCTTGGTAGCATTTGCGTCAGCAATACGCTGCTCTTCGCGCTTAGCGATATTGTGACGACGCTCCTCAAGCTGCTTGATGTTACCCGGTGTAGCAGGCTGGGCAATCTTGTTGGGGAACAGGAAGTTCTCCGCATAACCCTGTGCGACCTCTACGATGTCGCCTTCGCCGCCCTTACCGCGAAGCTCGCCCAAGAGAATAACTTTCATGGGAAACTCCTTTGATGAGTCGATGGTATCGACTAGTTGTTGTTTATCGTAGGCTCTGAATCCTGGTTTCCTGAGCGATTAAGCTTTCGGAAGTTTACCCAGGCGTCAATAAGTCCTACGAGAGCCATAACGCCTAACTGAACTTCTAACATGCCTGCCAATACAAACAGTGACAGAGAAAGTGCTGGCGAGAAGTGCTTCTCGCGCACAAACCATGTGAGCACTGCAAGGCCCTGAAGAGCAAACACAACTCTAAGAGCCATAAACACATTCAACGTAATAAGCTGAAGTATGTCTTGTGCAGGCAAAATGGTGCTTGAGAGTGCATATACAAACAAGTTGACCACGGTAAGAACACACATCCAAAATGGAACATCCATCAGCTGGAACTGTGGCAATTTCTGTGGGTCTCTTGTCAGCGCCTTATACACTGTTCGAGCTCCAAAACGCGCAATTACAAAATATAAAAGCGCCATGCCGGTATAGCTGGTTGGCCAAAAGAGCATAAAGAGTGCCTTTGCCGTTGAAAGACCTTCTTGAATCTCTGGAGAAGCACCTGAGACCTGCGAGGCGTATTGATTAAATACGTTCTGAGCAAGCTCGGGAAGAGTTGTTCCTGCCATTGCGGCAAAGAACGCGTCGTATCCCAGAAGTGCCAAAGCCGTTGCTCCTACAAGAAGAGATCCAACACCAACGGTGAGTTTCTCTGTTGCAAAAGCGTAGCCAACTCCAAGAGCAAGTGCACAAGCGGTAACTGAGGTAGCCGCCTCCGTTGGTCCCGAGAGCAAATAAGCTGCTACACCCGTAACAAGTACTGAAGTAATAGCAGGACCAAACCATCCGTGCCCTTTTTTGCAATAGACAGCAATTACCATGCCATACGCAACCAAAGCTGCTCCAATAAAAGAAAGGAGCCCGGTAATTACTCCGCCAACAACGCAAAGAACAAAGCCTTGCTTGTAGGTTGGAGCTTCAAACGGACGCGGCTTGCCTCCGTTTTGGTTGCTTGGACCAGCAAAATTCTGTGGGCTACTCTCTGGGCGAGAATACCCTTCAGGTGCCTGAGGAATATTTGAATCCGGTCTATCCATTGCTAACCAACTCTACCTGAAGAACAGATAGGTTATCCGCGACTACGGCCACCGCGGCTGGAAACCACAGGGACAGTGTAGGGCAGAAGTGCCATCTCGCGTGCGCGCTTGATAGCAAGTGCAATGTCGTGCTGGTGCTGCGTGCAGGTGCCAGTGACGCGACGAGGCTTAATCTTGCCACGGTCGGTCATGTACTTACGAAGAAGCTGAGTATCTTTGTAATCGATGAACTCAGTCTCCTCCTTGCAGAACTGGCAATACTTGCGACGCGGCTGGCGCTGGAAATCTTGTTTCTGCTGAGCCATGTCTTTTACCTTTCAGATGACAGTAACGTCTGTGTTGCTGTCTGACGTTTAAAACGGAATATCAGCATCGTAGAACTCCTCGTCTGGCGGAGCCGGAACAGGAGCGGGTGCCTGTGGAGTTGGAGCTGCATAAGATGGTGCACCCTGTGACATAGGGGCTCCACCCTGCTGATTCCTAGAAAGGAACTCGACCTCATCAACAACAACTTCAAGCTTGCTGCGACGCTGTCCTTCCTTCGTCTCCCAGGAGCTGAAACGAAGTTTGCCTTCAATAGCAACCTTCGAACCCTTGGAGAGGAAGCGGGAAAGTGCTTCAGCACGCTGTCCAAATACTACGCAGTCAACGAAATTGGGAACATCTTCCCACTCACCGGTCTGCTGGTTCCTGCGACGATCGTTAACCGCAACGCCGAAGGATAGAATCTGGGTACCGCCTGCTGTGGAGCGAAGCTCCGGGTCACGGGTCAGGTTGCCCGAAATGTTAACCCTGTTAATACTCATAAATCTCACTACCTCTCATCGTGGAATAATTCCACTTTTCCATTACAAGGACTTAGTCCTTATCGACTCGACGCACGATCATGTGACGCTTAACAGCATCATTGATTCGCAGGACTCGATCGAGCTCTGCAATCTGCGTTGGATCTGCATGGAAATTGATGAGGGTATAGTCACCCTCGGTAAGATCGTCGATCTCAAAAGCAAGCTTACGCTTACCCCAGTCCTCGACGCTGTCGACTACTCCGCCGTCAGTGGTGATAGCAACGTCAATACGCTTCATTACACCAGCGCGGACTTCCTCGGTGGAAGCTGGGTCAACAAAAAACAGCAGTTCATAGGCCTTCATATTGTCACCTCCTCTGGGCTAATGGCTTCGGGAAGTGAAGGTGCACCCGAAGCAGGAAAGTTCGACCAAGCATCATACCACATAAATGCTCAAATACGAAACTGACCCACAAACTTTCTCACATGCAGTCCACATATAAAGCTTAAATCGGCAATTTGTTGCTTATTTACCTCTAAACTTGCAACTATCTGACGCGAATCTTTCTAAGGCGTGGTCACTCGCGCAATTTTAAAAACATGGGATTGAAAAAGAAAAACGACCATCACACAATCTGCATGATGGCCGTCTCTTTTATATGTGCTCTACTTTACTGAGCTGCAGGTCCCTCAGGATTCTGAGTTGGTGCGTCTGCTGGAGCAGCTGGTGCCTCAG
>CAUVID010000049.1:0-7489 GCA_963551855.1 Lancefieldella parvula | reverse complement strand
TTAGATCAATGGTTTGCTGTGAGCCGTTCTTCTCGTAAACAATTTGAGTAGCTACTTTTTTACCATTGGTGTCGTTGATGATGACGTTCTTGACATCCATACCGTAATCAACGCTTACGCCGTGATTCTCAAGATACCTGACCAGCGGCAAAATCATGCTCTCGTACTGGTTGTACTTGGTAAAGCGCAAAGCCGTAAAGTCAGGAAGACCGTCAATATGATGGCAGAACCTGCAAAGATAGCGCTTCATCTCTAGTGCTGAGGACCACCTTTGGAATGCAAACATGGTCTGCCAATAAAGCCAGAAGTTAGTGTTCCAGAAAGAATCAGGGAGCACGTCGCTAATCTTCTTGCCCTCAAGGTCCTTTTCGGGAGTCATAAACAGCTTAGCAAGCGCAAGAGAAGACTCTTTATCAAGATTGAACTTCTTGTCTGTGTGAGCGTCTTTGCCGCACTTCTCGGAAGCTCTGCAGAGCGAGTAGTTTGGATCGTGCTTGTTGAGCCAGTAGTACTCATCAAGTACCGAGACACCAGGTGTTTCAATAGATGGAACGTCTCTAAACATATCCCACATGCACTCAAAGTGGTTGTCCATCTCTCGGCCACCGCGCATGTAGAAGCCCTTGCTTACATCTTTGCGACCATCGCAGCTTCCGCCTGCAAGCTCAAGCTTCTCGAGCAGGTGAATTCTTGTACCCTTTACCTGGCCATCGCGGACAAGATAAAACGCAGCAGCTAGACCTGCAAGTCCTGTTCCAATGATATAGGCTGATTTTTTGTCGGCATCTTTGGGCTTTTCTGGTTTAGCGAACGATTCATACGTTCCAGCAGAGTAGTACATAATTTCCTCCTTATTATTCCGCTTCAATTACCTGCGGAAATTAGTAAGTCGCCCTTACCTTGCGTCCACTATAAACTTATAAACTGCTAAAGAAAATGCACAAAAAGAACGATTGGACATATAGGTTATTTTTTGTCGCAATCTACCTGCTAAATTGTTTCAAAAATAGCAATTAATTTGGCTTTTTTCGCAGGTAATGATGTGCTTAACTTGTATCAGTTAGATGAAGCTAACTTTAATCTTTCATAGTATGAAGGGGGTCTTAGTATGGAAGCTGGTCACGAGTTTTTACTCCGTATGGGCAAGACAAGACTGCGCCCCGGAGGTATTGAAGCAACCAATTGGCTACTTAATTCCGTAGAGATTACGCCAGAAACTCAGATTCTTGAGGTGGCTTGCAATATTGGAACTACTACGGTTGAGCTGGTAAAACGTTTCCACTGCCATGTAACCGCAATTGACCTTAATGCAGATGTGCTCCCTAAAACAAAAGAAAATATTGCGAGAAACAATATCGAGGAGTACGTAACAGTGGAACAAGGAGACGCTACAAACCTCTCCTACCCTGATAACAGCTTTGATGTTGTAATCAACGAAGCAATGCTCACTATGCTCTCTGATCAGCAGAAAGAGGCGGCCGTAAAAGAGTACGCACGCGTACTCAAGCCAGGTGGAGTGTTATTGACCCATGACGTTCTTCTGCTCAAAGAAGACGATGAGCTAGTCCACGAACTCTCAAGAACCATCAACGTCAACGTAAAGCCGCTAACACTTACAGGTTGGAAGAATCTCTTTGAGTCAGCAGGTTTCTGCCCAGAAACTAAAAACGGCAAGATGACGCTCATGAATCCAGCGGGACTTATTGCGGACGAAGGCGCTGACGGCGCTCTGAGGGTTATTAGAAACGGTCTTAAGCCAGAAAATACCAAGATGTTTACCAGCATGTTTACGTTCTTCAACGATCACGCTGACGACCTCAACTACATCGCCGTAGTCAGCAGAAAGCCAAGATAGCCATCGTTTCAAGCAAGGTACCGTTTCAAGATAGCCGTCGTTTCAAGCAAGGCGTCGTTTCAAGATTGGCGCACGGTCGCTCAAAACAGGCATCAATCGAGCTAGACTCGGGCTCGATAACAAAGAAGGAAGCCGGCATCTCTACCGGCTTCCTTTTCTTTTGCGTGTTATGTGCGGAGTTTACTTGGCCTTTGCGCAGGCAGCCATAGCAACAGAGCCAATGTAGTTGACTGGGTTGGTAAAGTTTGGCTGGAACAGAAGGTCAACAGCTGCAAGGTTGTCGATGGTCATACCAGCAGCAATAGCAACGGACACAACGTTTGCTGCCTGAGCAACATCGTCATGTGTCGAGAAGAACTGTGCGCCCTTGATAAGGCGAGTTTCTGGATCCCAGACCAGCGTTGCGGTAACTGGCTCGGTGGTCAGCATGAATTCAGGACGGTAGTTCTCGGTGATGGAGACGGAATCATACTCATAACCACGAACCTTGCCGCCCTCAACGGTGAGACCTGCTGCAGCCATGGAGTAGTTGTAGAGCTGAACTGCGCTGGAAGCCTGAGTACCTGCGTATGCAGCGGTTGGCTCAAGCATGTTAGGACCAACGTGCAGACCCTGGCGTACAGCGTTTGTTGCCAGAGGAATGTAGTCCTCTTTGCCAGTGACGTTGAAGATAATGGAAGCGGAATCACCAGCTGCAAAAACGCCAGGCTCACTGGTGCGCATGTACTCGTCAACCTTGATGGCGCCGTTAGGAAGCATATCAAGCTGGCCGTCAAAGAGGTCAGTACGAGGTAGGAAGCCAATGCCCAGAATTGCGTAATCTGCGGTATAGGAGCCCTTATCGGTAACAACGGTGACGGAATCGCCATTGTCCTCAAAGCTCATGACCTTCTCGCCAAGTGCGAGGGTGACGCCGTGCTCTTTGTAAGCATCCTCAACCTGATCGGTGATTGCCTTATCAAAGTTCTTTGCAAGAACACGAGGAAGCATATCGATGAGTGTGACGTCCTTCTGACGCTCGGAGAGCTGCTCTGCAAGCTCAGCGCCAATGTAACCAGCCCCGATGACAATGGCGGACTTGGAACCTGCCATGGTGTCGTGAATGCGGCGTCCGTCAGCCCAGTTCTTGCACTGAAGAACGCGAGGTCCGTCGATACCAGGCAGTGGAGGAACAATTGGCTTTGAGCCAGTGGTGACTACGAGGTAATCAAAGTCATCCTCAAAAGTCTCTCCGGTCTTAAGATCTTCCCACGCAACGTGCTTGGTCTTAACGTCTGCAGAAGTGACGTTGGTGGTCATGTGAACGTGAGCGCCAGCCTCGGTAAGGGCTTCTGGAGAGCTGTAGAACATCTTGTTAGGATCGCTTACGTGGTCACCTACCCAAAGAGCAATGCCGCAAGACAGGAAGGAAACCGTGTCATTGCGCTCAAAGACGTGGACCTCCCAATCTGGGTGTGCGCCCAGGATTGAAGAAGTGGCAAAAACGCCTGCGTGGGTACAACCGATAACTGCAACTTTAGCCATAGAAACCCCTCTGTTAAATGCTACTAATGACTAACATTAATTGTTACTTCGACAGTGGCATTATGCCATATTCTCTTATCGAGAAGAGCGTCATTCTTGAACGTTCTTTAATAAATCGAATATTTGGAGTTCGTGAAGCAATTTGGTTATAAGAAAGGCGTCTATCAAATTCTGATAGACGCCTTGACCTTACAATTCCTTGTATATTTCGTTTCCGATGCGATTTACCACACCTACAACAAGAGCATTTCCCATACAGAATGCACGATTATTGTCGCTCATTCCCGTATTAGTCCAGCCTTTAGGAAAACCCTGTAGCTGATCAAGCTCATCTGGAACAAGTCTGCGATACCTCTCGCCTACTTTAATGATGTGTTTAAAGCGAGAAGGGCTTGCTCCTCCCTCTCCTGTAAGAATTGTTCTTGATGGGTTAGTGAGAAGATCTGGGAATGCCATAGAGCCTTCAGAGTAAAAATAGGTTTGACCTGTGTACTTATTGACACGCTCTTCTCGTTTTGACCCTTTAAGGTATTCCCAGCGAGAAAGCTGTGAATTGTCAATAAAGTAGTTCTCTGGAATTTCATTCTCTGGAGAAAGAACATCCTCCAGTGTTTTAAATTGACCCTTATAAACTTCTTCAACTTTACAGGTAATAACACGGTTATCTACCATCACACCAGCGTCTAAAAACGGAGATGTTTTAGACCTTTCAGAATTAAAGTCTTTTGTAGCAACAAAAGGGTCTTTTGGAATATCAATATAAGAGATATTGCCCACAGGATTAAAAGGAAACGCTCGGGACATAATTCCTGAAGTTAAGCGTTCTGAAAGCTCCCAGTTAGCATTTCTACGTGCGAGAATATATACACGTTTTCTTCTTTGTGAAAAGCCGTATGCTGCACTGTTTACCACACGCCATTCAACGCAATATCCAAGGCTGGCAAGACAGCTTAGAATAATTGCAAAATCTCTACCACGCTGAGATGCGGGACTTTTAAGAAGACGATCAACGTTCTCTAAAAGGCACCATTCTGCATTTTCAGGAGACTTATCTAATTGAATTTTTAGGAATTTGTAAATATCCCACCACAGAACACCCTTTTTTCCTTCAATACCTCCCGATTGAGATAAAGGCTTAGCTACTGAATAATCCTGGCAAGGAAATCCACCTACGACCATATCGACCGAAGGAATATCGCGTAGACCCTGGTCATACTCATTAAGAACTTTATTAATGTCCTCATTTACGACTGAATCATTACCAAAATGAGTTTTATAACAATTTGCGGCAAACTGCCTTGTAGGAGATCCAGGCGGTTCCCACTGATTTGCCCATATAGTTTTAAACGTTCCCGCTTTTAGCAGGTTATTAGCTTTATTAGAAGGGTCTTTATAACCCTCTAAGCCAAGTCTAAATCCACCGACTCCCGCAAAGAGTTCGGCAACAGTAATTGCTTTGGCCACGTTTCTCCTATCGCTGCTGTGGACCAATTTTGTGTTTACTATACTAACCGATCGACCGGACAAAAAGTCAGTCTAATTCAGATAACCAAGAAGATCAACTTAATCTTTAAGGGACAGCCCTTCAGATATTTCTTCTGCAAGATAAGAGCTATTCAACCAAAAACACTTTTTAACCTCAGGCTTTCCATATGGTTGAGGTTTTGTATCTAACTTGTTTCTGGCATGAGGCCTTACATGACAACATTTATTTTCAGACGCCTTGACACTTATGTCAGCTCGTCCAGCTTTAATATTCTTTTGCATCTGAAGGTAACATTGTTCTGCAAATATTAAATCAGAGTCAGGCATTTGCCAGAGCAAAATATTTGAGAGAACAAAATCACCTGCTGAGTTTTCCCTATAAATTACAAATAAATATTTACATAAAAGGTCGTGATATAAATCAGATTCTTCAAATGATTCCTCAGCAACTTTAAAGTAATCAAAGACTTTAAAGCTTACAGATTCTTTTGGTACCCCATTTGATTTAAGCCTCATTGTTTTAGGCTTAATGCCAGCCTTTTCAAACTCTTCAATTTTCTGGTCTTCAGCAATGCCTAAAATATGTTTAGTGATACGTGCACATTTATCTTTTGATTTGCTTATATTAAACTTAGCTGCAAGCTGATCTTCAGTTTTTCCAAAATATGGTTTAAACCTTTTATACAAAAGTTCAATAAGCGAAAGTTTTTGCTCAGATTCGTTCCTTTTAATCTGAGACGCACCGTTACCTAGCATCTGTTTTTCTATAGTAGTCATATAAGACGCTTTAAATGCCCAGGCACGAGGCTTAGCTGGAACATTAGAATAAGGCTGTGTTGTTCTTATAGAGCTATTTGCAGCTTTAGTACACGCTTCTAGATATAGAGTGTCCGAGCCAGAAATATCTTCCGCATGACCAGACTGAATCTTGGTAACAACCGTTTCCCAGTCTTGTTTGATTTGAGCATAATCTTCAATTGGAATATTCCATTTGTTTGCCAAAATTACCTTGTAATCAATAGGATTGGCACCTTTTTCATATTTATAAGCCATCAATAAAATATTTGAAGACTTCCCTAGAAAATGACTATCTTCAAATGTCTCATTAACTACTTTGTTGTAGTCAATCATGGTGATGACAAGGCGTTCTTTAGCTACTAAATCACCTTTTTTATTTTCTTTCATGGGGGTTGTTTTTAATTCAAGTCCCACTTCGGCGAAATCAGGATTTGAATCACTGTTGATTGGATACTTAAAGTACAGTTCTTCGACCGCGTTGCCAAAAGCACCACGACGCTTTTTATGATCTGCAAGAGAGTTAACGTCGGTAACTTCACGAAGAGAGTGTCCAACAAGCTTAGAGGCATATTCAATAATAGATTGCTCATCAGAGATATCGTAATCAATATTTGAGTTATTCATACTCCCCCAATCAACATAAAAATATTGTGCTATTACCCTTCATAAATAGCCATACCAATTTGACTTTCCAATATTTTTCACATCAAAAAACACCTCCTAGCACATGGCCAGGAGGCGTTTTAAGGAAAGGACCAGAGGGGTTTCTCGCCAATTAGGCAAGCATCTGAGCAAGATCCTCGGAAGCATCGCCGATTGGGCCAATACCGTAGTTCTCAACAAGGATGTTAAGGACGTTAGGGCTGACAAATGCAGGAAGGGTTGGTCCAAGCTTGATGTTCTTGATACCAAGGTGCAGCAGGGTTAGAAGGACGCATACTGCCTTCTGCTCGTACCAAGACAGTACAAAGCTCAGTGGCAGATCGTTAACGCCACAGTCGAATGCATTTGCAAGAGCGGTTGCAATCTGAACAGCACCGTAAGCGTCGTTGCACTGGCCGACGTCAAGAATGCGAGGAATGCCACCAATGGTACCCAGGTCAAGGTCATTGAAGCGGAACTTACCGCAAGCAACGGTAAGAACAACGGAATCTGCAGGAGTCTGCTCAACAAACTCGGTGTAGTAGTTACGACCAGGACGAGCACCGTCGCAGCCACCAACAACAAAGAAGTGCTTGATAGCGCCCTGCTTAACAGCGTCGATGATCTTATCGGCAATGCCAAGAACTGCACCGTGGCTAAAGCCGGTGGTTACCTTGTGGCCACCGTTGATACCGGTGAGCTCCTGAGCCTCAGCATATCCACCAAGCTCCTGAGCCTGTTTGATAACAGCGCTGAAGTCTTTCTTACCGTTAGCGTCCTCATCAATGTGAACAAGCTCTGGGAATGCAACAAGCTCAGTAGTGTAGACGCGGTCCTTGTAGCTAGGACGAGGTGGCATGAGGCAGTTAGTAGTGAAGACAACAGGAGCTGGAATGTCCTTGAACTCCTTCTGCTGATTCTGCCATGCGGTACCAAAGTTACCCTTGAGCTGTGGATACTTCTTGAGCTCTGGATATCCGTGAGCTGGGAGCATCTCGCCGTGAGTGTAAACGTTAACGCCAGTGCCTTCGGTCTGCTCAAGGATCATCTTGAGGTCAAGAAGGTCGTGGCCGGAAACAACAATGAAAGGACCAGGCTCAATAGTCAGAGGAACCTCAGTTGGAACTGGCGTGCCATAAGCGCCGGTATTTGCGCTGTCCAGAAGAGCCATGCACTTGAGGTTGA
>CAUVID010000048.1:0-7542 GCA_963551855.1 Lancefieldella parvula | reverse complement strand
TCCTTATCGCTGGCAAAATTACCAGAGCCACGGCCAAACTCCCCAGTCTCAGTAACTACTTCCTTAATTATACTAAATCAGAGTCTCTATTTAACTTGTACACTTTTTATTCTAGGCCCATACAAAAAACTGACTTACTCAAGTTATGAGATAAGTCAGTTTTTTAGTTTTTAGAATTTGAATAAGTCATTAAGAGCTTCAGTCATAGTTGGGTGAGCGTAAATTTGGTCACGCAAGTCTTCAGCCTTTAAGTGGTGCTGCATTGCTAAAGTAATGACATTGATAGTTTCGTAAGCTTCTTCAGCGTAAATAGTAGCACCTAAGATTTCGTGAGTTTCTGGGTCAATCAAAGCCTTGTATGAGCCTCTTGGGTTGCCGATGACTTGGGCCTTTGGCACACCAGCTGCAGGCATTGTTAAGACCTTGTAAGCTTTACCTTGGGCCTTTAACTCGCTTTCAGTTAGTCCAGCTGAAGAAATTGCTGGCTTAATGAAGATTGAGTTAGCAAAAACTGGACGATTCTTCTTAGTTCTAGTCTTGTCACCAAAGAGTTGATTGTCCATAATCCGCCAGTCATCAAGCGAAATGTAGGTAAATTGCAAGCTACCGGCAACATCACCCATAGCGTAGATATTAGGAACACTGGTTTCAAGCTTATCGTTAACGACAATTTCGCCTCTTTGGCCAACTTCAAGACTGGTTTTTTCTAGGTGAAGGGCGGCAGTGGCTGGGTGGCGGCCAACTGACACAAGCATCACGTCTGCTTGCAAGTCCTTAACACCATCTTCGGTTTCAACAGTTAAGTTAAGACCAGCTTCAGTTTCTTCAACCTTGGTCAAAGAAGACTTAAGCATGAAGGTAACGCCATCTGCTTCCATATCAGCCTTAGCTGCCTGAGCAATTTCTGGTTCAAACCGGCCCAAGATACTTGGCATTGGTTCAATTACAGTTACTTTACTGCCAAAGCCAGCGTACATTGAAGCAAATTCAAGTCCGATTGGTCCACCACCTAAAATAACCAGATTCTTAGCAAGTTCTTTTTTAGCAAGCATTTCAGTTGAAGTAAATATCTTATCGTCAATCTTTAGGCCATCAATATTTGGTACATTACTTTCGGCACCAGTATTAATGAAAAGACGGTCGAATGTTAATTCTTCTGTACCTGATTCATCAGTTACCTTGATTGTCTTATCATCAATAAATTCAGCACTTGCATCAAGCACAGTTGCCAAGTCTTGGTCTGCTATCTTGTGGTAGTTCTTGTTGCGTAGTTTTGCTGTCATAACTTCCTTAGTTTCGAAAGCTTCTTCATACTTAACTCCTCTTTGAGAGTTAATCACCAAGTTCTTAGTTGGCAAACATGCGATGTTGATACACGTTCCGCCGTACATCATTGGATCTTTTTCAATCAAAAGCACTTCTTCGCCATGACTTGTCAGGCTCCCTGCCAAAGTCTTACCAGCTTTGCCAAAGCCAATAATAATATTCTTAAAATGTCTCATACTTAGACTCCTAATCCAAATTATCGCTACTTATTTTTTGTCAGTAACATATTTTTTTACAAAATATCACGATAGATGTCAGCTGTCTACGATTTTGCTTATAGCTATAATAAGTTCAATTGAATTGCCGGGGCCTTTGGCAAGCGCTGGCAAGAGAAGGGATTAGGTGCATGAACAACTAGCGATACTCATAAAACCCGAATTCACGTAACGTCGCTGACGACACTACCGCGGGTGTAGTATTGCTTAATCATGTCTTAATTTACCGCCATTTACCTGTGCATAATTGCATGCTACTCCGCGTGGTCTTCGGCAGAACCGAGGTATCATGCAGCTTAATCTTTCAAATATTGAATATACCTATCCATCAGCTGTAGAGCCCACCTTACATGATGTGACTATTACACTCCCACAGGGATGGACCGGCTTTGTTGGTAATAACGGATCTGGTAAAACAACCCTCGCACGTATCGTATGTGGTCTCTTGCAACCTGACAGGGGAGTTATAAGCCCATCGTTTTTCTCGGTATATTGTGCACAAAATGCAACGGAGGCACCAGCTAATCTTTTTGATTTTGCGGTTGCCTATGATGATGCGGCAATTAAGCTGAGGCGAGAGCTTTTGTTAGAGGATGATTGGCCTTGGCGTTTTGAAACGCTTTCGTGTGGCCAGCAGAAGCGACTCCAGGTAGCGTGTGCTTTATGGGCTTCACCTGATGTTCTTGTGGTAGACGAGCCCACTAATCATGTGGATGTATCAACAAAACATGCTCTTTTTGTGGCCTTGTCGCAGTTCAAGGGTATCGGGGTGCTCATTTCACATGATAGAGAGCTGTTGGACAAACTCTGCACTCAATGTTTGTTTGTAGCTAACGGCACGGCAAACATGAAATCTGGTAATTATTCTCAGGCATCATCACAGGTAGAGCTTGAACGTTCTAGCGCATTACACGCAAAGGAAGCGGCGCAAAAAGAGAAGACTCGCCTTGAGCGAGAAACCCAGCGACGTAGAGAAGAGGCTTCTAGAGTTCAGGCGCGCAAAAGTGGAAGAACTATTGACAAGCATGACAGTGATGCGCGCGCAAAAAAGCGGGGCTATATAGTTTCAGGTCAAGATGGTAAAGCGGGAAAATTGGCTGTACGCATGTGGGATAGACTTGAGAAGGCAACGGGTAAAGCCACAGGTATTAGGGTGGAGAAACAATACGATTCCAATATTTGGTTGGATAGTGAGGGAAGTAAGAGAAAAGTTCTGTTGAGGATGGAACCTAATAACATTCTCATGGGAGAGAGCTGCCTACAAACCCCACCGCTATTTATTGGCAACACGGATCATATTGGTGTTGTTGGCGATAATGGCTGTGGTAAAACAACGCTGATAAAGAAAATTATTTCAAGTATTTCTGACGATGTGCGGATGTTATATATTCCTCAGGAGCCAACTGAACTGCAGAAAACAGAGATAGTAAGAAAAATCAAAGGGCTATCAAACTCCCAGCGTGGAAGAGTGTTGTCTATTGTGGCACAACTCAATTCCGACCCTGATTTTATTCTTGCAGGTGAGTCAACCAGTCCAGGTGAAATGAGAAAGATTATGCTTGCGCTGGGAATGCTTGAATCACCAGAGCTTATTGTAGTGGATGAGCCAACTAACTATTTAGACCTTGGTTCAACAGTAGCGCTTGAACGTTTACTGTCTGAATATCCAGGAGCTTTATTGTTGGTCTCACATGATCTCTCGCTAGTTGATTCCGCTACGTCGATAAAATGGAGCATTCATCGATCAAATGACAACTTTGAGCTTGTGGTGCAATAGGGGCGAGAAACACGTTGGACAGTTACGGTGGTTGCGCGTTTGTGTTTGAGTAGCTCGCTGACACAGACCGCTGCTTTTATACCGCTCGCCGTAGTTGTTCAAGCAAGCTAACTTCTGCTGAAAATTTTTATATAAACTGAAAGGTCAAACTGATTTCTTCTGGGATTTCTCGTGTTTTAAGCATGGATTTCGGAGGGACCTATGCTTCACTTCAACCACGGTTCAAAGCAAGAAGCCAACGAGGGAAATGTGGCCGGTGCGGGCAACGCAGGCACGTCTGGCGTTGTAGGCGCACCAGGGACTACAGGCGCCGGTGCCCCTAACATCCCCACACCTCCTGAGGGATATCAGCAGGCAGCCTTTGCCTCTACGTTGCCAACAATTGCTGATCAGACGGCTAACTTAGGCTCACAGATTGGCGTTATTTCTCCAGGTGAGAGCGAAGAAGATGCAGAGGCACGTGAGGCGTACGAGAGTCTTGCACGTCACCGCAAAGCTCGTCGTAAAAAGAAGCTTATTAAGGCAGGAATAGCTGCTGGAGTCTTTGTTCTTCTCGTTGCGTTGTTAATTTTGCCTATGTGTCAGGGCGGCCAGAACCAGAACACTACCGTGATGCCAAGCACTACGTTTGTCACGCGCGGCGAGTTCAGCGATTCTGTTTCCGCGTCTGGATCCATCAAGCCCGTGTCGTCCACCGTGGTAACTCCCGAAGTAGATGGCATTATTCAGGACGTTCAGGTTTCTGAGGGCACGTACGTCCATAAGGGTGACAAGCTCTTTACTATCAAGAACGATGAGCTGGATAAGGCTGTTCGTAAGGCATCTCAGCAGGTAAAAGCAGCCGAAAACGAGGTCAGTAAGGCTCGCTCAGCCCTAGCGTCCGCACGCAACGGTGTCCCCGAGGCGGGCGAGGACGGACAAGAGGCAAATGCTGCGTCCGTTGCTGCTGCCGTGGAAGCGGCGGAGGCAAATCTGGAGAGCGCTCAGATTGCGCTTGAGGAGGCACGATCTGCTTACAACGACGCAATTGCCCAGGCAGATAAGCGTGTAGTCACCGCTCCATGCGACGGCACGGTTATTGTGATGAACGCGGTGAACGGCGCTTCGGTTGGCTCGTCCGCGCCAGGTGCTGGCAACGCCGGTCCTCTGATTACTATCGCGGACCTTTCCCAGATGAAAGTAAACGTTCAAATTAACGAGGTAGACATTTCTCGCATAGCTGTTGACCAGAAGGCTCAGGTCAGCTTTACAGCTTTGAGAGATCTGTATTGCGATGCAGTGGTTACTCACGTTTCTGCTGTTTCGTCCAACGGTGCCGATGCAGGTGCAAGTTACGATAGTCCTGGTCGCTCCATCGTTTCTTACACCGTTGACCTACTCATCAGCAGTCCCGACGCCTCCATCAAGCCGGGCATGACCGCCAATGTGGACATCATGATTCAGCACATGGACAACGTGCTGACCGTGCCTCTTGTTGCCGTCATGGACGACGGGGATGGCGCTTACGTCAACGTGGTTACTTCTCGTGACGAGAAGGGCTATCCGCAGGTAGAGCGCGTGCCAGTGACTGTAAAGGCGCAAAGTTCTACGACGGCCGTCATCGAGGGTGCTGGCATTGAGGACGGCACTGAGGTGATGATTGGCGGTGGCGCCGGCGGTCCATCTCAGGGCGCGGCTATGGGCGCTCCAGCGGGCGCAACGTCTGGCTCGGCGAATGACGCAACGTCCGGTACGACAGGCTCCAAAGATTCCAAGTAGGCGACGCATATGTCCAAGGTAATTGAGGTACATAAGCTGCATCGCATTTACGAGACGGCTGCAGGTTTGACGCACGCTTTACGTGGCGTTTCGCTAACTGTGGAGAAGGGCGAGTTTCTTTGCATCATGGGTCCGTCTGGCTCAGGCAAATCAACCCTGATGAACATTTTGGGGTGCCTGGACACGCCTACTTCCGGCTCGTACAAGCTCGAGGGCCTTGAGGTTGCAGATCTTTCCGACGACGATCTAGCGGAGATTCGTGCCACGCGTCTGGGCTTTGTCTTCCAGTCGTTTAACTTGCTACCGCGCACTACGGTGCTGCGAAACGTTATGTTGCCGCTCATCTACTCAGATATTCCCGCAAAAGAGCGAGAGTTACGTGCTTGGAAGGCACTGCGTTCTGTTGGCCTGCCCGAGGAGTACTACGAGCACAAATCAAACGAGCTTTCCGGAGGTCAGGTACAGCGTGTGGCTATTGCTCGCGCGCTGGTAAACGACCCGGCGGTCATTTTTGCCGACGAGCCAACGGGTAACCTGGACTCTGCAACAAGTGAAATGGTGCTCAATACGTTCAAGTCCATGCAGGAGCGCGGCAAGACAATCGTGCTGATCACGCACGATCCCGAGACCGCGTTTTGGGCTGACCGCGTGGTGCATATTCGTGACGGTCGCCTGCTCACAGACGAGCAGGAAAAAGAGTTTGTGAGGCAACACGCCGCGCAGTCCGCAACGGACGCGGATACGAAGCCGGGTGCGCATGCCGCGACGGGAGGTGTCGCGCTATGAGGTTGATGGATCTGTTGCGAGAAACCCTGTCTGCGCTCAATGCTAACCGTGGCCGTAGCTTGCTGACAGTACTGGGCATTGTTATTGGCATCAGCGCGGTTATTGCCATGACGGCACTTATCGACGGCATCAAGTATTCGCTGGTCAGTTCTCTGGGCCTCAACCAGTCGCGTATGGTCATGATATACGCGTGGCCAGACCGCGAGGTCACGCAGCAAGATCTTGACATGCTGCAGCTCAGCGTACCTGGCTACGAGCTTGTGACCGGCATCGACTCCACCATGGCCCGCGTCAACTCGTCCGAGAAGCAGTTTGACGCGCGAATCATCGGCTGCACGCCCGACTACTTCACCGTTATGGGCCTCAAGGCATCCGCGGGCTCACTCTTCACAAAGTCCGACGTAGATGACACATCTAGAAACGTTCTTCTCGACAAGTTGTCTGCCGAGAAACTCTTTGGCAGCGCAGATGCATCCATTGGACAGGTTGTTCGCATCAACAACGATAGCTACACCATTGTGGGTGTGGTTGACAGTGGCCCAAATGGGGGCGGGCAAGGCGATACGCTGCTGGCCTATATACCGTACTCCACGTATTCCGCGCGCCTGACGGGCACCAAAACTATCAGCCAGGTCTTTGGTTACGCTCGCGAAAACGTTGACATGAAGGCGCTTGCAGAGGAAACAAAGTCCTGGTTGCTAGACTGGTTCAACATTCCTTCCGCGCAGGCAGAAGATCGTGTGACAGTTATGACGCTCTCGTCCATCATTGAGCAGATGAATGCTACGCTCATGTCGTTCCAGGTCCTGGTTACCGCCACGGCAAGTATTTCGCTTCTGGTTGGCGGCATTGGCATTATGAACATGATGCTTACCAACGTGACGGAGCGCATTAGGGAGATTGGCCTGCGTAAGGCTCTGGGTGCTCGCGCGTCCGACATCACCAAGCAGTTCTTGTGCGAGTCCATCTTGATTTGCATTATGGGCGGCGTGATTGGCATTGCCCTGGGTTACGCCGGAGCATGGGGCCTGGCCGGCTCGTTTGGCAGCATGATACAGCTTGAGACGGGTATTACGCCTATCATCACCCCAAACATCGTGATGATTACCTCGGGAATCTGCATTGGCATTGGACTCATCTTTGGCTACTGGCCTGCTCGTCGAGCCTCAAAGCTCAATCCTGTTGAGTCGCTCCGCTACCAGTAAACGGGGTGCGTGCGTAAACGGCTTGCTGCTCGTAGACCTCTTACTGAAAGTAAATGACGTGCTACCAGTAGGGTTTCTCGCCAGGCGAGAAACCCTTTTAAGTGCGGTGGTTTGTTCAGCTACAGTAGATCATCCGGTGGGAGCAGCTCGATGTCCCATGAGGTGCTGACGTAGCAACAGATGTCTATGTCTGATGAATCAAATGTAGGAACTTGGTTTCCATAATCAGATTCACAAAAAGCTCTATGATCGCAGGCTTTATACGCTAGTTCTCTTCCGTTAAAGTCGTAGTCTGCATGCTTAAGCCCAACCACCTTTGCTCCGGCAGCCTTAGCAAGAAGATTTGCTTTTTGATGACAGGCAATAATAGCATCTGCAGATAGGTTGTCTTTAATGGTGTCGTTATGTGCTATCGAGAACTCAACTGAAAAGGTCACTTCATCACCACATGAACTGAGTGCTTTCCAGATTTTCT
>CAUVID010000047.1:0-7600 GCA_963551855.1 Lancefieldella parvula | reverse complement strand
CTTCTTGAGTATTCCTAAAAAGTAACTGAGAAAAATCATGTCCAAGAATCTTGGGCGCGGGAGCTGAAGACTTGCTGCGCACATGAGCTGTAGTGTCTTGATCAACAAGACGCGACTCCTCAAAGAACTTCGGATCGTCCAGAGCGTCATATTCTGGAAGGATGGCGCCTGTCTCATCCACATACTGGGTAGAGTTAAAAAGCGCGCCATTTGGCGAGACGATCTGTCTGCCCGAATACTTCTCAAAGAAGTACACAAAGATGCCCCTCAGTGCTGCTGTCAAAGGTATGGCAAGAATAGTTCCAACTACTCCGCCAAGAGCGCTGCCAATGACAATACCAACGAGCGAAAGACCCGGGTGAACTTTAACGCTAGTTGCCATAACCAAAGGTGAAAGCACGTTATCAACAACGTTTTGTGCAACCATCAAGATAACGATAGTCCATACGGTCATGACAGGGTCTACCAAGATGCTCAAAATAAGAGCAATACCTGCCGAGAAAACCGGTCCAACTACAGGAATAATATGGAAGATTCCTGTAACCATGCCAATAAGAGCGGCATAAGGGTTGCCTAAAATCAGACACCCAAAGTACACAAGAATGCCATTAACCGCAGAGGTAATGATGGTGCCTCGCATATATCCACTGGTAGATCTACTTAAGATTGCAAGAATAAGTCTGAACTCATTCTCTTTTTGAGGACCAGCAATAATAGCCATCTCACGGACAATAACTGGATAATCTTTAGCCAACCAATAGGCAAGCACTAGGCCTAAGAAGAAGACCATGAGTTGGTTTGCCATAGAAGAGATGTTGCCTAAAGCAGATGTGGAAAGCCAACTCAAAATACCAGAAGCAACTGATATTCCAATACTTGATGCCTGTTCAATTGCAAGTTCTACCGTCTGTCTAACAGCAGGGTTACTTTGAGTGTCAAAGTTCTGCCAAAACTCCCTTGCCATTGCTCCTATCTGACTTGCATACGAAGGAGCGTTTCTGAGTAGCGTAGTAAGCTCAAATACCAATGGCTGCGCAATCAAAATCAAAAATCCTACCAGCACAATGAGCGTAAGAACAAGCGCAATAAGAGCGGAAATGCCACGAGGCACTCCCCTGTCTTCAAGCCAATTGGTAACAGGGCTGCAGACAAACGCAACAATTGCGCCAATGGCGAGCAGCTCAACAGCCTGTCCCAGGATGCCAAGAACATACAATGCAAGTGCGAACAATGCAGCCAGACCAATGACTGTCCACACCATTAAGCCACGTTGTTTCCATTTTTGAGCTGAATCGGAAAAGTTTTGATGCTTTTGATCCATTAACGGTTCACGCTTTCTGGGTCAATCTTTTCTTGGATACGCTTTAAGGTGCGACGAAGCAGCCTTGAAACCTGTACCTGAGAGATATTAAGTTTCTCCGCAATCTCTACCTGGGTAAGACCTTCAACAAAACGCATACGAATAATCTCTTGCTCTCGTGGCGAGAAGTCTCTAATGGCCTCTTCAAGAACAATGCGGTCATCAGAACCAGCAAGATCCTCATCTTCGGTCACATACTGATCAATGATTGAAGGAGTCTCGTCGCCATCAGCACCAGAGCCGCCTCCCTCAAGAGGAACAGAGCTATAAGCGCTAGAAGACTCCATAGCCTCAAGAACCTCTTCAACGTTAGTATCAAGGCGCTGGGCGATCTCTTCAATTGAAGGGCTTCTTTGCAGCTCTTTAGTCAAATCATCAGTGACCTGATTGATCTTGGACGAAAGCTCCTGCAGACGTCGAGGAACACGTACTGACCAGCCTTTATCACGGAAGTGACGCTTAATTTCTCCCATGATGGTTGGCGTTGCATACGTTGTAAATTCAAGACCACGATCAGGCTCAAACCTATCAATTGCTTTGATAAGTCCAATGGTTCCCACCTGAATCAAATCATCAAGGGGTTCTCCACGGTTTTTGAACTTAGAAGCCAAAAAGCGCACGAGGTTTAAGTGACTCACAATGAGCTGGTCTCTTACCTCAGGATCTTTTGTTTCTTTATATTGGGCAAAGAGCTGGCGTGTTCTATCTTTATCCCAGGCTGGGGTACCTTTAGAAGCACGACGAGCAGCTCTTCTTGCGGCTTTCTGCTCTTCTGCAGAAGCCTGTACTGCCTCGTTTGCTTCAGGTTTAGGCATGTGCACCGCCAGAAATCTTCACAAGATGAAGTGTGTAACCGTCGTCACTGAGCTCAAACTGGTCACAAATAGCAGAGAGCAGTAGCTCTACAAGCTCGAGCGGCTGAGAATTATCTTCCTCAGACTCAACTGGATCTTCATCACCCAAATCAAAGTCAATAGCCATAGCATTGTCTTCGAGGGTAAACGTAATATCTACGGATTCATTTTGAGTGCCACATGCAAAGACAAAGCCCTCTTCAGCGGCCATTTTGACATCTTCAAGCTCATCAACATTCATCTTGCACAAAACGGCAAGATTAGCAGCCATCATTCTGACTGAACGAGCAAATGTTGGATCTGCTGGAGCGGAAAGCTCAACAATTTTTTGTGCCATTACAATCTACTCCTCAGACTTCTGAGAAGACTCAGAACCGTACTCAATATAGAACTGCTCAGAACGAGCTGGTCTGGAATGCTTGGTCTTATCCTGAGAAAGCAAAGGAAGCTCCTCAAGATACTCCTGGGCGCGCTGCGCACTTTGCTGCGCTGTTGCAGTCGCACCGCTCAGGCGAGCCTGAGCTACCTCAGCAAGCTTGGAAGGATTCAAAGATCCGCCAAGACCAGTTCCTAGCTTTGAAACAGACTCAACAACGCCTGTTACCGCATCGCTTGCAGCCTTGCTGACAGTTGCTGTTACTGCAGATGCAGCACCTGAAACAGTTGCTACATCACCAAGAACTACGTTGAGGCTCTCAAGAGAGGTATTAGCGTTCTCTGCAGCCTCATCAACCTTCTGCATGAGTGCAGGTAGCTGCTTGATAGTTGGATCAAGCTCATCAACCATGCCATCAATCTTTGAAATAACAGGTTGAATCTGCTCAATAGTGTTGTTAGCTGAGAGTGTAATCTCAGTAATTGACTTTCTTGTTGTTCTTAGGGTCAGAGCGACCTCGACAATGGCCCAAACACCAACTACGGCTAAGACAACAAGGGCAATCTGTAGGTAATCCATCTATGCCATCCCTCAAAGCTAACGGTTACAGTTCTTTTTATTTTACCCGAGGAGCGCCTTCTTGATGCTCCCACTTGAGTAATTCAAAATCCTAGACTTCCTCGTGACGATCACGCTCTGTAGCTGCAATTCTCCACGCTTCCCAACCTCTTGGAGATGGCGAGAAGAACGCACCACGTTCAAGTCCTTCTGGAAGATAACGCTGTTCAATCCATCCCCCAGGATAATTGTGAGGATAGAGATAATTGCCATACTCTTCAGAACCAGGACGCGTACGGTCTCTTAAGTAACTTGGAACTTCTCGCCTTGGACCTGTTCTAACCTCATGGAGAGCGGCATCAATACCTGCTTCTGCAGCATTAGATTTTGGAGCAAGCGCCATATAAATTACTGCTTGCGCAAGGTTAATCCTGCACTCGGGATATCCAATGACCTCAGCTGACCTGAATGCTGCATGTGCAATGAGCAGCGCCTGAGGATCGGCATTGCCAATATCTTCTGAGGCCAAAATCATAATGCGTCGAGCAATAAATTTAGGATCTTCACCTGCATCGATCATGCGCGCAAGCCAATAGAGTGCGGCATCTGGGTCTGAGCCTCGCATAGACTTAATAAACGCGGAGATAATGTCATAGTGCATATCTCCTGCTTTATCGTAGGGAAGTCCGCGGCGAGGATTTGCCTCAAGAACGTTTTGCTTGGTAATAACAAGCGGCTCAGATGCTTTGCCGTCAGCAGATTCTGGAACGTCAACCATCTGAGAGGCAAGCTCAAGAGAAGTTAGGGCTGCGCGACCATCTCCGCCCGCAAGCGTCACAATCTCTTTACGAGCATCTTCTTCCAGGACAAATGCGCCAGCTAGGCCGTCTTCTGACTCAAGTGCTCGTTGGATGAGCTCATCGATTGCTACATCTGACAATGCATGCAGTTCCACTACACGAGAGCGAGAAATCAGAGCGCTGTTAACCTCAAAGTAAGGATTTTCTGTAGTAGCGCCAATAAGCACAACTATTCTGTCTTCTACTGCATGAAGCAAGGCATCTTGCTGAGAGCGCGTAAAACGATGAATCTCATCAATGAACAAAATAGTTCTTCTACCTGCTGTTAAAAGCCTTGATTCTGCAGCTTCAATCTCTCTACGAAGATCTTTAACAGTTCCCGTAATTGCAGATACTTCTACAAATTCTGCGTGCGTTGTATGAGCAATAATGCGCGCAAGCGTAGTCTTACCAGTACCCGCTGGACCGTACAGCAAAACAGACGAAAGTGTATCGTGCTCAATTGCCTTGCGCAGCCAAGAGCCAGGACCAACCGCATCTTCCTGACCCACGTATCCATCAAGCGTAGTAGGACGCATGCGGGCAGCAAGTGGTGCATTAGCTTTTTTAGCGGCACGTTCCATGCCAGAAAATAAAGTATCCATGCAGATATTTTACCCCGTCTCAAACATAAAAGCTTGGTGAGAAGCCCGCTCAACACAAATGCTCTTTACGTGCCCGTTTGCTGCGTTATGACCGACCCAGTCTTACGCGCGTACTCCTTCTGCAAAGTAGCTTCTCTTTGGAAAGAGCTCCTGAGCTTCTGGGAAGAGTGCCTCGCAGGTGGCCACAAAGTAGTCATCGGTCATTGCGGAAATAAAATCAACAACGGTGCGATGCACGTCACTCTTCCAGTCATACTCATGACCGTATCTAGAAAGATGTCTGCTTACTGGCTCAATATGATGCTTAAAGATTGCAAGGCTCTGATCGCCAGATTTAAGCGAAGATAATTCGTACTCATACAATTTCTCAAACAGGCGCTTAATGTCTTCAGAGAAATCACCATTGGCTTCTGATGCACCATAAATCTTCTGGTAATTCTCACGCTTTGCTCGTTTCATCTCTTTAAACGCCTCTTCTGAGAGAGAAATCTGAGGCTTACCAAAGCTATTCTGAACAATGTCTGCAACAAAAGCAGAAGTAGCCCATGCGTTATAAGCGCCACCAAGACCGTCGTCAAACGTTTCTTCTGTTGCAGCGCCCGCACGAAGTGCATCCTGTCTATCTTTTCCGACGTACGCAATAATGTCAGAGATGCGCATAACGCAACCTTCAAGCGTCATAGGACGCAGGTGTGCAATAGCCTGAGGACCTCTCTCCCAGCAATCTTCTACCACCTTATCAAACTCATCAAAAGTTGAAAGATCACTCATTTGAAGTACTTGCTGTTCAAACTCGCCGTTGTGACAAATTACTCCATCAAGCGTCTGTAAAGAGAGGTTTCTTGCATAGAGGCCGTCAAGCACGCGCACACTTTGTACGTTGTGGAAAAACCAACGCCCCGTTTGCTCGTGGTATATATCATTGAGGAAATACTCCCCTGCATGACCAAAAGGAGTATGTCCTACGTCATGACCAAGAGCAATTGCCTCGATTAAATCAAGGTTAAGACCAAGCGCACGTCCAATATCTTTAGCAACCCTACAAACAAGCTGCTCATGAAGGCCGCGGCGCGTAATGTCATCATGCGAACGAAACGAGAAGACCTGTGTTTTGCCGTTTAGCCTGTTATACGCAGGAGTATGCATGATTTTCTCGACATCTCGCATGAAAGCCGGACGCAAAAGTGATGCCTGATCATGGGTGGAATCTCGGCGAATGATGTCTTCATTTTTGCACGCGTAAGGACTTAAGGTTCCCTTGGCTATTTGCTCAGCCACAAGAGCCTGAGTTTCTTCTGAAAGTTGTCCGGTCAAATGAGGTGCAAAAGGATTAGTGATGTTCATGTGTATCCTCTCTAGATGTTTTTCACCTCTAGTGTAGAAGTTTCACCGGACAAAAACTCATGATGAATTTTGAGAGAGCTTCTAGGGAGGCTTAACGTCTAAAAAAGACTATCCTGAGGTGGTTGTTTTAAGGCCTCAAGCAGGTTTTTTGCCAAAAGTGCAGCTCCCTTAGAATTTGGATGCACATCGTCAACAAAATATTTCTTCTCCTGCGGCAATAGTTTTTCTCCAGAAATACACTGCAAACCAAACTTACCGGCAACTTCTTCAATAATTTGAGGAACCTCAGCATAACAAGAATAAGGGTGCGTGGGATACGTATCCTCAAAATAAGGCGTAGGTGTCAGAACCACCACGCGCGTATCTGTATACATCTGAGAAATCTGCCAGAGCGAATTTTGAATATCGTATGTTACCTGTGACTTTGAGCATTTCTCGTATCGATAATTTGCTCCAAGCGCAACAACCACTAAAGAAGCATCCTCAATAAACGTATATGAGCCAGGCTGATAAACTTGTCCACCAATTCCCTGGTTAACTACCTCAAGCTTCATGCGTTTAGCAAGACAGCGTGGCCAAGTTTTATCTGGCTGTTCCACAACAAAACCCTGCGCAATAGAATCGCCAAACACCACCAATTTTTTCTTGGGCTCATCGGGCGAGAAAAACGTGCCGTTGCCACGGAGATTTTTAACGGAAGCGCTCTGTAAACAGGGCAAGTAAACACTCACGTGATGCGTGTCATTAAAACCTGGAAGTCTAGCAAGATTATCTTCAGAGGTTTCTGTTTCTAGATGAATAGAAAGTGTATGTTCACTCGCATCATCCAGCGAGAAGTTCTTGTAAGGTTTGCCATCAACTGTCACAAATACAGAGCTGAGCTTTTTAAAATAAGCAGCTTTAAGTAACTGTAAAACTGAAGAGGCTCCCTTAGGAACTTCATCAATATTTAGATCAAGTACCACTTCTGAACTGTCCGTGATAAAGGAAACTAGAATATCTGAAGTACAAGCAGCCATCTGTTTAAAAAGACCGGGGTGCCAAGAAGAGCAGGAGCCAATGACTCTAAGTTGATTGGAAGAGAAACGCAGCGGATGAACCCATCCGTGAACAAGTTTCTCTGACCATGGTGCACCAAGTAAAAACTTGGATGCCGGAGAACTAATGCTCCACTCCCCAACTTCCATACGCACCTCCAATCACAAGTTAAATTACTATAGTTATATACTACGAGGTTATCAGACAGTATTACAATCTTTAGTAACAAATAAACTGCTCTTGTTGTCCATAGGGAGGCAACAGATATGTTTGGCGAGAAGATATTTAATTTTTCAGAACCGATTTCTAGAAAAACAGTTCGTATTGTAATATTAGTCAGTTTTCTGGCTTATCAGGGAATGCGGCTACTGTGGAAACAGGGACTTATTCCACCATTACTATTTTTTCTAGTATTAATTCTGACTGAGGTTATCGATTTTTATGTCTTTTTTAAAAGCGGTATCAAAAAATGGGTAAGAATTTTGTTCTTAGTTTTCCTCATACTTGCGCTTATATTTGAGATCAGCCACATCATTTATTTTCTTTAACCGGTGAATAAAACCCTCTTCTGTGAACTGCCTCCCATTTCTTAGACACGAGAAATAGGAGGCAGTTCAAAACACACC
>CAUVID010000046.1:0-8097 GCA_963551855.1 Lancefieldella parvula | reverse complement strand
CCATCGCCTTCTGGCGAGAAGACCATGTTGAGCAGCTGAGAAAGATCCTCAGAATCAGCCTCATCCTCTTCTGGCTCAAGGATGTAGAGGAGGTTACGAGCCTCAAGGCCATCGCGGAGCTCCTCGATTGCCTTTGCACCAATACCATCGATGCGAAGCAGGTCTTCCTCAGTCTTGCCGATAAGATCGCCTACGGTCTCAATGCCAACCTCGCTGAACTTGTTGGTCCAACGCTGTGACACGCCAAGATCGTCGAAGAGGTACAGCTTTGCGTCCTCGCTTGAAAGCGTGCGGCCATTCTTGGAGTAAACGCCACCGTTGTAATCCTCGTTGACCCAGTCAAGCTGCTTAGGAAGCTGCTCCTCGATGTCCTTAAGCTCTGCTGGTGCCCAGTCTGGAAGTGACTTAGCAAGAGAAGAGGTTGGGCCATCGATCTTGGTACCGTGGTAGGTAAGCTCAACATCGTTGTATGCGGAGAGACCCGTACCTGCAGGAATCTGCTTACCAACAATAACGTTGGACTTGAGGTCAAGCAGGTGGTCAACGTCGCCCTCGATAGCTGCAGAAGTAAGAACGCCTGCAGTACGGATGAACGATGCACTGGAGAGCCAAGAATCAATAGAGCTTGCAACCTTCAGCGTACCAAGGATTGCTGGCTCTGCCTCTGGTGGAGTACCACCAGCAAGGGCAATATTCTGGACAGTCTCTGCAAAGACATAGCGGTCCACATACTGACCAAGCAGGTACGAAGAGTCACCTGGGTTGGTAACCTGAACACGACGAAGCATCTGACGTGCGATAACCTCGATGTGCTTATCGTTGAGTTCTACACCCTGGGAGGTATAGACGTCCTTAACGGACTCAACGAAGGTGTGCATGGTGGACTCAATGTCAGTGAGTCGACGGAGCATACGGAAGTTGACGAAGCCGCGGGTAATCTGATCACCAGCACGGACAACAACGCCATCCTCAATGCCAGGCATGAAGCGGACGGATGCAGGTACACGCCACTCCTCGATGACACGGGAAGCATCGTCTGCATCAACAATACGCAGCAGGTACTCGGTGGTCTCTGGGGTGATGTGAAGAACACCAGAAACAGGAGCCAGATCAGCCTCGCGGCCAAGAATCTTCTCGTTGACGTTGCCGACGACGTCGAACATACGAGCAACGGTAGGAAGACCCTGTGTAATATCGTCTGCGCCTGCAACACCACCGGAGTGAATGGTACGCATGGTCAGCTGAGTACCAGGCTCACCAATGGACTGAGCTGCGATAATACCAACTGCAGTACCAATGTTGACAGGACGACGGGTGGAAAGATCCCAACCGTAGCACTTCTGGCAGACGCCGTACTTAGACTTACAGGTCAGAAGCGCGCGGAGCTGAACCTTAGCAAGGCCGTGCTCAACAAGACGCTCAAGATCCTGCTTGGACTCAACATAGCCACCGGCAGGGATAAGAACCTCGCCAGTGTTTGGATCGCAGACATCCTCAAGGGTGCAGCGGCCAATCAGGTCAGTATCAACAGAAGTCTGACCAGGCTTAATCAGAGGATAGGTAACTGCCTCATCAGTGCCGCAGTCCTCCTCGCGGACAATGACGTCCTGTGCAACGTCGACGAGTCGACGAGTCAGGTAACCAGAGTCGGAGGTGTGGGATGCGGTATCTACCAGACCCTTACGAGCGCCGTAGGTAGAAATGAAGTACTCAAGAGGCTCAAGACCCTCGCGGAAGTTTGCCTTAATTGGAAGGTCGATGGTTTCACCGGACATATCCGCCATCAGGCCTCGCATACCAGCAAGCTGGCGAAGCTGTGTCTTAGAACCACGAGCTCCAGAGTCAGCCATCATGTAAATTGGGTTGTTCTCTGCAAAGCCTGTAAGCATCTCAGAGCCGAGAAGATCGGTGCACTCGGTCCATGCGTTAACAACCTCAACGTGACGCTCTCGCTCGGAAAGGAAGCCGTCCTCGTAGTACTCGTTGATCTGGTCAACGCGGTCCTGTGCCTCCTGAAGCAGCTGTGGCTTGTGTGGAGGAATGACAGCGTCCCAAACAGAAACGGTCAGACCAGCAAGAGTTGCGTAGTGGAAACCAGTCTTCTTGATGTTATCCAGAATTGGCTCAACATCAGCCATTGGGTAACGGTCGCAGCAATCGTTGACCAGAACACCAATGTCGGACTTAACCATCTTGTAGTTGATGTATGGGTAATCCTCTGGCAGGCACTGACGGTTGAAGATAATGCGACCAACAGTGGTCTCAAAACGCTTAGTACCCTCAGTAACGTCCAGGTCCTCATACTGACCGCGGCCAGTCATAACGCGGAAGATAGCACGATCGCTATCAGCAACGTTTGCATCCTTGGAGCTTACGCGGACAACAACCTTTGCCTGAAGATCAAGGTCACGGTTGGCCTCAATAGCCAGAAGAGCATCCTCAAAGCTTGCAAAGGTAAGAGTCTTAGCGTCTTCACCGGTCTTCTCGGAAGTGAGGTAGTAGACACCAAAGACCATATCCTGAGAAGGAACGGTCAGAACCTTACCAGAAGCAGGGCTTCTGAGGTTGTTGCTGGAGAGCATCAGAATGCGAGCCTCTGTCTGTGCCTGAGTAGAAAGTGGCACGTGGACAGACATCTGGTCGCCGTCGAAGTCTGCGTTGAATGGTGCGCAGACCAGTGGGTGCAGGTGGATTGCCTTACCCTCGATAAGGACTGGCTCAAATGCCTGGATAGACAGACGGTGAAGGGTAGGTGCGCGGTTGAGAAGAACGAGGCGGTCCTGAATGACCTCATCCAGAACGTCCCAAACAACTGGAGTACCACGGTCAATAGCGCGCTTTGCGCCCTTAATGTTTTCAACCTTGCGGAGCTCAACCAAACGACGCATGACAAATGGCTTGAAGAGCTCAAGTGCCATAGCAGATGGAAGACCGCACTGGTGCAGCTTCAGGTGTGGGTCAACAACAATGACGGAACGGCCAGAGTAGTCAACACGCTTACCCAGAAGGTTCTGACGGAAGCGACCCTGCTTACCCTTAAGGGCCTCAGCAAGAGACTTCAGAGGACGTCCACCACGACCAGTGACTGGACGACCACGGCGACCGTTGTCAAACAGAGCGTCAACGGACTCCTGAAGCATGCGCTTCTCGTTGTTAACAATGATAGAAGGCGCCTCAAGATCAAGCAGGCGCTTAAGACGATTGTTACGGTTAATAACACGACGATACAAATCGTTTAAGTCGGAAGCTGCAAAACGGCCACCATCAAGCTGAACCATAGGACGAAGATCAGGTGGAATAACTGGTACAACGTCAAGGATCATGTTAGCTGGATCGTTGCCACCCTTAAGGAAGGCGTCAACAATCTCAAGGCGCTTAATGGCCTTCTCGCGCTTCTGCTTCTGAGCATCCTCATTGGCGATAATAGCGCGGAGCTCCTTGGCCTCTTTCTCAAGGTCAATGTTGGAGAGAAGGTCGCGGACTGCCTCTGCGCCCATGCCACCCTTGAAGTAGATGCCATAGTAGCGCTTAAGCTCGGAGAACAGACCCTCATCGGAGATGAGCTCTCTGGTCTCAAGCTGCATGAACTTCTCGAAAGCCTCACGACGAAGGGTCTTCTCTTCCTCGTACTCTTCCTCAAGATCAGCGACGCCTGCACGAATCTCGTCCTCAGAAAGAGGCTCAAAATCGCCAAACTCGTCATCCTGTGGCTGGCCCTGCTCGCGAAGACGTGCAATCTGATCGTCACGCTCTGCGTCAAGCTCTTCGAGGTCTGCTGCAAGCTCCTCACGAAGATCATCTACGTCAGCCTCACGTGCCTCAGTGTCAACACTGGTGATTACGTAAGATGCAAAGTAGAGGACTTTCTCGAGGTCCTTGCTCTTGATGTCAAGAAGACGTGCCAGGGGGAAGCTGGTTGGGCTCTTGAAATACCAGATGTGGCTTACAGGAGCAGCAAGCTCGATGTGACCCATGCGGTCACGACGAACCTTTGCGGTGGTTACTTCAACACCGCAGCGCTCGCAGGTAATGCCCTTGAAGCGAATGCCTTTGTACTTACCGCAGGCGCACTCCCAGTCCCTTACAGGTCCAAAGATCTTCTCGCAGAAAAGACCGTCCTTTTCTGGCTTAAGGGTACGGTAGTTGATGGTCTCAGGCTTCTTTACCTCGCCATAGGACCAACCGCGGATATCATCAGCAGACGCTAGAGAAATTTTAATAGCGTCAAATTCAGTGGAATCGAAATCTGCCACAGTCGCTACTCCTTATCGGTGGTCGCGTCGCCTACAAGTGCGGATGCACCCTCAGCGTCTTGGGACAGGTCGGAAGCGGTTACCTCAGTGAAGCCAAGGTCGTTGAGGATCTCAACAGCGTTCTTCTCCTCAGGATCTGTGACCTTTGCGGTATTTGCACGCTTACGATAGGAGATTGGCTCAATGTCAAGTGCCAGGGAGCGAATCTCTTTGACCAGAACCTTGAAGGACTCAGGAATTCCTGCAGTAGGAATGTTCTCGCCCTTAACAATGGACTCGTAGGTCTTAACACGGCCGTTGGTATCGTCAGACTTAACGGTGAGGATCTCCTGGAGGACGTTAGCAGCACCGTATGCATACAGTGCCCAAACCTCCATCTCACCAAAGCGCTGACCGCCGAACTGTGCCTTACCACCCAGAGGCTGCTGGGTAACAAGAGAGTAAGGACCAGTTGAACGTGCGTGGATCTTATCGTCAACCATGTGGCCGAGCTTCAGAATGTAAGAAACACCAACGGTAATTGGGCTCTTGAATGCCTCGCCGGTACGACCATCGTAGAGGGTAGTCTTACCACGCTCGTTGAGCTGTGGAACAAACTCCTCACGCATGTCCTCGCCGTACTCCTTGAGAGCCTTATTGATCATGTTGATGTTGGTGCGGCGAACAATCTCTGCAACGGACTCATCAGTAGCACCGTCAAAGAGTGGTGTTGCAACAGGAATTGGGCCCTCAACGTAACGCTTAGAATCTGCGTCATCGTCATCCCAACCGTGTGCAGCGCCCCAACCAAGGTGGCACTCAAGCAGCTGACCAACGTTCATACGAGAAGGAACGCCCAGTGGGTCGAGAATAACGTCTACTGGGGTACCATCTGCCATGTAAGGCATGTCCTCAACTGGGAGAACCTTACAAATAACACCCTTGTTACCGTGACGACCAGCGATCTTATCGCCCTGCTGGATCTTTCTGCGCTGAGCAACAAAGACGCGGACCAGGTCGTTTACTCCTGGAGGCAGGTCGTCTCCAGCCTCACGGCTGAAGCGGACAACGTCAACAACGCGGCCATAGGAGCCGTGTGGCATCTTAAGGGAAGTATCGCGAACATCGTGTGCCTTAGCACCGAAGATTGCGCGAAGCAGGCGCTCTTCTGCGGTCAGAGCAGTCTCACCCTTAGGAGTGACCTTACCAACCAGAATATCGCCAGGGCCAACCTCAGCGCCGATGCGGATGATACCGTCATCGTCGAGGTTTGCGAGCATGTCCTCACCAAGGTTTGGAATCTCGCGGGTAATCTCCTCAGCACCAAGCTTGGTGTCACGAGCATCAATCTCGTGGCGGGAAATGTTAACGGAGGTCAGAAGGTCTTCCTGAACAACGCGCTCGGAGACGATAATACCGTCCTCGTAGTTGTAGCCTTCCCATGGCATGTAAGCAACGGTAAGGTTTGCACCAAGTGCCAGCTCAGAGTGGTCAACAGATGGACCGTCTGCGATTGGCTGGCCCTTCTCGACCTGTTGTCCAACAGTGACGATTGGACGGTGGTTGATGCAAGTGGACTGGTTGGAGCGCTCGTACTTAGGAAGATCGTAGCGCTGAGAACCGTGCTCATCGGAGTAGATGACAACGTGAGCTGCGTCTACCTCGGTGACCTCGCCTGCAAACTCTGCGCAAATAAGCTCGCCAGAGTCCTGAGCTGCGCGACCCTCCATGCCAGTCCCAACAAATGGAGCGTGGGACTGAATCAGAGGCACTGCCTGACGCTGCATGTTTGCACCCATGAGGGTACGCTTTGCATCGTCGTGCTCAAGGAATGGAATGAGGTTAGCTGCGACGGAGAGAAGCTGACGTGGAGAAACGTCCATGTAGTCAACGTCCTCAACAGGAACCTGTGCAGGTGCACCGAAGGAACCGTCGAAGTCGCGGGTACGTGCGATAACGCGGTCTGCATCAACAATCTTGCCGTCTGCGTCAACCTCAACAAACTTCTTAGACTTAGGGTCAATTGGGGTGTTAGCAGGAGCAATAATGTGATTCTCCTCCTCGTCTGCAGTCATCCACACGATGTCATCAGAGACAACACCATTGTTGACCTTACGATAAGGAGCCTCGATAAAGCCGTACTCATTTACGTGAGCGTACAGTGCCAAAGAGCCGATAAGACCAATGTTTGGTCCCTCAGGAGTCTCGATTGGGCACATACGGGAGTAGTGCGAGTTGTGAACGTCGCGGACTGCGGTAGGAACGTTGGTACGACGGCTGGAGCCGGACTTGTGTCCTGCAAGACCGCCAGGTCCCAGAGCAGAAAGACGACGCTTGTGGGTCAAACCAGCAAGTGGGTTTGCCTGGTCCATGAACTGCGAAAGCTGAGAAGAACCGAAGAACTCCTTGATTGCAGCAACAATTGGACGGATGTTGATCAGAGACTGTGGAGTGATGTCGTCTGCGTCCTGAGATGCCATACGCTCACGAACAACGCGCTCCATGCGGCTCATACCAATGCGGAACTGGTTCTGGACCAGCTCGCCAACGGTACGGACGCGGCGGTTGCCAAAGTGGTCAATGTCATCAAGGTGCTTAGACTCATCACCTGCATGCACTGCAAGAAGGTACTGAAGAGCTGCGACAATGTCCTCTTTGGTAAGGACACGAACATCTGCAGGAATCTCTTCCTCAAGCTTCTTGTTGATCTTGTAACGACCAACGCGAGCAAGGTCATAGCGCTGCTCGTTGAAGAAGAGGCCGTCAAGCAGAGAACGGGCAGAGTCAACAGTTGGTGGCTCGCCTGGACGCTGACGACGATAAATCTCGATAAGAGCGTCCTCACGTGTGGTTGCAACATCACGCTCAAGTGTGTTGCGAACAACATCGGAATCACCAAGGAGCGAGAGGATCTCGTCATCGGTAACAGCAATGCCAAGTGCACGGAGGAAAACGGTAGCGCTCTGGCGACGCTTACGGTCAATGGAGACGACCAGGTGGCCGCGCTTATCAACCTCAAACTCAAGCCATGCACCACGTGCAGGAATGAACTGAGACTTGTGGACCAGAACACCGTTGTCCATCTCTGACGAGAAGTACACGCCAGGTGAACGAACGAGCTGTGAAACCACAACGCGCTCAGAACCGTTGATGATGAAGGTACCGCGCTCAGTCATCAGTGGGAAATCACCCATGAAGACAAGCTGCTCCTTCATCTCACCAGTCTCTTTGTTGACAAAACGGACGTCAACAAAAAGAGGTGCTTGATATGAAATGTCTTTTGCACGACACTCAGCCATTGAATTGGCAGGGTCGCCGAACTGATGGTCACCAAAGGTGACCTGCATGGTTCCAGCGCTGTTCTCAATTGGCGAGAACTCAGCGAAGGACTCTGCAAGGCCCTCTCCCATAAAGCGCTCAAATGATTCCTTCTGTACAGAAATCAGATTTGGCAGCTGCATAGCTGCGGGAATCTTACTGAACGTCCTGCGTCCAGTATGCGCCTGAGGCGTGGTGAGGGAAGTCTTTTTAGCGGTAGACACCAGGTTGTCCTCCTTCAAAAGGGTGGAAGGTGGCAATTGTCGCAACCTAGTAATTTAGTCAAGATTTTAATGCGCGTCAACAGAAAAACACTTGATTTTTTAAGACGTTTTGACTATATTATCGCGTTTATGTTTTTCAACTGCACAAACGTTATGTTGCAGGTAAATCCTTGACTAACTCGTCTTTTCTAGTTGTGAAGATTTTGTGGAGAAGGTCCACGGAGGCAGAAATAGCTTTCGGTGAGCGGCGCTCCCCCGCCGCGTCGCTTCGCATGGCGCTCCACGAGCCCCGAGCGCGCTCCGAGCGCACGGGTTTCTCGCCA
>CAUVID010000045.1:0-8238 GCA_963551855.1 Lancefieldella parvula | reverse complement strand
GCAGGTCCCTCAGGATTCTGAGTTGGTGCGTCTGCTGGAGCAGCTGGTGCCTCAGGAGCCTCTGGAGTTGTTGGGATAATTGGCTCAACAACAACAGTCGAAGCAGGTGCAGGCTCTGGAGCTGCGGGAGCGACAGGAACCTCTGGCGCTACAGGTGCTGCTGGCGCAACAGGTGCAACTGGTGCCGCAGGAGCCGCAGGAACAACAGGTGCTGCTGGTGCTGCTGGTGCAGCAGGAGCCACTGGTGCAGCAGGGGCAGCAGGTGCAGCAGGAGCCACTGGTGCAGCAGGTGCAGCTGGAGCGACAGGAGCCACTGGTGCAGCAGGTGCTGCTGGCGCAACAGGAGCAGCAGGAGCCACTGGTGCAGCAGGTGCTACTGGAGCCGCAACAGGCTCAGCTGGAGCAGCGACTGGGGCTGCAGGTGCAACTGGAGCTGGAGCAGCAACTGGGGCAGCAGGAGCTGCTGGAGCTGCAGGAGCAGTGGCTGCTGGTGCAGGTGCTGCGACAGGAACAGCAACAGGTGCTGCTGCAGGAGCAGCGGTTGCTGCTGGTGCAGTAGGAGCAACTGGTGCTGGAGCTGCATACGTAGCAGCTGCGCCATCACGAGGATCGTTAATGAATGGTGGCAGTGGATCGTTGCTCTGTCCCCATGCAGGAACATTGAACTGACGCATCCAAAGAGCGATAGCGTTCTGCATAAGAAGCATAACGATAAGACCAACAACGTGGCCGATATAGCCAATAACCAGGAAGATTGGTCCCATCTGAATAAAGCCGCGTGCAAGAAGAGCAAGCATGATAAGACCCACCTGGCTCTGGTCGGTAACGTTCTGAGTTCTTGCAATGGTTAAAGCCTGAGTGCCAATGTTAACAATCATGCTAATTGCAGCGCTACCGCCGATGATGCCCATAATAAGTGAGGTGGCAATGCCAAGCACAATACCCATACCAAAGATACGGAACAGACCGCCCATGTCATGCTTGATCATCTCAAAGATGTTCTTAAAAGCAAAACCTGCAGAGATGCGACCATAAACTGATGCGCGAACCTGAATAACATTGATGCACAGTGGATACACAAATGCTGCAACAATAAAGACTGGGATAAGAATCAGATTGATAACTGGAATGAAAGAAAGAATTCCCGTTGCAATGCTGTATACCAGACCAAAGGCAAGTGCAATAACAACTGCCTTGAAGCCGGTAACAATATAGGTACCAAACTTAAGGTCTTTCTGCTTTGGACCAGCGTTGATGCCCCATGCAGTTACGCGTGCAGTCTCAAGTGCATAGCCAACAAGTGCAAGAATTCCGACAACTGGAATAAGACCAAACAGAGCCATAATAAGGACAGGCTTCCACCAACCCTTTTCCAAAGTCAGAAGTGCCCAGGAGCGTGCAAAGTAGCGATCGCGTCTGTAGCCATTCAACTCATCTGCTGAAACAGCCATTTAACTCTCCCCTCGTGTCAAAAAAGATGACATCGAATTACAAAGCCTAAACATTCTATATAAAATCGAAAAATAAATATATCTTTATTGGTAACAATTAATCAAATGAAAATGTTAAATGGCGGAGGAGGAGGGATTCGAACCCTCGTACCCCTAGAAGGGGTAAACGGTTTTCGAGACCGCCGCATTCAACCACTCTGCCACCCCTCCGAAGGGTGAAACGGCGCCCGTAGGCGCCGTGAAAATTCTGGCGGAGAGTCAGGGATTTGAACCCTGGAGACGCTTTAGACGCCTACACGATTTCCAATCGTGCTCCTTCGGCCACTCGGACAACTCTCCATATAAAACCGCACGGGACAGTATAGCGGATTTCTCACCAATATAGGGCGAGAAGTTCTGTGTATTTTTAATACTTGTGTAGTATTGTCATACTAATAAAAACAAAAACACCAGTAGGAGGTATGGATGCCACCGTTTTTCTCGCCGTATGGCACAGATGCAATTTCTGTGGGCATCCCCTACTGGCTAGACCTTCTAACGGTAATTATTGGTGCAATCTCGGGAATTTTGGTTGCAAGAGACCGTCACTTGGATCTTGTAGGCTTTGTGGGTCTTGGCCTTTTAGGTGGCCTGGGTGGAGGGCTTATCAGGGACGTCATGATGCAAGAAGGCGGCGTCTACATGCTCAACTCGCCCTACGCCATTCCGGCTGCCGTTTTTACCGCCATTTTGCTGTTTATGTTCCCTGAGCCGCTTGATAGATTCCCTCGCATGCTTGAGTGGACCGACATTATCTCTGTTGGCCTCTTCGCTGTGGTTGGTACCGATAAAGCCCTGGTATATCACCTGCTTCCCTTCTCGGTCATTTTGATGGGAAGCATTACGGGCGTTGGTGGCGGTATGCTTCGCGACGTATTTCTTGGCGATATCCCTCGTATTTTCCAACGAAGCAATCTCTACGCGTTTTGCGCAGTTGCTGGCGCCACCTCATATTGGGCACTTGTTTCCTACGCTGGAGTCACCAAAATCTGGGCAGCCGTTGTCTGCGTTGCTGTTACCGTTTGCCTGAGGCGTTGGTCGCTCAAGTACAACGTACTTTCTCCGGCCGACGTTGACCTTACGCCGCACGTAATGCGCAGTGTTAACAAGCTTCGTCACAAAGCTCAGAAGCCGGGTAAGCAACCTGAGCAGAACACCCCATCAAAGTAGTATCGCTCACAATCAGACGGTTTTGGATGTTTTTGGGCGGTTTTGCATCGCCCTCACATACCGTTTATCAGCACTTTATTTAAAATCCACCTAAAACAAAACTGGCGAGAAACCCTTGCGGCTGCAAGTTTTTCTCGCCAGATTGATTGTCTGTAAACGACGCTGTTACTTCTTGACCATACCGTTACGAACTGCCCACTTACGGCGCTCGGTCTCGGAAAGGATACGCTTACGCATACGGATGTTGAGTGGTGTGATCTCAACAAGCTCGTCGTCCATGATGTACTCCAGAGCCTCTTCCAGCGTAAACAGGCGTGGAGGAGTCAGCTGAACTGAAATATCTGCAGTTGAAGACCTCTGGTTGCCCAAAGACTTGGTGCGTGCAATGTTAACAACCATGTCGCCTGGCCTTGAACGTTCGCCAACCAGCATACCCTCGTAGCACTCAACACCTGGAGCAACAAAGAGCTGGCCGCGCTCCTGAAGCGTACCAAGTGCGTACGCAACGGCCTTCTCGGTAGACATAGAGATCATGGCGCCGTTCTGACGGCTACCAATATCACCTGCAAAAGGACCGTACTCAAGGAAGGTGTGGTAGAAGACTGCGTCTCCGTGGGTAACGTTCATGACGCGCGTCTTAAGGCCCATGATGCCGCGGGTTGGAATCTTGAACTCAAGGTGTGTCTGAGTCTCGCCAGTGTCCATGATAGACATGGTGCCGCCAACGTTACCAAAGACCTCAATAACCTTGCCGGCATACTCTGGGTTGCACTCAACAACAGCCTGCTCAATAGGCTCAAGTGTGTGACCCTGGGCGTCCTTCTTGAACAGAACGCGAGGACGACCAACCTGGAATTCAAAGCCCTCACGGCGCATGCTCTCCATAAGAACGGAGAGGTGAAGAATACCACGGCCAGAAACCTCAATACCCGTCTTATCAGGAAGCTCCTCGATGCGCATGGTGACGTTATTCTCGCGTTCTGTCATCAGGCGCTCTTTGAGCTGACGGCCGCCAACAATGTCTCCCTCGCGGCCAACAAGTGGCGAGGTAGAAGGCTCAAAAATAATAGAAAGGGTTGGTGGATCAATCTCGATTGGATCAAGCTCAACGGGATTTTCTGGATCGGTGTAAACATCACCAATATCAGTTTTATCAACGCCAACGATTGCCGCAATATCGCCTGCGTCAACCTCATCGCACTCCTTGCGGCCCAGGTAGTCAAAGGTGAACAGCTGCTTGACCTGACTCATGGCGCGGGAACCGTCGTTTTTGACAACAAGAATCTTGTCGCCAGTATGAACAGTTCCGGAATACACACGGCCAATACCAATGCGGCCCAGGTAGTCGGAGTGATCGATGGTGACGCACTGCATAGCAAGAGGTCCGTCAATATCAACATCTGGAGCTGGAAGGCCGTCGATAATCATGTCGAGAAGTGGGAACATGTTGTCGTTGTCATCATTTGGATCAAGGCGAGCGTAACCATTAACGCCAGAAGCAAAGATGACGTGCTCCATGGTGAACTCAAGCTGCTCATCAGTTGCGCCGAGGTCCATCATCAGATCAAGAGAATCGTTGACAACAGCCTCTGGACGAGCGCCGTCACGGTCAATCTTGTTGACAACCATCATGATAGAAAGGCCTGCGTCGATAGCGTGGCGCAGAACAAAGCGAGTCTGTGGCATAGGGCCCTCGGCTGCGTCAACCAGCAGAAGCGCACCGTCAGCCATCTTCAAAACACGCTCTACCTCGCCGCCGAAGTCAGCGTGGCCAGGGGTATCAATAACGTTAATCTTGACGCCCTTGTACTCAATAGAGATGTTCTTTGCCAGAATGGTAATTCCGCGCTCACGCTCCTGATCATTGGAGTCCAGAATTCTCTCTTGAACCTGCTGGTTCTCGCGGAATGCATCGGTTGCCTTAAGCATCTGGTCAACCATGGTGGTTTTACCGTGGTCAACGTGGGCGATGATAGCAATATTTCTGATGTTGTCTTGACGCATAAGTCTCTATCTCTCGAAGGTATGTGTTTGGACTTGCTACTTCAGGTCCAATTTTTATCAGCTTTAGAACTTTAGTGCAATTACGTGCCTAGAGCGCCCAGAAATTTCAATGAACGCAGCTTTTTCATTACAGAAGTGGCTCAAGCTCCCCTGCTGGAGCGGGATCAGACCACACAAACTGGTCGCCTTGGCCTTTTCCGTGAACTAAAGAATATGCCGAGAAACTCTTATAGCCCTTCTCGCCAAACTCAAGAAGCACGGCATCCTCGTAACCGCCCTCTTTGAGCAGTTGAATGGCCCCCTCATATACAAGCGCATAGCGAACAGGCTCTTCAAGTCCCGCTTCTTTATCGCCCTTCTGTTTTGCCAGGTCAAGCACGCGCTTATGGGCGCCTTCAAGCAGCTCCTCTGGGCCGTCATCGGAGAACTCATAGCTTGCAACCGTGCCTGACGCGTCCTCAACTACAAGCAAAACGTTGAGTGATTGGCCATCTGCAAGCAGGTCAAACGCATCTCCAAGCAGCTCAGTTGAGAGCATATCAAGCTGGGGAGAAACTCCATCTTTGCGCTCGTTGTTTTCGGCCATGCCGCTCCTTAGCGTCGTTTTTTGTAACTATTGTTCTCTATGATACATCGCACAAGAAAAGAGGTCGAAAGCAAAAAGCCTTCGACCTCTTGGGTTTGTCAGCTATCTGTCCAAAATTAGACAGCAACGGCGTTACAACGGCAAAACACCGCGTCTGAAAGCACGAGCGGTTACTCTGCCAGTGCCTCACGGATGCGCGTAGTAACTCCCTCAAGCCTATAGCACTCAACATACTGACGAAGAGGGCGCTTAATGTGGTCAACAACAAAACGCTGTCCATCAATATTGAACTTGGCAAGGTTCTTGTACAGGTGCTCGGTTGCGGCTTTGACCTCGTCATCATTGAACGCGTAATGGCCAGAGATATCAAGAATATCCAGTGACAGCTTGTGATTAGCAAGAATCTGCTCAACAGTCAGATTAACCTGATCGCCAACCATCCACTTGCGCCAACGCTCAGTCTCAATTGCCTTGACTAACAGGGTGTTTCTCAAGCCAGAGACCTCGTCTGCCTTCAGGAGACCTTCTTTAACCAGAAGATCCTCTACATCGCAAAGCTTCAGATATGCGCGAGTCTCCTCTGTTCCATACTGTGGAGCTACGTTTGAAGCGGTTACATTTGCAGGAGTGTGCTCAAGCAGCGTCACGTCATCAAGGTAGTCTGCATTGTGCTCCTTAAGACCAACACCGTAGCTCTTGGCCATCTCAGCAAGGCTAATGGCAGCCTCAAAATCGTAGTGACCAACCTGCTCAGTAAGACGTGTAAGCGTTCCCGTCTGTCCAACAATAAAGGTTGGCATAGGCAGACCCTTAGCAGTCAGCTCGCTCTTAAGCTGCTCAATGAAGGTGTGATACTTGTCGGTAGAGGTCAAGCCACCATTTGTTTCCTCGGTACCAACCTCATAGCCAATCTCAGGAAGACCGCGAGAAACACGTTCCTTCTCGCACCACTCAATCAAATCAACTGTACGGCGAAGAACCACGTCAAGCGGAATAACCTTGCCAATCTCAAAAGGATCCTTAGTTGGGTCAATCATCAGCAGGTCAAAGCCGTTAAGCATGTCAGCAAGATAGGACTTTTTAGCAAGCTCCATAGCCTCATCTTCTGGAAGGTGAGCATTGCGCTCCTCGTCGCGCTGCCAAGGACCACCGTGGTCGCGGCAGAGGTAATACAGACCGTCAAAGCCAACCTTCTGAGCTGCTTCAGCAATATCTTCCGAGAAACGCTTCTGATCCCAAGAATTTACGTATCCTCCACCAAGTTCATCAAGATCAACCTGGTTTCGAGATGCAATAAACATCAGAGGAAAATCGCAGTCTCTACCAAGTTCAAAAGCTGCCTGGAGCAGGTTGGGCGACATTGGTCCAATTCCTAACAGCGTGGCGGACTTTCCTGTGTCCTGAAGCTTAAGCAACCCTTCAACAGCTTTTTTGATTGGTAGCTTTTCCATATTTACCCCTTCCCAAGAGTGTTTCTTGGTAATAAGAAGGGCGTGGGGGTTGAATCCCTACGCCCCTCTCCTTTTAACTTCAATTTTTAAGGTCTAAGACCAAAAGGTACATGCGTTTCTCGCTCTGTATTACTTGTTGTCCTCAAGCTTTGGCTTGGTAAGAACAAGGATTGCAACACCCACTGCAACGCCAATTGCCATATCAAGGGTGTAGAGGGCAATGTTGTTTGTAGCTGCAGCAACAATCATGCCACCGTGAGGAACAAAGCACTCAATACCGTGCCAAGCAGCAAGACCAGCACCAACTGCAGAACCAATCATGATTGCAGGAAGGGTGTGTGCAAGATCCTTAACAGCAAATGGAATTGCGCCCTCAGTAATACCAATGAGTCCCATGAAGACTGCAGAGATACCCATCTGCCTATCAGTGTCGTCAAACTTGCTGCGAGCAATAAGAGATGCAACACCGCAGACCAGTGGAGGAATAGCAACTGCAACACGGAATGCGCCGTTAGGACCATAAACACCTGCGGTCATAAGAGCCATGGTGAAGGTAGAAGCAGTCTTGTTAACTGGGCCACCCATATCAAATGCGGTCATGAGGCCAATTACGATGCCGAGTACAACTGCAGAACCACCCTGAAGGCTTGAAAGCAGGTTTGTCAGCCAATCCATGAAAGCGCCAAGTGGAGCTGCCAAAACATAGATGTAAAGCATGCCAAGGGCAAGCGAAGATAAGCTTGGGATGATCAGAATTGGCATGATGGTACGAATGGTGCTATTGACCTTCCAGCTCTTCATCCACTGGACAAGGTAGCCAGCAGCAACGCCAAGGACCATTGCGCCCAAGAAGCCAGTAGAAACCTGGACCTCACCTACAGGAACAGGATTGCTTGCCAGGTAACCAAGGACAAAGCCAGGTGCCAGAGCAGGCTTTCCGCCCAAAGAATAGGCAATGTAAGCAGCAAGGACAGGAATCATCATCTTGATGCCAGCCATACCAATAAGGTTGAGGCTCTGCATCAAAGGATTGGTGACTTCAATACCGTCTTTTCCTGCAGTTCCTGTAGCTAGCGAGAAAGCCAGGAAGACTCCGCCAACTACGACAATAGGAATAAAGTACGAAACACCAGTGTTAAACGCCTTTAGAAGGTCTTTTCCGACCTTGCCCAAAACTGAGGGACTCTTTTCCTCTGCCATGGGTTTCTCCTCTCTTCTTCCTTGCGTTATCACTTACGCGCTTGCTACTCAGCCAGCGCAACTACCTGATCAATAACCTTTGCTGAATCTGCGATAGCCAGCGAAGGGTCCAACGTAAGGACACGACCCTCATCGCGTTTCTCGTCAAAACGCTCATCGCCTTCGATGCCAATTGCAATGGCGAGAAGAACAACGTCGGCAGCGTCAACTTCGTCCTGCTCAAGCTCGTTCTCAATACCGTAACCGCCCTGAGCCTCTACCTTGAATTCATAGCCGCGACGCTCACACTCTTTTTCAATGGCCTCTTTTGCCATCCAGGTGTGAGCAATTCCAACCG
>CAUVID010000044.1:0-8266 GCA_963551855.1 Lancefieldella parvula | reverse complement strand
CAATTTTCGGCGCTGAGCCCGTGGGGCCCGCGTCGATGAGCATGGTTTTCTCGGGGAGTGCGATGAGAATAGCCTCTCCTTGGCCTACGTCGATGAACTTGATAGTGACGTTTGTACTGGCCTGTGCGGTAGCAGACGGCACGCTGGAGTCTGATTGGGAGGACCCGCCAGGCGCTTGAACTGCGGTTTGTTGGCCCAAGGATCCCACAGGTGATAGGGTGGTTGGAAGCGGCTGCGTGAGCGCTGCGCTAAAGTAGAGCGCTACCGTCAGCGTGGCGAGCGCGATTCCAGCTTTCTGCTTTCCGGCGTATCGTTTATGTGGTTTGAGCTTGCCTTTTAGGAGCTTTTTGGGAGCACTGGCATCCTCATAGATAAGGTTCAGAGCACTCTCGATAACCGGAAGCGAAAAAATTGCTGGTAGGAGGTAAGAAAGCATCGACGGCGAGGTAAGAGTTTGTGCCAGGGCAAATGCGCCGACAATCAGCGCTGCGTTTATGGCAAGCCTGGTAAGTCCCGATTTCCAGCCTTTAAGATAAAACTGCGGAATACCAAAAATGCCAAATACCAGGGAAAGAATGAGCGCAAATAAGTAGTCAGACTGCTTGCCGGAGGCTGTACCGGGTGATTCAGTTTTGCTGTCAAATTGCTTTGGATTGGGCATAAAACCTCTCTGGACACGTGTGTTCTGAAGAATCTTACCCTATTTGACCAGCCAGTCCAGAGCTTTCTGCATTCTTCCCTCAACGTTTTGGAAGTGATTTCCGCGGTTGAGCTCAAACGTCGAGATGATTCCTGCGTTCTGTAGCTTGCTGGCGAGAAGTTCGGCGTTTTCTCGCACGTGCATTATCTGTGGATTGGGGGTTCGTGCTTCTCGGTCGCCCAGCGAAAGATAGGCGTGTGTGAGGCCGACCACCCCTCCGCTGAGCTGCTGGTCAACGTAGTCCAGAAGGCCCGGGAACCAGAACGATCCCGAGACAGCTCCGATGCGTTGGAAAGTTGCAGCAGGGGCGTCGACGTGCGGAGCGGTGGCGTCGTGCTGGCAGCCGCGTGCAACCTGCTGTGGAATGCCGGGTTGTGACACGCCGGCTTGGGTCACGCCAGCCCAGAGGCTGAACAGGCCTGCAAGTGAGTATCCCACAAGCACCCTATACGCCGGCGGCTCGGTGAGCTCCGACTCCGCCCAGGGGATGACCTGGTTTATAAGGGTATCGAGCGTTTTCTGGGCGCCGTCACCAAAGTTGGGACCCTTGGCAAAAACGCGCGGGGCGCACCAGGGCGAGAAGTTCTCTTCCCACAGGTCAACGCCAATGTTCACTAGGCTGACGCCCTCAGGTACCTGAATGGGGGAGTTGTCGGCCACGTCACCCAAGAGGTAGACAATAGGAGCTCCAGCTACAGAGGACATCTGCGTGTGGATGGAAAGTCCGGAGATGATCGTTTTTCTCGCCATGGGGTTGGCGGGGCGTGTAGCCGTGTCGGCGATGGGATGCGCAGCTGCATCGGCGGCGTGGTGCGTATCTGGTGTAGCGCTCATGCTACTCACTCAACGTCATTTGCAGGTAGTAGACGTTTTCGCGCAGGTGAGCAGCAACCTCGCGGTCGATAACGCCCTCGAACTGCAGGCGCGTAATCTGGTCCAGTTCGATGCGGAGCGCGTTTTCGGCCACGTCATCAGCGTATTTGCGAGCGTTAGCAATTTGCTGCCTAAAGTGAGGCGACACCTTGTGCGAACTCAGGTTGTAAGGCAGCAGGTAAGAGGCTTGAGTGGTGCTGGAGCCGTGCTCGTCGTTGATGTTGATGCGGCTCCAAATTGACTCGATTGCCGACTCGTGGTCAATCATCAGGTTAGACGCGATGACCGCCAGCTCTTCATCGTCGCCGTTGGCAATGCGCTCCAGGTCATCGAGCTCTGCATACTCCATCTCAAGCGCGTACAAACATGCCTGGTAGTAGGACTGATCAGCGTCTTCCAGGTGCCTGATTCCGCCGTCGATGATGTGCTGAGCTGCAAGTTTAAGCTCGTGGAGACCCACGGCAATTCGCGAGCGGTGATTGGTTTGTGCGGCGATACTTGCAAGAGGCCCGTAGTAGCCCACTGACCTGCGGATTGAGGTAATGTCATCAACAATTTGGTCCCATGGAATGGGGTTCTTGGTCTTAATGTGGCGCCCGCGAAGTTCCTCGAGGCGTTTCTGCTGAACATCTGTCTCGTGAAGCACCAGCTCTTTGACCAGCTTGCCCGAGTCAGGCGCGGTGATGCGAGCGGCAAACAGTCGGTTGGTGTAGCGCGTGATAGTCAAACGAAGCGCAGGTAGATACTTTGATATGGCGTTCTCTGACTGCAGCATGCTCCTGAGCTCGGCAAGGGTTGCCTCAAGAACGGCAATCTCTCCCTTGTGGAGACGTTCGGGCAGGTCAGAGTCTGCCTCAGGGGACTTGGACAGCACGGGCAACAGATTGTCCGCCAAGAGCAACGTGGCGAGAATAACGCCGGCGGCGATAGTGATTAGCAGGTCCCTCTGCGGAAACGCTGCTCCAGACTGGGTCATCATCGGCAGGGTGAGGATGATCGACAACGTTACCGCGCCTTTTGCGCCCGCAATGGTGGTGACCAGCACGTTTTTGATGAGCTCGGCCGACGTGATGGAGATGGGCTTTATGGCGCACGCGGGTTTTGACTGCTCGTCGGGTTTCTCGCCGTCGGAGCTGCTACCTGCGGCGCCCTTCTCGCCGTCGGCGGGGCCGCTACCTGCGGAAAGGCCGTTACCTGCGGAGCCATTCTCGTCATCCACGTCGTCTTTGCCGGTGCAAAGTCGGCCGCCCTTGTGGAGCTTGCGGGTTTCCAGCGCGTAAAGCCACGCGAAGCGAACTGCGTGCATGAACAGGGTAATTGCGACCACGATGCCCAAAATTTGCAGGATGTTCAGTCCGCCGTTTGTGCCCGGAAGTACGGCCAGCGGAAGCTCCATTCCCAGGAACACAAAAAGCGTGCCGTTGATGAGGAAACTGATGACTTTCCACGTGGAATCCGAGACCAGTTTTTGCCGCGCGAACAGCGCTTTATTGTTTTGCCTACGAGGAAGGGCAATCACCAAACCCGCTGCTACAACAGCCAAAACGCCAGAAACGTGGAAGGTTTCGGCAAGAAGATAGACAAGGAACGGCGTGAGTACTTCGTACAGCACGTTTGCGACGGTGTCCTCGTAGCCCAACCTTCCAAGCATGGCATTTACGGCAGAAAACGCAAAGCCCGTGACAACGCCCATGGCTATGCCGCCCACAAAGAGCACCGCAAACGACCCTGCGGCATCTACCAGCGAGAACGCGCCCGTAACCGCTGCCGCAACAGAAAACTGAAATGCAACAACACCGGACGCGTCGTTGATCAGGGACTCTCCCGAGAGGAGCGTCTGCTGGCGATGGGTCAGGTGAATGTTGGATTTAAGCGCGGTGACGGTTGCCGCGTCGGTTGGTCCCAGGGCCGAGGCAAGCGCAAAAGCCGCAGCTAGAGGGATTGACGGGATCATCAGATGGAGGGCATAGCCGACCGAGAGCACGCTGACAATTACCAGCGCAATCGCCAGCGACAAAATGCTGTTTAGGTTGAGGAGAAGTGCACGAATGTTGGTTTCTCTCGTCTCGTTGAAGAGGAGCGGAGCAATGAAGACCAGCATAAAGAGCTCGGATTCCAGGTGCACCTCCTGGACGCTGGGCAAAATGAGCGCGACCAGCAGACCGATGACCACCTGGATGACGGGGATGGACACGTCGACAAACTTGTCGATCACCGAGGAAGCCGCGACGCAGGTCAAGACGATGAGCACAAACTGAAATGTCTCCATCAGGCTTCCTTCCTGGTCGTAGGCGGCAGCGGTGCAGCGAGCATCGGGTTCGCGGCGAGCAGCGAGCGCCGGGCTCGCGGCGAGCGCCAACTCCGCGAGGGTTCCGAGCACACGGGGTTTCTCGCCAGATAACGTTTCATTCGAGTATATACGGTTTTGCGGTTCTAGCTCGTACCACCGCAGATAACACATGGTTTCTGCGGTGATACGCGAGCTCCATCGGCGAGCAGAAACTGCGAATTTCGGCGATGTCTTGGAATTACGAGCCTGAAAAGTGCATGAAGTCTGAATAAATTCACTCAGATATGGCGAGAAAAACCGGCAAAACACTCAGACTTGGTGCACTTTTCCGGCAAATCATTCAGACTTGGCGAGAAAATCAGGCTCCGCGCGAGCGTTCATGAAAGGGCTTGCGAAACCAACTTCGGGTACGCTTCAAAGCTTGCCTAAAAAGTGCAAAGAATCTGTATTTGAGTCACAGATTCTTTAGCAAAATCAGGCAAATCCACAGATTCTTTTATGTATTTAGGCAAAAGTTACAGAATCTTTGCAGAAATCAGGCGCGTTATTACCAGGAGCAAAAATCTTCCAGTTACACCATGGGCACCATGCCCTGCAGTTACACAATTCCCAGGAAGAAGAATGCGTAGTTGAGCGCGTTGACCAGCGTGTATATGCCGCCAATGACCAGGTAGGGCCAGAGGTGCGCTTTGGTGATTGCGATAAACTCGCGAATGAACGCAGTGGGCCAGTACCAACCTTTGGTGTGCGAGCCGATTCCATCTGCCTTGATGCCCAGGTTGTGAGCGTATTCAGCGCACCTGAAAACGTGAAAGTCGCTGCTTACAACTGCTGTGGTGAAGTCGCCGCAGGCTCCCGCGCTGTCGCTTGCCGTCACGTCGTCGCTTGCGGCGTCGGTGCCGCCGCTCGTTGCGCGGTCGGCGCGGATCACGGCAAGCGAGTTCTTCAGGTTTTCCCAGGTAGTTGTCGACTTGTCTTCCATGAGAATCGCGTCGGCTGGAACGCCTTTCTCCAGAAGATAATCGCGCATGGCCTGAGCCTCGGATACAACCTCATCAGCGCCTTGACCACCAGAAACAACAAACTTTCCATGCTGATGCTGCTTATTCCACAGCTCCAGTGCCTTATCAATCCTGCCTGCGAGCAGTGGAGTTGGTCGCGGACCGTCAAGGCCGGCGCCGTGAATAATGATGTAATCGTATTGGCGTCGGCGGGGAAGCATACGATACACCCACGAATAGAACAGTAAGGCCACAAAGGTAAACGAGAACCACAGGCCCTCGAGCGTAAAAAGTCCCAGCACAAAGACAACAATGTGTCGAGTGTCCGGGTCAAAATAATTCACGATAGACGGCGACGCAATCAGCAGAATAAGGAATCCGGCCATCAAAAATGGAAGCATCGATGTCAGTGAAAATCCGTTATTTCTTACAACAACTACGGTGTTTGCCAGCAAAAATACGATGGTCAAGATAGGCGTTAGCAAAACGATAAGAACTAAAGCTATCCCAAGAACATAATTGTTTAGCCTAAATACCAGGAGAATCGACGACCACACAAGAGTCACAAACAGATAAAGTGCGTTGCGGAATTGGCGGGGCTCTTTAATAAAAGAGTAAACAAACAGCACGCCCGGAATAACAGCTGGAGCCAACAAAAGTGCAAGTGAAGCTATGTATTGCCAGTCAAGGAGAGTGCTAACATCTCTGAGTAAGCTATCTATAGGCACGTAAAATCCTTCCTTGACCTGTGGATTTCTCCTTTTATAGCAGCTTGCTAAAAAGTTCATTTGGCGAGAAACCCGTCTGCCAGAATTCTAACAAAGCGCCGACCTATACCACTCGGCATCGCTTGCTTACAACACAAAAGTGGACAGTTGCCCATTTGATTCGGTGAACGGTAACCGTTCGCCGATAAGCGTTGTTTCTCGTCGGTCGGAGGTTTGGCGAGCGGTATGTTAGCGTACACATTGTCTACGTGCGAAAATATCGGATATTTGCAAACCGCATTTCTCGCCAGCCTAAAATTCATGAAAGTCTGCTCAACCTTTCACGGTTTCGTTCTAGATTTACGTAAAAAAGTGCTTGAAAATGTACTTCGCGAGTGTTCGCAGTTTTGTTGTGGAGAGGACCCAATTGTGGCTGCAACAAAGCAGCGAGCTTTTGCAAAAAACGTTTATAAGCCTCGTCAGTGCCACGCGTATAGCGTGCTCCTCCACGAGGTAGGTCGTGTTTCAACTGCAGAAACACAGATTTTAGGAGGGTTTTATGAAGGGTTATGCAATGCTCAAGATCGGCGAGTCCGGCTGGATTGAGAAGGAGACACCAAAGTGTGGTCCTCTGGACGCAATCTGCAAGCCACTTGCGGTCGCAATTTGTACTTCTGATATTCACACTCTGTGGGAGGGCGCAATCGGCGACCGTCACAACATGATTCTTGGTCATGAGTGCTCCGCAGAGGTTGTCGAGGTTGGCGAGTGCGTCAAGGACTTCAAGCCTGGCGACCGCGTCCTCGTTCCTGCAATTACTCCAGACTGGAACTCCCTTGAGGCTCAGGCTGGCTACTCCATGCACTCCGGTGGCATGCTTGCTGGCTGGAAGTTCTCCAACTTCAAGGACGGCGTCTTCTCCGAGTACTTCCACGTAAACGACGCTGACGGTAACCTCGCTCACATGCCAGAGGGCATGGATCCAGCAGACGCCTGCATCCTTTCCGACATGGTTCCAACCGGCTTCCACGCAGTTGAGCTGGCTGGCGTTGAGTTCGGCGACACCGTCCTGGTCATCGGCATTGGACCTGTCGGCCTCATGTCCGTTGCTGGTGCTGCACTTCACGGTGCTTCTCGCATTATTGCTGTTGGCACCCGTCCAGTCTGCGTTGAGGCAGCTAAGGGCTACGGCGCAACCGACTTCATCTCCTACAAGGACGGCCCAATCTGGGAGCAGGTCATGGAGCTCACCGGCGGCAAGGGCGTTGACCGCGTCTGCGTCGACGGCGGCGGCTGCGAGACCTTCGAGGACGCTGTCAAGGCACTCAAGCCTGGCGGAAAGATTGGTAACGTCAACTACCTCGGTTCCGGCGACTATGTCAACATTCCTCGCGTCGAGTGGGGCGTTGGTATGGGCCACAAGGACATCCGTGGCGGCCTCATGCCTGGCGGCCGTCTGCGCATGGAGAAGCTCTCCAGCCTGGTTACTTCCGGCCGTCTTGACCTTCACCCAGAGGTTACTCACCTCTATCACGGCTGGGATCACCTCGAGGAGGCTCTCTTCACCATGCGTGATAAGCCAGCTGACCTCATCAAGCCAGTTGTTGTTATCGACTAGGTAACCAAACAGGTAGCGTGATTTAGTACGTTTAAGCTGGCGAGAAGTTCGTTTTTCTCGCCAGCTTTTTGCGCTGGTGAGCGCCAACGGAGTTTAGGAAGCGGTTGTATTCATGAAAATCCTTGTTGTATCAGGCTTTCTTGGAGCTGGTAAAACCACCTTCATTCAGGAGCTCGTGCGCCGGACTGGGCGTGATTTTGCTATCTACGAGAATGAATATGGCCAGGCAGATATCGATGCGCGTCGCTTGAGGCAGGACTCCGACCTCAAAGTTTGGGAGTCTACCGAGAATTGCATTTGCTGTTCGGGCAAGCAGGACTTTGCGACGTCGGTGCTGACCATTTCAAACACTATCGACCCCGAGTATTTAATTGTTGAACCAACTGGCGTGGCTAAGCTGCAGAGCATTCTTGATAACGTGAATCGGGTAGCCTGGGAGCGCATTAGTTTGCTGGCGCCAGTTACCGTGGTTGACGCTGTTTCGTGGCAGAACCAGCGCACCGATTTCCCAGAGATTTTTGATAATCAGCTGAGCGCCGCCGCGAGCGTGGTGATTTCCAAGCTAGCTCCAGGTAGCGAGGATGCCGCTGAGCCTATTAAGCAGCTTGCGGCAGAGATGAATCCGCAGGCAGAGGTTATCGCTGAGTCTTCGTATGCTGATATTCCTGATGAGTGGTGGAATGGTCTTCTGACTCGCGCGCTTGACGGTTCTGTTCTTAAAGATGCAGCTGGTGATGAGGACGAAGGTCCCGACTTGGAGACTATGGCGCTGACTCACGCTGAGCTTCCAAGTCCATCACATTTGATTTGGCTTCTGGATGCAGCGTCAGCTGGCGTTTTTGGAAAGCTTGCTCGCGCAAAGGGTACGCTGCCTTGTGGTAATCAGTGGGTCAAGTTTGACCTGGTAGAGCGCGCATGGGCGATTACGGGTGACGAACCTCAGGAAGAGTCCAGGTGCGTGTTTATCGGCCGCGACCTGCTGCGTCATGGACTTCGTGAGGTGTTTGTGCCGGCGTTCTGGCATGAGCAGTCGGACTTGGCTGACGAGCACGATCACTCGCACTGCGACCACGAGCA
>CAUVID010000043.1:0-8387 GCA_963551855.1 Lancefieldella parvula | reverse complement strand
TTTAATCGCATCCACCTACATGCACCCACCGAAGTTCCACAGGACCATCTGTCGAGCAGCTTGCTGACCAAACAACGATTAGCAGCGATTAGCTTTCCAAAGCCTCAAATGACTTAAAGCCTTCGCCGATTGCCTCGTGGACCTCTGAAACAAATACCAGTGCATCGGAGTCAATCTCGGAAACGATAACTTTCAGCTGAACAACCTCCGTACGACCAAGAACGCACATCAAAACAGGCTTGTGCGCACCACTCCACAGTCCGCGCGCCTGAAGCTCCGTGCAGCCACGATTAAGGTTATAGAGAATCTCGTGAGCGATGGCATCGTGCTCAGAGGAAATAATGTAAACGCAGCGCTCAGATCTTGGTCCGTCGATGACAAAGTCAATCATTTTTCCTGTGACAAAGATTGCCAAGCTAGAATACAGACCGTTTTCTAGCGAGAAGACCGGAATAGCCGCAATAATAATGAGAATATCTACAATAATGATTGCGGTACCTGATGGAATACCAAAGCGCTTGGAAACCGCCTGAGCAATGATGTCTGTACCGCCAGTATTTCCACCCGCTCTAAATACAAGGCCAAGACCAAAACCACAGATAATACTGCCCCACAGAGCAGCAAGCATAAGATCATTGGCGCCAAGAGCTGGTAAAAAAGGTGCAAATAAATCGACAAAAATACTAGAAATCAAGAAACCTACAACGCTCTTGAGCAAATATTTTCTATTTCCACTTTTTGCAACAAAAGCCATCAAAATGATATTCATGGCGATTGTTTGCATACCAACTGGCAAATCAAAACCAAAAGGTAATGCAACAGCTCTAATAATCGTTGCAAAACCAGTAATACCACCAGCCGCAAGTCCGTTAGGAACTTCAAATACATCAAGGCCAACTGCAAAAATTGCACAGCCAAGGACGATAAAGAACGAATCTTTAAAGGTCTTTTGCCAAGTAGATTTTTGCACACTAATCCTTTCCGCCAACAACCCAGCGATGGTACGCAATGATGAACTGATCAAGATCGCCGTCTGAAAGAACGGCCTCTACGTTTCCTGTTTCTGTACCTGTTCTTAAGTCCTTAATGAGCTGATAAGGATAAAGAACATAACTCCTAATTTGATTGCCAAACGAGATTTCTCTCTTTGGACCACGAAGCTCATCCAGCTCAGCTTCGCGTTTCTCCTTTTCAATCTCATACAAACGACTACGCAAGATATTCATTGCTGCAGCTTTGTTCTGAAGTTGACTGCGTTCGTTTTGGCAGGTTACTACCGTTCCTGTTGGAATGTGTGTAATACGAACTGCCGAGTCTGTAGTGTTAACTCCCTGGCCTCCTGGACCAGATGCATGGTAAACATCAATACGCAGGTCATTGGGATCAATAGCAACTTCAATATCTTCAGGAAGAAAAGGTAAAACTTCTACACCAGCAAATGACGTCTGCCTACGTTTCTTATCGTCAGTAGGAGAAATTCTTACCAGACGGTGCACACCTTGCTCTGCACGGAGCATGCCATAAGCATTTTTGCCACTTACCGTAAAGGTTGCGCGGTCAAGACCAATAACCTCCGCAACAGGGGCGTCGTTGATATCAACTTTCCAACCGCGGCGATCGCAATATTTGAGATACATGCGAAAAAGCATCTCGCACCAGTCTTGAGCCTCAAGACCACCCTGACCAGGCTTAATAGTAACAATTGCATCACCATGATCAAGTTCATCAGTAAACCAGCTTGAAAGCTCAAGCTCCGACAAGTCTTTTTCAAGAGACGCCGCAAGCGCTTGAGATTCGTCGAGTGATGCTTGGTCTCCAAGCTCTGTTCCAAGCTCAAAAGCGGCCTCAGCATCACCGAGTTTCTCTTTAGCTCTATCAATACCAGCAACATCATCGCGAAGTGATGCTAGTTGAGTCATTATTTTTTGCGCAGCTTCAGCGTCGTCCCAAAAATTTGGACGAGCACTTTCTGCCTCAAGTTCTGAAATTTGCTGACGCTTCTCAGTGAGGTGAAGATATCCTTCTACCTCAGAGAGACGCTCCGCTAAAGCTTGGAGCAAAACAACCTCTGTATCAGCCATTCTTACCTGTTTCGGCCGTGGCAGTTCTTAAACTTTTTGCCACTTCCACATGGGCAAGGGTCATTGCGACCAACGTTGACGTAAGGATTTGGATCGTCAGACTTACGGTAGGTTGATACAGAAGACTGGCTGGCGCCGGTTCCCTGTGGACTCTTTCCAATAGCTGCGGCATTCTTAAGCATGCTCTTGCCTTGCTTAAGTGCCTTTTGATCGCCGTCGGTCTCTTCTCCACCAGAATAGTGAGCATTCTGGAAGGCCTCTGCCTCAGTATTCTGACGTGGACGATTAACCAACTCAAGGCGAAGAATAGTGCGGAGGAAGTCCTCGTACATGGTGTTTACCAGCAGCGTAAATGCCTCGTATGCCTCGGTCTTATACTCAACCAGAGGATCGCGCTGACCAAAACCACGAAGACCAATACCGGTCTTTAGGTAATCCATCTCCTGGAGGTATGCCATCCAACGAGTATCAATGACGCGAAGCATTACCTGAGCAGCAAGCTCACGCATAACTTCTTCACCAAGCTTCTGGGTCTTCTCGTCAAAAGTCTTTTGGACAAATGCGGTGACATCCTCTTCAAGCTGCTCAAACTTGGTATCCTCGGTAAACTCTGGAAGATCAGTCTTACCAGTAAGTTCAGTGAGCCACTTCTCAAGACCCTCAAGATCCCACTCGTCAGCATCTCCGTAGCAGAACTCCTCGCAAATGCGCTGAGTAGTAGAAGCAGTAACTGTCTCGATGAGCTCCATAAGATCCTTGCCGTCAAGAATCTTGTTTCTCTCTGCGTAAATGACCTGACGCTGCTTGTTCATAACATCGTCGTAATCAAGGACGTTCTTACGCATTGCAAAGTTGACTTCCTCAACCTTGCGCTGGGCGCCCTCGACAAGCTTGGTAACAATCTTTGCCTTAATTGGCATATCGTCTGGAAGCTCATAGCGCTGCATCATTGCTGCAACGCCATCCATGCGATCTCCACCAAAGCGGCGCATCAAATCATCTTCAAGAGAGAGGTAGAACTGGGTCTGACCAGGGTCTCCCTGACGACCAGAACGACCACGAAGCTGATTGTCAATACGACGGCTCTCGTGACGCTCGGTACCAATAACGCACAAACCACCTGCAGCGGTTACTGCCTCACGCTCAGTAGCGCAGATTTCCTTTGCTTCTTTGCGCGCAGCTTCTTTTTGCTCCTGAGTAGCCTCAGCTGGCTCAATTCCCTGGTTACGAAGGATATCTTCAGCCATGACATCTGGGTTGCCGCCCAAAAGAATATCGGTACCACGACCTGCCATGTTGGTTGCAATAGTAACTGCACCCTCACGACCAGCCTGAGCAATAATCTGTGCCTCACGCTCATGGAACTTGGCGTTCAGAACGTTATGCTTAATGCCACGCTTAGACAGAATGCGAGAAATACGCTCGGAGTTGTCAATGGAAACGGTACCAACAAGTACTGGCTGACCATTCTGATGACGCTCTTCAACATCTTTAACAACAGCCTCGAACTTAGCGTCAATAGTGCGGTAGACCAGGTCATCCAGGTCTTCACGCTTCACAGGGCGATTAGGTGGAATAACCTGAACAGGAACGTGATAAACCTCACGGAACTCTGCGTCCTCGGTCATTGCGGTACCGGTCATACCGGAGAGCTTGTCGTACATGAGGAAGTAGTTCTGGAGGGTGATAGTTGCCAAAGTCTGGTTTTCTTCACGTACCTGAACGTTCTCTTTTGCCTCAATTGCCTGGTGAAGACCCTCAGAATAACGACGGCCTTCCATGATACGACCAGTAAACTCATCAACAATCTTTACTTCGCCATCAATGACAACGTACTGCTGGTCACGATGGAACATGTACTCAGCCTTCAGCGCCTGCTGAAGGTGATTGACTAGCTGGCCAGTCTCATCGTTGTAGATATCGTCAATGTTGAGAGCGCGCTCGACCTTCTCGAGACCAATCTCTGTTGTTGCAATGGTGTGCTTTGCCTCATCCATCTCAAAGTCAACATCTGGAGTTAATCCACGAACTGCCTTTGCAAAATCCTTATAGGTACCTGCGGATTTAGTGCCAGCACCAGAAATAATCAGAGGAGTACGAGCCTCATCGATAAGGATGGAGTCAACCTCGTCGACGATGGCGTAGTGGTGTCCACGCTGAACACGCATCTCTGGGCGAGTAACCATGTTGTCGCGCAGGTAGTCAAAGCCAAACTCTGAGTTTGTACCGTAGGTAATATCTGCCTCATATGCAGGCTTTTTAAGGCTCAGTCGCATGCCGTTCTGCAGAAGGCCAACACTGATGCCCAAGAACTTGTAGATGGTGCCCATCCACTCACTGTCTCGTTTAGCCAGGTAGTCATTGACCGTAACGATGTGAACGCCTTCGCCGCTCAGTGCGTTAAGGTAACCAGCAAGAGTGGAGACAAGCGTCTTACCTTCACCGGTCTTCATCTCTGCGATAGTGCCCTTATGCAGCGCGATACCACCGATGAGCTGGACATCAAAGTGACGCTGACCAATAGTTCTTACTGACGCCTCACGTACCGTCGCAAAAGCCTCTGGGAGAAGATCGTCTAGACTTTCTCCTTCAGCATAGCGAGCCTTGAACTTCTCGGTCTGAGCCTGAAGCTCTTCATCGCTCATTTCCTGCATTGTTGGTTCAAGCGCATTGATCTTCTCGACAATACGCTGATATGCTTTGAGGTCCTTGTCAGCACCAAAGGACAGAATCTTAGAGAGGAAATTAGGCATAGCTTTTTCCTTGACGTCGGGCATCTATCTTCGGTTGATAGACACAGTATTCAACTTATATATCATACCCCGTCTAACTGCTTGAATCACACTACATGGCGTCGTAAAATCCCAATTTCGTTATTTCTCCACCACTAGTTTCTATTGATTCTTTTCCCTTTTCTGCACCTGCAATCATCCTGAGCTGTTTAGACGGCATTTTTCTACGCTTCATAACGTATTTCTGCACGTACAAATCGTAGTAATGCTGCGCATCCTGCGCCCGACCACATTTTCTCAGCGCCTGAATGAGCGCCATAAGTGTGTCCTCTCGCATATCATCAACAAGGTAGGCGAGCTCTGCAAAATGTACCGCAAGCGTATAGTGGGTAATTCTCAAAGCAGCCGCCGAAGCCGTTACCATGGTATCTATGTATTGATCTCTCAGGGCAACTCGAATGGGATCTGCAAACCTAAAGCATTCATCCTCAGGAAGATACAAATCCCCTTGGTACAGCTCTTCCGCTTGCTTAGCCAGATGCACTATGTCTTCATCGCTGTTCGATGACGCCACACTCTTTGCTAATCGCGTAAAAATATCAATATCTACGGTCACCTGCTGGGGATTAAAACTAAGTGTCTTTTCAATCCGAGATGCTTCCAAAGGCTCACAATCTGTCTGAATCTCCTGGACTTCTTTGCGAATAACTCGAGTTGCTTGATACAGACGCTCTTGCCAATGTGCCTGATCAGCCTCCGGCCAAATCTGCTGTGCAATCTGTGACCTAAAGCTCATGTGATTGTGAGCAAGCGCAAGATACACAAGCAGCGCCTTTGCCGATCGATAGGCAATTTTTCTGCCAGCAATCTCCTCTCCTTGAACCGACAAACTAAATCTGCCGAGAAGAGCAAGGTAAACTCCTGGGTGAGCGTTATTTACCTTCTCTACGTGCAGGCTCTTCAGAGCGGAGTCTTCAGTCCAAGAATCTCCTGCTCCTTGCCGAGATACTCTCCATTTTGTTATGTCTCGTTTTCCCTCGTTTGAACGTAGGTAATGGAGCCATTCTTCTGGCATTTCTCGTTCTAAGCACTGCTGAAATTCAGATTCATCAGACAGAAGCGCTCTCACAAGCCACATAGCATTTTCAGGTACTCCATACTCAACCGCATCCAGCCAAACGGGAGCATGTCCGTTTACACTCTTAAAGAGAGCTTTATATATTGTTCTACATGCCGCTTTTAGCGATGGATGGGTAATTGTCTCAAGGCTCTTCTCCGTAGGTTTAACGCCTAAGAAAAATCCCGCAATATCTTCAATGATCTTTCCGACTTGCACCACATATAGTGAATCCCATTCCCTACTCAGCAGCACCGCTCTTCTCGCCTGGAGCTGTGCTTTGGGATATGCTCTGCTTCTGAGGCTGAGAAGAGCTCCAATAAGAAGCGCGGGCACTTGAATCATACGATTACCCTGCAGTTCTGCTTGGCTGATGAGCTGCTCGGTATCGTATAAGTCTCCCACAGAAGAGCTTTTTTCAAAAAGGTAGCGAACGCATTTAAGTAGTCCTACAGACCCCTTTATGCCTCCGGCCTCACCTTCTTGTAAAAAGGAGAGCGAGTCTGAGGTGCGCGCATCAAATTCTTTTTGATATACACCCAGCAATGCGTAAAGCAATTCCACGTCAACAGCTTGAATTGACGAGGTTATTGATGCAGCTTTCTCATACTGCTGCTCAAGAAGCAGCAGCTGAAGGGCATACTTAAAATTTCCTTGCAAAGCTAAATCAATTGCGCGTTTATGTAGAGCAATTTTCTTCTCTAACGGACCCAGCTCAAGGTCTTCCTTCAAAGGTGGCAGAGGCTTTTGCAAAATCAACTTCAGTAAAGTCATATATGCCGTTTGCTTAAGAAATCCGTTAAATGAAGTGAGATTCTTGAATGCCCTATCAGCATCTTTATCATTCATCGGCCCCTTAGCACTAGACAGCGCATCCACCATTCCCTTAGCAGCTTTTTTACTTGAGTTGTCGAGTGTACAGTCAGAATGCGTAGCGGTGAGCGCATTCTCTACCAGCTCAATATATCCAGCATCTACAAATTCCGCTGCATGTGAAAGAACAATTTCCCAGATAATCTCTTCTCTAACCAGCGAGCTTACAAATGCAGCCTTAGAGAAATCTCCCCTATCGATGAGCAGGGCTATAGCTTTCAGAACAAGCTTTTCATGCTTACTCGCTAGAGCCACAAGCTCCTGTTTATTAAAGTTCAACACATCAAATCTTGTAGCATGAATACACGAGAAACGCCTAGTTTCTACATGCACGCCAAAGAAAGGCGCATCTTGCTCTATCTTGGCCAAATACTCAAGATCAACTTGTCCGCATATACGGCTTAAATCATCAAATGAACCAACACCGAGCAACATCATGCCCAGCCTGAGCCTAAGTTCCTCAATGCCTAGCGAGCTTCTGAGCATATACGATGCAACGCAAGCAAGACTAGTTAGATACGTAATTGGAACATCCACATCTCCATGCTCGCAAAATGTAACTGGCAAAGAGTAAACAAGCGTTGGAATACCGCGAGTCAATCTCATATTAGTCAAAATTGATTGTTCAGAATTATCTATTCCAGGCATAAACGTGAGCAGCTCATTCTTTCCCAAAACATACACGCTAGGGACTTCGTCGATTAACTGACGAGCTTCAGGAGATAAAGAAATCGCAACAAGACAGCCAGCCATACGAAGACGCGCAATTGATTTAACCTGGCGAGCAACAAAATACTCGTCAGACGGAGGAAAATCATCAATAAGAACTAACCTTTTAACCGCCTTTGACTTCTTAGCATTGCAGATAGAAGTGCTTTTCTTAGTAAGAATCTGAGTTGCCTCTTTAACCGACAAACTAGAAAGAGAGATTTCATACACAGTCCATCCGTGTGACTGCGCATAATCCGCCAACTCACGCAAAAACATGGTCTTACCCATGCAGGGCTCTGCACAAAGCGCGAGCGGCCTATTGGTCTTTTCCATTGTTCTGAGGAAGTGCTGAGGTGGAACTACCCTGCTATAGTCACCCATCACATGGCGAGAAGACCCACCGAGCAGCGATTCTGTTCCAGCAGTTTCTCTGTTTTCTGACTCCATAAAACCTCTCCTTACTGTTCAAACACTCAAGCGCTACATACGCTCTAACATTTCTCGTCTCAAAATTTGGTGTGGGATAAATAATCAAGCCAAATTTGTCAGAAAGTGAGAAGGTTTAGGTGAACGGTAGGTGAAATATGGTCAGATTCGTGACAGATTAGTAACAAAATACACACAGAAATGCACAAATGTTAAAACAAGATAACATCAAATGGTAAAAATTATCTTCCGTGAACGGCATTTAATTAAGAAAATTATGTAAATATTGTGATACACAATAAATATATAATACGTAATAAATATGGATTTTTAGTAAAAATTTTTATTCTATTTTCGAATATTCTCTACCAAAAAAAGAGGACCCCACAAACGTGAGATCCTCTCGACATAAAAATGCCCCTTGTTGGTCAGCGACGTCCTGCTCTC
>CAUVID010000042.1:0-8460 GCA_963551855.1 Lancefieldella parvula | reverse complement strand
CAGTATACTTAGCTGCAAGATCTTTCCACTGCTGATCAGCCTCAGGCTTGAAGTTTAGAAAATAAACTGAACCCTTTGCTGAATCAGAATCTCCTTGCTTTTTGTCGTTATTTCCGCCACAAGCAACAAGACCCAGTGAGCAAAGAGCTGACGCACTTAAGGTGACAAACTGCCTACGATTGATACCAGACATAAGACTCCTCCTTAGAGAGCGCTCCTAACCCTTTGCTAGGTTGACGTCTCTTCTCATGATTTTCATAAGCTATGCTTTGATACACTGTCAAAACAATTTTGCTTACGTCTACAAAGAAAAGTATATTTGTACTATCAAGTTGTTTAAACAACTCACTTCCGAGCGGTATTAAATTGTCGGTAAATGGTATGAAAGGAACCATTTTATGTTCGTTTCATTTTTATAAAGCTACTATCTACTCAAGGGCAATCTGAACACGTAACTCTGAACTTCTGCAGCCTGTTAGGGAAAAATATGCCAAGCGCACGATTCGATACGATTTATCAGGATTTGAAAAATAAAATCTTAGACGGTACCTACGCCTATGAGTCTTTTTTACCCACCGAGATGGAGCTTACCAAAACATATTCTTGCTCCAGAAATACTGTTCGGCGAGCACTCACTCTCCTATCGGATGAAGCGCTTCTTCAACCAATTCATGGCAAGGGCGTACGCGTTATTTGGCAGAAAAAACCAAGTGAAGTTATTGGCTCGCTAGAAGGACTTGAGTCCTTTCAAGAGTATGCTCACAGAAACCATCTTGTACCTGATACAAACGTCATTGTCTTTGAGCATGTGCCATGTACAGATGACATTTCCCATCAAACTGGGTTTAAAGCAGGAGAAGAACTCATACATATAGTTCGAATCCGCAAACTCAACGGATCTTCTCGCCAGATAGACGACGACTACCTTTTAGCGTCCGCAGTGGGAAATTTAACCAAAGACGATGCGGCAACCTCGATTTTTGCGTATCTAGAGAACACGCTTCATATGAAAATTCTCAAGAGCAAAAGAACAATCAGTGTTGAGCTAGCAACTAAAGAAGACCTTCAGCATCTGGAGCTTGGATCTTTTAATTGCGTAGCGGTGGTAGAGAGCCATTCGTTTAACTCGAGAGGCGTTATGTTTGGCTTTACGCAAACTCGCAGCCACCCAGAAACGTTCTGCTATAAAGTTATTTCAAAGAGATAGCCTGGCGTTAAATGTGCAGAATAAATTTCTTCTCTAGTTTGTGGAAGACGGTATAGCCAATTACAAGGGCAAGAACTGCAGAAACAAGGCAACCTAAAATGGTGCTTGTTGCAGGGAATTTCTGGAAAAGAAGACAGTCTCTAATAAACGTTACAAAGTGGAACATTGGATTAAAACGCTCGATCTGAAGCATCCAAGGCGACATGATGTTAACGGAGTAGAACAGAGGCGTACCATACATCCAGGCGGTAGTCACAACACTCCACAGGTGGATAACGTCTCTAAAGAAGACCGCAAGGGCCGAGAGAAGCATTGCAAGGCCAATGCAGAAACACGCCAAAAGTAGCAAAGCTACAGGTGTGAGCAGGGCATAAATTGTGAGCGGGATACGGAAGACAAGCATGACAATGCCAACAGCTATGAGCGAGAAAAGATAGTTTACAACCGCAAAAAGTACTTTCTGAACAGGGAATACAACGCGGTTGATGCGGACTTTTTTAAGCAGGCTAGATGCATCAATAATTGAGCGCATTCCCATAGTAGTTGCATCATTCATCAGCTGAAACGCCGTGTTACCAAGAATAAGATACAGAGGGTAGTTCACAACATCCTCGGCACGGTTGCCCAAAAAAGTAGAAAAGACAACCGCCATAACGGTCATCATCAACAGTGGGTTCAAAACCGACCACACGACGCCCAGGATAGAACGACGATACTTGAGCTTGAAGTCTTTGCTTACCAGCTGACGCAAAATGAACTGATCGCGCTGGCGTGTTGGATACCATGCATCTCGAGCAGAAACAGCTACAAGACTTGCACTTGCACCATTAGTATTTGCAGAAACTATGCTTGCATCCTGCGCATTATTGGTTTGTGTTGAAGACTCGCTCACGCGCTATCCTTTTCTACCGATTTCTGTATGGTTTATCCTAGCACAGACAGGCAAAGCCGTTTAAACTTGAAACGTTGTTGAACTGTTTTCTCCACTATTTTGTTTGTATGCGTGGTGACAAAACTATTTAGAAACTGTGCTACTTGGCGGCCTTTAGTAAGAACGCTGCTTTGCAGTCCTAATAGAAATGGTGCAAAATGTCTCAATCCCCTCTTGGACGCACGCTTATCATAGCTAATCCCGCTGCTCACAGTGGTAAGGGAGCTGCAGGCGCAGAGTTTGCTCGTCACTTTTTGACCAGCTATTCAGCAGCAACGGACGGATACGAGCTTAAGCTCACCACAGCCATGGGAGACGCTCGCGTCATGGCTGCTAAAGCCGCAGATTTTAATACGGTTGTCGCACTTAGCGGAGACGGCGTCATCCACGAGGTGGTCAACGGCCTCATGACCTTATCGCCAGAGGTTCGTCCAGCGCTTGGCATTATCCCCATGGGTTCCGGAAACGACTATGCCCGCACCCTGGGCATGAAGAATAACGATCCAGAAGGCGCGTTTGCACAGTTGGTTCGCGGCAAGGTTAAACAGCTGGAAATTGGCCGCGTCAACGGCGTCTACTTCATGGAGACCATGTCGTTTGGACTTGATGCGGCTATCGCAGCCGATACCACTAAACGCCGCGCAAACAACTCTTCAACTGAAGGTGAAGCGCTCTTCTTGACCTCAGGTCTCAAGTTTATGGCTGCAGGCAGCAAGGGTTATTCTTGTTCCGTTTCGTTTGATAGCGAGAAGAGCATTGATCTTCAAGCGCTTATCATGGCCTTCCAGATTGGTCCTACGTATGGTGGCGGCTTTAAGGTCTGTCCACATGCGCAGCCAGACGATGGGCTTCTCACCGTCTGCTACAACACCAAGGTGCCCAACATTCCGCACCTGCTGGCTTTGTTTGGCCTGGCAAGGGCTGGCAAGCACGTCAACTCACGCATCATTGAAGAGCGTCATCTCAAACGCGCGGAAGTGACTTTCCACGAGCCAGTTCCTGTTCAGGTTGACGGCGAAGAGCTCCCCTTTGCGGAAAAGTTTGTCATTGAGGTCATTCCCGCCGCGCTTTCCGTGATTGTTCCCTAGCCCGCCACGCGACTTTCGGGTGATGACGAACACAACACGTCGTGTCATGTAGCGAGAAGACGGTTTTCTCGTCAGAGGTTTTCTCGTCAGAGGTTTTCTCGTCAGAGGTTTTCTCGTCAGAGGTTTTCTCGTCAGGGGTTTTCTCGCCAGAGGTCTTCTAGCGATTGTTTTTTTCTCGCAATAGAGCTTAACGTTAAAGAAACAGGGGCACCTGCCAGCGCAGATGCCCCTGAATTTGTTTGTATGAGCTAAGATTAGCGAGCTTCACGCTCAAGCAGAGCCTTAACCTCAGCTGCGGTATCAAGCTCCATGACGCGAGCAGTGAGCTCGTCTGCCTCAGCCTTTGTCCAAGCAGCAATGGTCTTGCGGGTGCGCAGGACAGATGGTGCAGAAACGGAGAACTCGTCCAGGCCAAAGGAAAGCAGGACTGGAATGAGCAGTGGATCTGCAGCTGCCTCGCCGCACATGCCAACCATGATCTTCTCCTTGTTACCCTCACCAATGAGGAACTTGAGGGAACGGAGAACGGATGGCTGGTAAACCTCGTAAAGGTAGGCAACGCGGTCATTACCGCGGTCAGCGCACATGGTGTAGCCAATAAGGTCGTTGGTGCCAATGGAGAAGAAGTCGCACTCACGAGCCAGCTTGTCTGCAATCAGGGATGCAGATGGAGTCTCGATCATGGTACCGACCTCGATGTCCTTGTTGTAAGCTACGCCCTCAGCGTCAAGCTCACGCTTGCACTCCTCAACAAGAGCCTTTGCCTGGCGAACCTCATCAACGGTGGTGACAAGAGGAAGCATAATCTTGATGTCACCAAATGCGGATGCGCGGAGAAGAGCGCGGAGCTGAACCTTGTACTGCTCAGCATTGTTGAGGCAGTAACGGATAGCGCGGAAGCCCATGAATGGGTTCTCCTCAGCCTTCATGTTGAGGTAAGGAATCTCCTTATCGCCACCGACATCAAGCGTACGAATGATGACTGGCTTGTCCTTCATGCGAAGAGCAACCTTCTGGTAAGCAGCAAACTGCTCCTCCTCGCTTGGGAGCTCCTTAGCGTCCATGAACAGGAATTCGGAGCGGAAAAGACCAATGCCCTCAGCGTCAGCGTCAACTGCGCCGTTTGCGTCATCTGGATTACCGATGTTAGCAACAAGCAGAACCTTAATACCGTCAGCAGATACGGTCTCCTTGCCGCGATAAGCCTCAAGAGCAGCCTTCTCTGCAGCATAAGCCTCAGCCTGAGCCTTGTATTCAGCAAGCTCAGCCTCGGAAGGATTGACAACAACCTTACCGTTAGTGCCGTCGACAACAATAGCGTTGCCAGTTGCAACCTCAGAAGTGATGTTAGGAACAGAAAGAACTGCAGGAATCTCAAGAGCACGAGCAATGATTGCGGAGTGAGAAGTACGACCACCAGTCTCGGTAACAATACCTGCAACGTGGTCCTTATCGATGTCTGCAGTCATAGAAGGAGTCAGCTCATGGCAGACAATGACGGAGTTCTCTGGAAGTGTGGAGAGGTCAACAACCTCTTTGCCAAGCAGGTCAGCGAGAAGACCGGTCTTGACGTCAGCAACGTCTGCTGCGCGCTCACGGAAGAGCTCATCCTCCATGCCAAGGAACATGTTGTAGTACATGTCGTAGGCGTCGCTTACAGCCTGCTCAACGCAGGTTCCGCCATCAATAGCACCGTTAACAGCCTCTTTGATGCCCTCATCCTCAGCAAACTCAATATGGGCACCCATAATAGCAGCTGCTTCCTCGCCCACTGTCTTGGTCATGCGCTCAATCTGTGCGTTAGTCTGTGCAATGAACTTAGTTACAGCCTCTGCGTAACGAGCCTTCTCTGCAGCAGTGTCTTCAACAGTGTGCGGAGTAAAAGTGAGGTCTGGATCTACGGCAACCTGAGCAGTACCGATGCCGATTCCGTTGGATGCATTGACTCCCTCAAACATACATGCTCCTATCATTGTCTGTTTAGCGGTGTATAACGTTCTGCAAGCCTATCCACACAGGACAATAGTCGCAGAAACTAACCTGTCTTTTTACAGGGTAACATTTTTTTGACCTGTTACGTTGTGAGTATCTTTAAATAAATTTCAATAAAAAACACTTGGCGAGAAAATCCTTCTTGCCAAGTGTTTATGCGTTCACGATAGTAAGACGCTCTGTTTACTCCACGCGGAAAGAGCGCACCATCTGAGGGTTTCTCGCCAAAAGAACTATGCGTTCTAGCTGCGATTACTACTCAGAATCTGCAAGCCAAGAAGACTTGCCCTCGCGGCTCTCCTCTTTCTGGCGAGCAAGCTGAATCTCTTCTGCGATAGAGGCGGGCATTTCTCGGCCCATCTTCTTGTAAAGAGCGGTGACAACGCGATCAATGGTTGCGCGCTTTGCGATTCCTCGACTTGCTGCAGTTGCAGTACCGCAAGCTGAAGCGTAAATAAGCGCGGTGTCGTAATCGTAGCCAGCGGTGGTCTTTGCAAGGAAGCCTGCGACCATGGAGTCACCAGCGCCGGTTGCGTTAACCAGGCGAATCTTAGCGGTTGGAACAATGTGCTCAGTTCCGTACTCGTCCAGAAGCAGAGAACCTGCGCCACCACAAGAAACGATAACGTTGCGAGCACCGCCATCCTGGAGCTTCTTTGCAAATGGAATGCACTCTTCTGGGGTCTCTGGATTGGCATCAAAGATACGGCCAACCTCGTGGTTGTTAGGCTTGATCAGGAATGGCTGAGCCTTAATAGCCTCCATAAGCAGCTGACCAGGAGCGTCAACAACAAACTGAATACCGCGACCAGCAAGCTGAGCCATAAGGCGAGTGTAGATATCCTCTGGAAGCGAGCTTGGAATAGAACCGGTAAGAACCAGGGTGTCACCTGCGCCAACAACATCCATGCGCTCCAGCAGCTCATCAACCTTTTTCTCCGGAATGCGTGGACCATTGCCGTTGACCATAGTCATAACAATGCCGTTAAGCTTGACATTAATGCGGGTAAAGCCTGAATCCAGCTTGACGAAGTTACTTGGAATACCCTGACGCTGAAGATCACTCAGCAGGTATTCACCAGTAAAGCCACCGACAATGCCCATAGCAACGGTGACCTTATCAAGCTCATTGAGAAGCGTAGAGACGTTAATACCATTACCACCGCAGTGCAGCTCTTCTGATGACGAGCGGTTGGTAAAACCCATGTCCAATGTGTTTGGGTGCATGACATAGTCAAGCGCGGGATTAAGCGTCATTGTGTAAATCACGGCGAGTCCTCCGAACTACAATAAAATCATGGAGACTTCAGTATGACGCAATCCCTCGCAACAAACAATTAGAAACTAGTGACTCACAAAAAATAAAAACCCCGACGCATGCCGGGGTTTGAAATTCAAATGGTGGATCGTCAGGGGTTCGAACCCTGGACCTTGGGATTAAGAGTCCCCTGCTCTACCAGCTGAGCTAACGATCCAATTAACGTTTCGAATGGGGTGGGAAAAGGGGCTCGAACCCTCGACCTACGGAGCCACAGTCCGTCGCTCTGCCAACTGAGCTACTCCCACCATTTGGCCACCTCATGAAACGCAGCTAAATCATTATTACAGAATCAGAAAAAGATGCAAGCGAGAAACGCAGTTTTTTCAAACTCTTTTTTGATTTTCTTAGAAATCTGCCGGAGCAACGGGTTTCTCGCCAAACAAAATGCGGAGAAGAACGAGCTTCTCCGCAGGTGATTTCATGCACTATACGAGCAGGTATATGGTGGTATGGCAGTGGTGCGGTGTCAGAGGCCGCAATCAGTCCACTTAAAGCCGCAGACTGTGTCTAGAAACCATGAGCCGTAAGTGCTGCGTCCAGGCGATCCAGCGCCTCTTCAATCTCGACACGAGGGGCTGCCAAATTCCAACGCTTGAAGCCCTGGGCAGCCTCGCCAAAGAAGACTCCGTCGGTGAAGAAAATCTGGGCCTCAAACTGCAACAGGTGGTCGAGCTCTTCTGGAGTAAGGCCAAGGTCCCTGAAGTCGAGCCACTGGAGGTAGGTTCCCGTGATTGGTGCCAGCTTCACGCGAGGGTGCTTGGTGGCAAAGAAGTCCAGGACCAGCTTCTGGTTGTCGTCGATGGCCTTGATGCATGCGTCTAGCCATGCTCCGCCCTTGCTGTAAGCCAGCTCACAGGCCTTGAAGCTGATTGGATTGCATGAGGTGGTCTCTCGGGCCTGCAGGCGCTTCTCGAGGCGGCTGCGCAGTTCTGGGTTGCTCACGATGATGTTGCTGAACTGCGTGCCGGCCAAGTTGAAGCTCTTTGAAGCAGAGGTGCAGGTGATGGTACGTGCTGCGACCTCATCAGAGATTGTTTCAAAGACGGTATGTGTGGAACCTGGCATGATGAGGTCGTGGTGGATCTCGTCAGCGACCACGATGAGGTTGTGCTGAACCGCAATCTCTGCAATGCGCGTGAGCTCTTCTTTGGTCCACACGCGACCGCTTGGATTGTGGGGTGAACACAGGATGACCATGGTGTTCTTTGGCTCGGCGGCAAGTTTCTCAAGCAGGTTAAAGTCAATGTCGTAGTGAGGACCCTCTGACAGGACAAGCGGGCACTCTACCAGTGCACGGTTATTCTCCTCAACTGCCATGTAGAACGGATGGTAGACAGGAGTAAACAGGATGACACCCTCGTCTGACTGGGTGAACTCGGCAACAGATGCAAAGAGCGCAGGCACCACGCCTGAAGAGTTGAGCAGCCACTCTGATTTTACATCCCAGTTGTGGCGGGTCTTCATCCACTTGCACACAGCTTGCTTCATCTGATTGGTTGGCACGGAATAGCCAAGGATTGCGTCATTGATATATTCCTTGAGGCCCTCGACAATCTCTGGGGCTGTGTGATACTCCATATCAGCAACAGAAAAAGGTGGAATACCAGGAGCTACATCAGGATTAACGTCATACATGACGTTCCATTTTCTAGAACCAGTACCAGCGCGATCAACGCGTGATTCAAAATCGTAAGACATAGTGTCTCCATTCACGTAAGCCTGTAATCAGTGTAGCTGCTTTTAGTGTAGCTACTTTTCTTTTCCTTTGTCATTCTTCTGATAAGAAAATCTTTGATGGCACGACGTATTTGCAATCCTTATTGCTATAATGAACGACGCTATATGTCTCCTTAGCTCAGCTGGATAGAGCGTCGGTCTTCTAAACCGCAGGTCGCGCGTTCGAATCGCGCAGGAGGCACCA
>CAUVID010000041.1:0-8588 GCA_963551855.1 Lancefieldella parvula | reverse complement strand
CGAGCCTACGTGAGTAGAATATCCCACATGCCTTCGTAGCTCAGGGGATAGAGCACCGCTCTCCTAAAGCGGGTGTCGGCCGTTCGAATCGGCCCGGGGGCACCATTGATTTCAAGCCGGCAGCTTCGTGCTGTCGGTTTTTTCTTTCTGCAGCGTGTTAGTGGCGGCTTTTTAGGCTTGGCGTGCAAAATGGCGCAAAATAGTGCAGTTTTGGTAGGTCTTACTGGGGAATCGTATAGCTTTTGGTCAAAATAACCAGGAAACTAGAGCATCTTGCCTGACGGCTAAGCGGTCTCACTAACCGATATACATTTCTATGCATAAATATCATGTAATATGCTGAATAATGAATATGAATATATAAAGATTTTAACTATAGGTAAATTCCGCCTCTAAGGAACACACCTATGACAGATAATCTGCACAATTGCGGGCATATTACACACCTAATGAAGATAATCTGCACGTTTGAGGTATTTTCAGCGTAATGTATACGTCTTTTTGACAGATTATCTGTCATAGGTGTGTTCAACCATTTTTCCTGCAGCAAAAAGCCCTGCAACCAAACACGGTTGCAGGGCTTGAACGTACTGGTTGAGCACATTGCACGCCGCAGTGATTACGCTGATGGGCGAGGTCCACTGGAAACGCGGATGGTGATAGTAGCACCAGGTGCGGCGCTTGATGGCGTCTGTCCAACTACGTTACCGGTTGCGACGTTGTCGTCGTATACCCAGACGGTATTGACCTGGAAACCGGCGTTCTCGAGCGTGGTTTGAGCCGTCTCAAAGTCCTTGCCGACAACGTTTGGAACAGATCCGCTCTGAGCACCAGAGGAAACAACGATGGTTACCGTAGATCCCTTATCTGCCTTGCCGTTAGCTGGAGACTGGGAGATGACACGGCCCTCAGGAACGCTCGACGAAGGCTGTTTCTGAGTATCTACCTTGAAGCCCGCATCTTTCAGGACATCGGACGCACGCTCGGCAGTCATCTCGGTGACGTCTGGAACATCTGCCTTACCCTTGCCAGTAGACAGGTGATAGGTGATGGTGTCGCCAGCTTTAGCATCGCTACCTGCGGCTGGTTCCTGTGTTGCAACATAACCAACGGTTACGTCATCCGACTCAACCGAGTCACCATTTCTTGCTTTGAGGCCAACAGCAGCAAGAGCAGACTCAGCCTCTGATGGACTCTTGTTGGTAAGATCAGGCACCTTAACTGCAGCAGCAGGTTTAGCGCCCTTAGAAATGACAAGGTTAACCGCGGTTCCTTCAGGAGCCTGTTTGTTAGCGCTTGGAGTCTGGTCAATGACCTGGCCTTCAGGAGCAGAATCACTGTAGCTTTCTGTAACAGTTCCCAGCTTAAAGTGGCTATCAGAAGCATTTAGTGCCTGAGTAGCCTGGTCTTTTGTCTGACCAACAAACTGTGGAACCAGATACTGCTGGGCGGAGTTGCCGAGCATCTGTGCAATAGCAAAGCCGGCAAGAGCCAGGACAACCAAAGCGCCCAGAACGCCGAGAATAACGTTGCGCTTGTGACGTTTATTCTCGCGCCTGTCAAGCTCATCAGCCTCTTCGCGAGAATGGACGCGGTTCAAGCGACCAGTGTCGCCACCGCGCGTAATGTAGGTGTTGGAGCCGTCGATGCCGCGACGATCCAACCTGGAAGTTGGCTGAGGTGGCGTCACAATGCGGGGGCTCACGGTGGTGTTGCTTGGAATAGTGGCGCGACCAGCAATAAAATCGCGCAGCGCACGAGCAAGCTCGTCAGCACTCTGATAGCGGTCAGCTGGGTTTTTCTCCATACAGCGAAGAATGATTGCCTCGAGTGCGGGGTCAACGTTGGGGTTGATCAGCGATGGTGGCTGAGGAGCCTCGTTGACCTGCTTCATAGCAACGCTGATAGCGTCGTCACCAACAAAGGGAACGCGGCCAGTTGCAGCCTCGTACATGACAATGCCCAGGGAATAGATATCGGTGGTTGGTCCCAAAGGCTTGCCCGTACTCTGCTCTGGAGAAACGTAATGAGCGGTGCCAAGAACAGAGTTATCGGTGGTTAGACTGCTGTTCTTTGCACGAGCAATGCCAAAGTCCATGACCTTGATGTTGCCATCTGGCTGGACCATGATGTTCTGTGGTTTGATGTCACGGTGAATGATGTCGTGACGATGTGCTACAGAGAGCGCCTGAGCAATCTGAGAGCCAATCTGAGCGACCTTACGGGAATCAAGGGCTCCATGTTTGCGGATGCCACTCTTAAGGTCTGTACCACGCAGATACTCCATGACAATGTAGTAGGACTCGCCATCCTTACCCCAGTCGTATATCGAGACAATATAAGGACTGGAGAGCGCCGCTGCAGCCTGAGCCTCCTGCTTAAAACGGGCAGCAAAGGAAGGATCGTTTGCGTACTGCGGCAGCATCATCTTGATGGCAACAGTACGACCAAGAACCTGGTCCTGTCCGCGGTAAACGGTGGCCATTCCACCGGTACCAATTTTGTCTTGAACCTGGTAACGCCCACTGAGCATTCTACCTGGCATAACTCAACTCCTATCAAGCGTGCGATTTTCTCGCCACGTCACTTACTATCTTAGAACACACCCAACTACTTGGGGAGAAGACCGTGCGGTGTTTTAGGCGCTACGAAGCAGCTCCCAAAGCCTGGATGTTCAGGCACTGCGCAAGAACACGTCCGCCAACTTGAGCACCGTAACCTAAAACGTTTTCGCCGTTGCCTTCGATGACAACAGAAACAACAAGGGTTGGGTGGTCGTAAGGCGCAAAACCGATGAAAAACGAGTTAAAGTTACCGTTCTCGACGTCTGCCGTACCTGTTTTACCTGCAATCTTGACACCCGGAACGCGAGCTCCCATGCCAGTGCCGGATTCAACAACGCCCAACATTGCCTCTCGGACCTGCGCAGCGGTATCCGCAGACACTGCCTGTCCAAGCGATTTTGGTGACGTCGTAGAAACAACAGCTCCCTCTGGCGAGAGAACGCGATCAACGATGTAAGGGTTCATGACTACGCCGCCGTTAGCAATTGCAGCCGCAACAACAGCGTTTTGCATGACGGTGGTCTGAGGACCTGCAGGACTTGCGTGCTCTCCAACAGGAAGGCCGCAAGACGCCCAGCCAAGCTCCCAGGTGGTCATCTCGGCAGGATTTGGCATCAACGATGGTGTAGTGGAGAAGTCCTGGCCAAGCGCTGTGCCATAACCAAAGGCACGTGCATAGCTGACCAGGTTGTCTGCGCCAAGTGCTACGCCAAGCTGCGCCAACGCCGTGTTAGAAGAGCGAGCAAATGCCTCACGCAGAGGAATAGTGCCCATATCCTCGTTGGCGTAGTTGTGGATGGTTCCACCGCCAAGCTCCATAGTTCCTGGAGCTGAATAGGTGGTGTCCAGCGTGGTGGCATGCGTGTCAATTCCAGCAGAAAGCGTAATGGTCTTAAACGACGAACCTGGGGAGTAGAGTGCCTGGGTAGTTCTGTCGACCAGTTGACTGCCGGTACCGGACTCGATAACAGTGCCCAGATCAGCGTGGGTGTATGAAGGGCTTGAAGCCTTTGCAAGCACGGCTCCGGTGGCTGGATCCATAACAACAATGGAGCCAGAATATCCCTGGAGTGCAGCTTCTGCTACAGCCTGCATCTGGGAATTGATGGTCAAAACAACGCTTGAACCAGCGGTATTAACCCCTGCCATCGAGTACAGAGCGCTTCTCCAGTCGGAATGATCTGCGTGTCCGGTGAGCGTCTCGTTCATGGAGGACTCGATACCTGCAGTTCCGTACTGGGTAGAGATGTAGCCAACGGTGTGAGAAGCCATACCGTCGTGTGGATAGTTACGCACGTAGGTGCCGTCGTCTTGCTTGACACTCTCTGCCAGGGTGACGCCGTCAGAAGTCATGATGGCGCCGCGCTGAACATATGCGCTCTTAGCAATAGTGTGGTTGTTGGTAGGGAGCGCCTGAAGTCTAGGTGCGTCAATGACCATCAAGAAGGTCAAGTTGCCGAGAAGAACGGTGAAGAAGAGGGTAAATACGGTAACCAAATTGGTCAGACGTTTTCCGAGAGCAACACGTCCCAGAACACCGGACTCCTCAGACTGCAGGCCAAAGCCTCCACGGATGTGGCTACCATGCAAAACGGAAGAAGCATGAGCTCCACCAGAAGAAATTTCGAGCCTCTGAGAGTCAAGCATTTTCTTGCTTGGCTCAAGCTCTGTTTCGCGACCAGTTCCCTCGTCACCTGCCCTGAGCAGCAGGGCAACAATGATAAAGCTGGAAAGAAGAGAGCTACCACCCTGACTCATAAAGGGCAGGGTAACGCCAGTTAGAGGCATGAGCTTAGTAACGCCTGCAACAATGAGGAAGGTTTGGAACGCCAAAACACTGGTAAGACCAGCAGCCGCAAAAGCAGATGAATCGGACTTTGCGCGAGCAGCTGTTGCAAGACCACGCACCGTAAGCAGCAGGAACAGGGTAATAATTGCCGCTCCGCCAAAGAGTCCCAGCTCCTCAGCAATGGCCGAGAAAATAAAGTCAGACTCAACAATAGGGATAAGTGTAGGCATTCCCTTATCAATTCCGGTACCCGCTAGTCCTCCATCTGCGATGGAATAAAGTGACTGGACAATTTGGTAGCCGTCTCCAGCGGGATCTTTGAACGGATCCAGCCAAATGTTGACACGAGTCTGAACGTGACCAAAGAAGTGGTAAAGCACCACGCCGCCAATGGCCAAAAGCGCAATACTGACAAAAACGTAGCTAGCGCGACCTGTTGCTACATAGAGCATGATGACAAAGAACACGAAGAAGAGCAGTGCACTACCAAGGTCTCGTTCAAAAATAACAACAATCAGGCTGATGCCCCACATAACAAACAAGGGCAGCAGCATTTTGAAACGAGGAATGCGGAAAGGTCCAAAAGAACGCATGGAGACCGATAGGGCTTCTCGATTCAGTGCAAGATAAAACGCCAGGAAGAGTGTAATGGCAATCTTTGCAAGCTCGCCAGGCTGGAAGGTAAAGGCGCCAAAAGAAATCCAGAGTTTTGCGCCGTAGCGATCCTGGCCAATAACAATTGGCAGAAGAAGCAGTATGACGCCGAGAATACCAATGGAGTATTTGTAGCGCGCTAACGCGTCAAGATTTCTAATGACTGCCAGCACCACAATCATCACAACAACAGAGATGAAGAGCCAAATGGTCTGATTAACTGCAAGATTTGGCGCAAGTCTGGTGACCATGGTGATGCCAATTCCCGAAAGTACAAACACAATGGGGAGAATGGCGGGGTCTGCTGCGGGAGCAAGGAACCTAATAGCAATGTGAGCCACAGTAAATGCTGCAAAGAGACCAATAGGAACGGCCATAGTCTCAAGGCTGAGTGTTGAGCGAGCAGTAATCATGTACATGGCGTACAGGAGAAATACGGGAATTGCTCCTGCAAACAGTAAGAAGAGCTCTGTATTACGCCTTAATCCACCTGCTTTTTCCATTCCTACTCACCTCCCGAACTTGTTGTTGACGTTGTTGTTTCTGTTGTGGGTGTCCCGCCAGACTGAGCGTCTTCTTTCTTTTTGACCGCTTTAGTGTTGGCGTCATCAATTTGTTTACGGTAATTCTCGACGGTACTATGCGCTTCATCCTCGTTTTTAACGCGGATTCCTTCGGCTAGTGAGTCTTGAACTGCGTCAGGCAAATCTTTTATTTCAATAGACGTAGTCTCAACAAGTGACGACATGTTTATGCCGGCGATTGTTGTAGGAATACCTCGATAAACGCCAACGGTAGTTCCGTTAATTCCTAAGTACCACTCGCTGCTTACAAACAGGAAGAACACCGCAACAGTGGCTGCAAAGAGCGCAAGGAACGAGACAAACGTGGCAATGACGCCACGAGTAAGGTGTTTTCTGGTTTGATCGGCTATGCCGTCGTCCAAGACATCGATGACAATAACGGTAATGTTGTCTGAGCCGCCATAGGTAAGAGCTGCGGAAACAAGGTTATCGGCAGCCTTTTGTGGCGTGACGTTAGAGACAGCAATGGACTCAATTTCATCGTCGGGCACCATGCCAGAGAGGCCATCGGAGCATAAGATGATGCGGTCGCCATCAGATACTTCAAGCGAGAAATGATCTGCATACATGTCTGGATCAGAGCCAAGAGCTCGCGTAACTACCGAGCGAGAAGGGTGCGTGCGAGCCTCATCAGCGGTAATCTGACCAGAATCAATGAGCTCCTCAACATAGCTGTGGTCATGAGTAATGCGGACCAGCGTGCCATGATGGAGCAGGTAAATACGAGAGTCACCAACATGAGCAACGGCCATCTGATTGCCCTCAATGAGGACGGCAGAGGCAGTGGAGCCCATGCCAGGTTTGCCAATACCCTTTGCAGGAGCATCAATAACTTCCTGGTTAGCGGCCTCAATTGCAGCGCCAAGACGGACATCGTCAGCGGTACTTGGTGCCTGTTCGGCAATAACCTTAACAGCAATGGAGCTTGCTACCTCACCGGCGGCGTGACCTCCCATACCATCACAGATGGCAAAAAGGGGAGTGCGCAAAAGGAACGAGTCCTCGTTATGCTCGCGAACTAATCCCACGTCAGAGCGGGCGCCCCAAGAAATAAAGGTGTTAGAGCCAGAAACCGCTTCTGCGTCACAGCGACCATCAAGTGGCAGCTCACAACGACCAGGAGCACTCACGGGCTCTTGTGTAGGTGTATCAGAAATATGTGTTGTATCAGAAGAAACCATGAGCCTCTTATCGACGTCCAACACGCATAATCACATCGCCGACCTGGACTTCGTCAGTGTCGCGAAGGGTAACAGGTTGCTCGATGATGTGACCATTAACCATGGTTCCGTTTGTGGATCCAAGGTCTTCAAGTACCAGAGCAGGTCCCTGGATAGTAAAGCGAGCGTGTGAAGCAGAAACGTAGGGTTCGTCAATCACAATGTCAGACGAAGGAGAACGTCCAATAACAACAGGACCCAAGATGTCTACGTGAAGACCACGTAAGGACTTGACGCCCTTCTCGACATCAACGGACCAAATAGCTCCGTCTTTGCGCTGACCGCGGACAAGACCAATGCCCGTGCGCATGACCGAGAACAGGAAGATGTACAGCAGGACAACAAGCAGAACGCGTCCTGCAAAGAGAATCAAATCAATCATTAGTTCTCCCGGAACTGAAGGTCCATAAGACCAATGGTAATGAGGTCTCCGTCGCGCAGAATTACCTCATCTACGTCGATATCGTTGACAAGCGTTCCGTTAGTGGAGTGCAAATCAGCAATATGCCAATCGTGACCGTCATAGGTCATCTCGGCGTGACGTCTTGAAACGTTAGGATCGCGCAAAACAACGTCTGCCTGAGAGCGCTCGCGACCAATAATGGCACGAGGAGCCTCAACGCGATACGAACGACCGCTCTGGCGATCAATTAAAATGCAGGTAGCGTCCATGTTTGCGCGTGGCGTGCCTTGCAGATTGCGAGAAGAACGACCGCCCGCGCCGTTTAACTGGGCATCAAGGGAAGGCGTGATACGACGCTGAGTCATAGGAACAGGAGCTGCTGTTGGGATAGCTCCGTTTACGGGCAGGTCTGGAAGCCCGTTTGAGCTAGGAAGAACAGGCATAGGAGTGGACTCAGCTGCGGAAACAACAGGAATTGCGCCTTGAGCCTCAACAAAGTCTGGTGGCATTACCGCAAGACCGGCGTCTGTACCAGCAAGATCTCCCAAAACCTCTGGCGTTGCATTGTCTGCAGAAACGGGTCTAACTACAGACAGAGGATCTGGCTCTGGCTGTAGTTCTGGCTGAACAGCAGCGCGGGAATTGTGCTGCTGAGGCATTTGAGCTGCAGCTCCTCCAACACTGGAGTTTCCACCCAGGAACGCACGCTCTTCATTGCGCAGCTGGTCAAGCGTATTACCGTCAACATTTTCTGCAAAGACAGCAAATTTGCCAGGCTTCAAAGAAGGGTCAACCATAAAACGAACAAGCGGCTGACCAACAAATACATAATCTTTTTGCTGAGCCTGAGCAGCCACGAAGTCAGAAACCTCTGCAGTTAGATCAGCATAAAGAGGACGCATCAGTGAATCGTCTTGAGGAGCAACTAAAACGGTATACAGGGCAGGCGCAGTGTCTACACCATCAATCTCATACGTCTCACGTTCCATCTCTTTAGCTGCGCGTTTGGCAAGCTTCTTAAAAGAGAAAGGCTCTGCGTATCCCTGAGGTGCGGCACCAAAGACCGAACCAATACGGTTTTCAAAGTCACTAAGAAAGCTCATCTAATTCCTCGCCTTCCTGATCCGCGTCAAGTGGACCTATCAGGACAATTGCAATACATACAAGTACACATAAGAATACCGTAATTAGTACAGAAACTATACTTTCAACTACCCAAAAATTGGGATTCTCCATCCAAGCTGCCCATATAAAGCCACTTGAAAGCAACGCGGCACAGACAATTTGTCCAAAAATCATCCATCCGCGACGTCTTTTCTGGCTCATAAGCGAGCCTAAAAGAGCAGATAGGGAGCATGCCCCAAAGCGAATCCA
>CAUVID010000040.1:0-9100 GCA_963551855.1 Lancefieldella parvula | reverse complement strand
CAAGGTCCGCACACGATAGCAAGACCAGACTGAAGAGCGTTATAGAACTCAGAGCCCTTTGCAGTGACATCAACAGGCTCTTTAGGGAGAATATCAATCTGTACAGCTACAGAATTATTCTTAGAAATCTGCACGTTAACGCGGTGTGCAAGGCAAGTTCCATCTTCTTCAATAATATGGGCCGCCTGAGAAGAAATGGCATCTTTAGTGACGGAGATTGTTCCGCCTTCAACTGTTGCAACTGTGAGCTTTACTGTTTTTCTAATAAATAGAGCTCTAAACAACACCACAACAAGACCAAAGATGCTAATAGCCGCACAAGCGTTAAGAGCAATAAGGTAGGGCTTGGTAAACAAGAGATTAGTTGCCTGATGTGTCCAAGGACCAAACCACGTTAAAGCAAGAGCTAAAAATACAAATGCACTTGCAAGAACATAGAGTATGTAGCAAAAACGCTTGAAGCCGCTCATAGCACCTCCACTTTCTTTTATATAAACAGTTTAACCCCAATACCGGACAAAAAGAGAATATAAAAACTGCCTCCCGGTGGAAGGCAGTTTTTAGTCTGTATATACCGTTAGCAGAAAACGAACTTAAGCGTTCTTCATAACAACGGAGCGAACAACTCCCGCCGCGTCGTCACAGTAATCCAAAACAGTCTCCATGCGGTCAAAAATACGAAGCCAAGCAACGGTGTGGCGACCAGGCATTTCATCACGGAACAAGCGAGAGAGTGCGTTGTGGTAAATAAGGTCTCCCTCGTCCTCAACATGTCCTACTGCAATAGCCTTCTCCATAACGGTAGGATCTTTCTTGTAGTCACTCAGAACACTCAGCATCTCCTGGACTGTCTTGCATGCGCGAAGGGTAAGCTCAGCAAGCTGCATAGCCTCTTTACGAGTATCGTCAACGTTAAAGAGATCAAGGCGCTCCGCAACAGAATTCATTCCGTCAACAATGTCATCAAGACGAAGAGCCAAGTCAGAGATGTCCTCACGCTCAAATGGTGTGACAAAGGAAGCGTAAAGCTCCTTCATAATGTGCTGGACTTTCTCGTCACACTCACGCTCGTAAACCTTCATCTGAGGAATACGTGCAGCGGTCTCGGGAAAGCCTTCCATAATGACCACATACTCTTCAGCGGTTTCTACAATTTTGTCGCCAAACTCGCGGAACATGGTGTAGAAGACGTCCTCTTTTGGCTTACCTAGCATGAATCCTCCAATAAAGTTGAGTGGTTCAATAGAACTCGTAAAAGACAGTTATACGTACTTAGAAAATCATCAGGAACAGTTTTGCAAAAAGAAAACCAATAAGTCCGCAGCCAGGGAAAGTAAACACCCATGCTGCAACCATTTCTTTTGCAACGCCCCAGTTAACTGAACGAATATTTTTTGCAGCACCCGCACCCATCATGGCCGTCATTTTTGTATGAGTTGTTGAAACAGGAAGACCGGTCAGTGTGGAAAGCAGCAAAGATGCAGATGCCGAGAAGGACGCAGCAAAGCCCTGATAACGCTCAAGCTTTACCATTTCCATTCCGACTTTTTTAATAATCTTTCTTCCGCCAATTGCAGTACCGATAGACATAAGAGCAGCACACAGTACCTGCAACCAGAGCGGGAATACATCTGCACCAGCAGCTCCATGACCTGCGGAAAGTGCAATTGCAAGCATGGCAATGGACATGAACTTCTGGCCATCTTGTGCACCATGCATAGCCGCAACAAATGCGGAGCCAACAACCTGCAAATGGCCAAACATCTCATCAGCGCGCTGTCGATCAACGTTAACGCAAAGCTTGTTAATTGCCTTAACAATGATCCAACCAGCGGCAAAACCTAATGTGGTCGAGAAAAGCAGACCAATTAAAACCTTGCTCCACTCGCCCCAGTTAACAGCTCCAAAATCACCATGAATAGCAAGTGCTGCACCGGTGAGACCTGCGATAAGGGCGTGTGACTCAGAAGTTGGAATACCTAAAGCCCAAGCTCCTACTGCCCAAGTAACAATACCAACACAGCCTGCGGCAAGAGCAACAAGAGCCTCATGGTTATTGCTACCAAAGTCAACCATACCCAGAATTGTGTCTGCAACTGCAGTTGAAATGAGGCACATAGCCACCAAACCAACAAAGTTGCACACAACACTCATGATAATTGCATGGTTAACTTTAATTGAACGAGTTCCAACAGCCTCTGCAATAGCATTAGCCGCGTCGGTTGCACCATTTACAAAAATGCATCCAAAAACAAGGACAATGACGAGGGCCAAAAACGGATTGGCAACCATCATCTCAAAAAAGTGTCCGAGGGTTATCATTCGGTACCTTTCAAACCACTTTCATAACGGGACAATGATAATCGAAATATCGTTCAATTATGTTTAAAAACATTCGAATAGCTAAATAAGCGCAAGTTGTTTCTTACGCCCTGCCTTCCCTCTTATGAAAAGTGCAAACTGACCCCGGGGAGCTACCCAGTTAACCCAGAAGAGTTGCCTCAAAAGGACACCTCAGGTTACTAGGCAAGCTTTTTGATAATAGCTGCAGTAATTCTGGCAGAGCGCTCAGAAGCCTCACGCTCAAACGTCAAATAATCAACGCTTGAAGTAGTGCCGGGCTTATCGGACATAAGCCTAATCACCACAAACGGTGTGTGATTAAGCCAAGCAACCTGAGCAATTGAGGCACCCTCCATCTCGCAACAGTCAGCACCAAACGTTGTGTAGATGTGGTCTGCTAACTCTGATGAACTTACAAACTGATCTCCTGAAGCAACGCGGCCAGAAATAACCTGCAGTTGAGGAGCTACTTCTTTGGCTGATGCAAGTGCGCGCTCAATAAGACTCTCATCTGCTGTAAACGAGAAAACCGGAAGACCTGGAATTTGACCAGCGGCAAAATTGAGAGGACCAACGTTCATATCGTGTTGAACTAAATCTGAGGAGATAACAATATCCCCAACCTGTAGCTCAGGGTTTAAAAGCCCTGCAATACCAGTATTAATAACATGTGTTACTGCAAACGTATCAATCAGGATCTGCGTGCATGCTGCTGCATTAACCTTGCCAATTCCCGACTGTACAACAACAACAGGAACATCTCCCAAAAGACCTTCAACAAACTGCATACGAGCCTGATCATACGTGCGCTCAATGAGCATCTGCTCTTTTAGCAGCGCAATCTCTGGCTCCATGGCTCCAATAATTCCAATTTTCATATTAAGCTCCTACTCCTGCAAGCCAACTAGAACCAGCCAGGGCTCTTACAATTTTGTCTCGTACACTCATTTCGTTTGCATCGTCTTTGATGTGAACATGAATGATTACCTTGATGCCTGTCTCAGCAATGCTTGATGCTTCAACCTCAATAGGAAGTGTTCTTTCGAGCTGAGGTGCAACTACCTCTTGAACAATTTCTGTTATTTCTTGCGTTACCGCATTCAGATCAACGGTTGGTTTAAGCACTATAGTAATGGGCACCTCTGTCATATCCCACCTGGTACGATGCGCAAGTGCTGTTTTATTAAGTACTGAATTAGGAATGATGTCTACCCTACCTCCACGAGCACGAACTATGGTAGAACGCCAATTCATATCAATGACCTCTCCAGAAATAGCTCCAATGCTTACCTGATCTCCTGGTTTAACCACACCTCCCAGCATGAGACCCAAGCCTCCTGCCAAGTTAGAAATGGTATCCTGCAGGCCAAAAGACAAAGCAATGGAGGTAACTCCCAAAGCGGTTACAAATGCTGTCGGCTGAATACCAAAAACAGGCTGCAATACCGCGAGAATAGCAAATGTCCAGATAACTCCACGTAATATGTTGACAAAAATAGATGCCGACGGCAGCTTAGATGAATCCAAGGCCTTTCTTGAGAGCTTTACTGCAAAATGCTCAATCAAAAATGCAATGAAAAACACCACTACAAAGGTAACTACTCTGAAAATAAAATCTTGTGGAGTGAGGCCCAAGATCAAGCCGTCATGCATTATCACCATGGCTATCCCTCAATTTTTACAATCGGAGCAAAGCCCTTCATGAGCTTCTTTGTCTTATTAGTACGCGTAAACTTGACCTCAATAGTATCGCCCTGAACTGCTAAAACAACGCCTGGGCCAAAGGTCTTGTGAGAAACCTGGTCTCCCACAGCAAAACTTGCAGAAGCGCGGGCTGGGTCTTTCTGAATAGGAGCTGTACGTGGAGCTGGAGCACCGCCGGTAGAACGCGTGCGAGAACCAAAAACGTTTCCACCGTAGACCTCGGAGCCGCGACCAGAGCCAAAGGTTCCATGACGGTCTCCTCGCTTTGCCCAACCAACTCCAGAAAAACCTGCAGAACCAACACCAATAGCTTTTACGTGCTCTTGAGGAATCTCTCCTACAAAACGCGATACAGGATTTGCCTGAACAGAGCCGTAAGTCCTTCTGGTAGATGCGTACGTCAAATACAGACGCTTGCGCGCACGCGTAATAGCAACATAGGCAAGTCTGCGCTCTTCTTCTAACTGAGCTGCTTCTGCCTCATAATTTGCATGAGGGAAGATTCCCTCCTCCATACCAGCAACAAAAACTGCAGGAAATTCCAGACCCTTTGCAGCGTGAATGGTCATGAGTGTTACTGCAGAGGTAGAACCATCCAAGCTATCCAGGTCAGAGCGAAGCGCCAGCCATTCCATAAAGGCCGGGAGCTTCTCTGCCACAACCTGTGGATGCAAACTCTCCTCCTGAGGCGCAGGAGCCGTCTCTACAGCAGTAGCACCAGCAAGTGCGCCGGTAGCAGCATCAAAACCAGCCTCACTCAGCGAAGCTGCATCTTGCGCATCAAGTGCTCCAGCTTCTCTGAGCTGCTGCAGACTCTCAAGCGTTTCTTCAACATCGTCGTGAGACTCATCAAACTCTGCTGCAACCCCAAAGAACTCTCGAATGTTCTCGATACGTCCGTCAGCCTCAATGGTATGCTCCGCCTCAAGTGCACGAATAAGACCAGAGCGGTCAATAATTGCCTCTACAACCTCATCAAGCTCACCATCAATATGGCGGCCATGCTCAATAGCTGACGTAAACTCTACCAGCGCATTTCTTACCTTTGCGGTAAAAATGCCTTCTTCCATCACGCATGCTTCACATGCCGAGAAGAACGACAAACCGTTATGCAGTGCATATGTCTGAATCTTCTGAATACTGGTTGCACCAATACCGCGACGAGGCGTGTTAATAACACGCAGCGCAGCCATGTCATCATCGGGATTGACGACAACTTTGAGGTACGCCATGACATCTCTGATTTCTGCGCGATCAAAGAATCGAGTACCGCCAACAATCTTGTAAGGAACACCAGCTCTAAGCAACATATCTTCGAGAATACGAGACTGGGCATTGGTGCGATAGAAGACGGCTATGTTGTCGTACGATGTACCCTTATCATGCAGTTTTTCTATCTCAGAGCCAATCCATGCGCCCTCATCACGCTCATCAGATGCCTGATACACCTGGATTTTCTCGCCGTCTCCCTCATCGGTAAAAAGACGCTTTGGCTTGCGGTGAGAGTTGTGCGCAACAACTGCATTGGCAGCGGCCAAAATATGGCCTGTTGAGCGGTAGTTTTGCTCTAGCTTAACAACAACTGCTTCCTCATAGTCTTTCTCGAACGCCAAGATGTTTTTGATGTCTGCTCCGCGCCACGAATAAATGGACTGGTCATCATCGCCAACAACCATAAGATTACGATACTTGGATGCCAAAAGCTTGGTAATTGCATACTGAACGCCGTTGGTATCCTGATACTCGTCAACGTTAATGTAACGGAAGCGCTCCTGGTATTTTGCAAGGACATCTGGATACTTGGAGAGCAACTCAAATGCCTTAACCAGAAGGTCGTCAAAATCCATAGCATTAGCTTTGTCCAGACGCGTCTGGAGCGCACGATACACGCGAGCCACCACGTGATCCATAGGACTAGCTGCCTGCGCCTCAACGTCATCAGGATACAAAAGCGCGTTCTTAGCAGCGGAAATCTTTGAGCGAATGGAATTGAGCGGGAACTGACGAACATCAATATCCAAATCAGACAGAATGGTCTTTACCAAACGCTTTGAATCGTCATCATCATAGATAGCAAAGTTAGGCCCATAGCCAAGACGCTCGCCATCTTCTCTAAGCAGGCGAACACACATAGCATGGAACGTACAAACCCACATGCCGCGAATATTGTTAGGAAGCAGCGCCTCAAGGCGCTCACGCATCTCCGCTGCAGCCTTGTTAGTAAACGTAATAGCCAGAATCTGCCAAGGACGAACTCCCTCGTCAGCAATCATGTGCGCAATTCTAAACGTCAAAACACGCGTCTTACCCGAACCAGCTCCTGCAAGAACCAACAGAGGTCCCTGAGTTGTCATAACCGCCTGATGCTGGGCAGGATTTAAACCTTCAAGATCAATCTGCATTGAGCCATCCTTGTGTCAATCATTCTTAGAATAAAAGTGTACCCCGATAACCGGACATTAATTGCGCCACTTTGCTTACACTCCACAATAAAAAAACCGGTCCTCAAAAGAAGACCGGTTTATCTGCAAGAACGCGTCTATCGGATCCATGCTCACGTATGGCGAGAAGATCTTCTAGCCCAAACACTTGTCTTAGTTCATGGAGTTTGTCTGACGGCTCTTTGCGCGAGCAACAACAGCCAGTGCAATCACACCACCTGCGACACATGCCATAACAATAGCGCTAAGCGAGTGATTCTCATCACCAGTGTATGGAAGCACAGAGCCTCCATAATACGGGATAGCTGCAGGATTTGGAGCTCCTGGGAAGCTTGGTGTCAGAGGACCGCCAGGGTTGCCTGGGATGCTTGGAGTACCAGGATTCTCTGGAGTAGCAGGGTTCTCTGGGGTAACAGGAGCAACTGGCTCTGGTTCCCACTCTGCAACAAGAACAACCTTAGGAGTGGTGGTGGTAAGGGTTACCTGATCGCCTGCCTGGTAGGTAGTACCGTCAAGCTTCCAGCCCTTGAAGATGTAGCCATCGCGAGTTGGAACGGTTGCAGAAACAGTCTCATTCTTAGGGTCAGTAAGAGAATCAGCGGTGTTGCTATCAATACCAAAGTAACCGTTCTGTGCTGCAGGAGCACCAGTGCCGCCGTTTGCGTCGTAGCTGAGCTCATACTCCTGGTTCCAAACGGCAGTCAGAGTATAAGGGCTTCTCATGTTAAAGACCGTAGTCTCAGAAACATAGCGTTTATCGCCAGCTGGGTTGTTGTTAGCATCTGCAGGAACAGCAGAAGCACCAACATAACGGAAGTGATTATCAACGTAAGAACGCTTCCAGAACTCAAACTTGTAACCATCGCGAACTGGCTGGTCTTCAATGATGTTGTACTCAGCGAAGCCGTAGGTGCGAGGGTTATTTGGAGTCTTGGACTCTGTATAAGTTGCGTTGCCGTAGATGGTGCCGCCATTTGCGTCATAAATGAGCTGGTTAACTGCAGATGGTGTTGGAGAAGGTGTAGGAGTTGGGGTGGTCTCTGCTGGAATAACGTGGATGTGATAGCCAACCCACATAAGGTGAGTGGTGTTACCGCCTACGTTTGCAGGATCAGAGGAATCTCCCTGCATGGTTACAAGGAAGAATGCGGTAACAGGCTGGTTAGCAGGAGTTACCTTACGACCAGTGAACTCAAAATAGAACTGACCTCCGTTGTTAGTAACGGTGTTGCTATTTCCGTAGAAAGCATAGGTAAAATCGTAGTCGGTAGCAGGAAGCTCAGGATAAGCGCCTGCGGTGACCAGAGTAGTGGTTACACCAAAAGGAGCAAAACCAGGACGAGTAGTGGTGTAGTGAGAATACGCACCGGTGTCTCTAATGGTCTGACCAACGCGAACGACAATCTCGCCATACTGACCAGGAACAGGGGTCTGGTGGCCAGAATGCTGAGGGTTGTCTGTAAGGAACCTGGATGTATCAGCATTACCGTCAGCCGAGAAAACAGAAACCTTTACACCTGGTGTAGATGTATCAATACTGTCTGCAAATGCAAGTTTTGGTGCAGAAACTGCAAGAACTGCAACAAGCGCAAGCGCAAGCGTGCATGCAATTCTCTGAAGCGTCTTAATATGGCGCATAAATCCTCCTGAAACTATTACAAGTAATTACTTACTCTTACGACCAAAATTAAGCTGCAAGAGCATACAAAACAGAGCAATTGCTGGTAAATGAATCTAGAACGATTACATATATCTTTCATAGGTTTTCCACGCTTTTTCCATATGTTTTGCGCATAAAAAAGCGCGGCGAGAAACTCACCGCGCGTAAATGCATAGGTAGTAATGCTTGTAAGTCAAAAACTACTTAACAAGCAGGAAGTATGCGATAACTGCAATGCCCAAAATAATACGGTACACACCAAAAGGCTTGAAATCATGCTTGCGGACGTAGCCCATAAGCGCACGAACCATAACCAGCGAAACAATAAAGGCTACCAGGCAACCTACACCCAAAATAACTGCCTCGGGAGCAGTGAAGGTGTTGCCCTTCATAAAGTAGCGCACAAGCCTCAAAGCAGAAGCACCAGCCATAGTAGGAATAGCCAGGAAGAACGTAAACTCAGCAGCCACTGCCCTCGAGCAACCAAGCGCTAAACCACCCAGGATGGTTGCACCAGATCTTGAAGTACCTGGAACAATTGCAAGTACCTGGAAAACGCCAATTCCAAGCGCGGTCTTCCAGTCCAGGTTGTCAATGTCTTGTACGCGGGCCAGGTTGTCGGCAGAGGGGGCCTTAAGGGATGCTGCAGCATCTGGGCTCATGTGCTTGCCTCGAGGCACCTCAACCTTTACTGCTGCAGCGACCTTCTCGCGATGGAGCTCAAGCAGGATGAAGATGATGCCGTAGAAAATAAGGGTTGCGGCAATAACAAAAGGGCTTCCAAGATGCTCTTCAATGAAGTCGTTGAGCGGCAGACCGATTGCCGCAGCAGGAACGCAGCTGACCACCACTTTTGCCCAGAGCTTCCAGGTGGAGCGCTTCTCGTCCTTGGATTTTTTTGGCGAGAAGGGATTGAGCTTGTGGAAAAATCCCACACATACTGCAAGAATTG
>CAUVID010000039.1:0-9485 GCA_963551855.1 Lancefieldella parvula | reverse complement strand
CATCCGATGCCCCAATCGCGTGTTACAGAAACAATTGCGTTCATGTGGTTCTCCTGGCAAGTATCGTCTTAAATGAAATGATGGTCTTAGCTTGAGCGTCCGCTCGGGCATACCGGCTGTACCGGTCATGTCCGATTGGGCGTGTCTGCCGCGCTAGCCGCGTCTGCGTCAACCGCGTCCGCAGCAGCTGCGTTTAAACAGCGATCGGAATGTTTTTAACCTGAGGACCGTGCTGATAATCTTCGACAATGAGGTCGTCAGTAGTGAAGTCGTAGAAGTTGGTGACATTAGGGTTCAGGCTCACCTTTGGTGCATCAAAGGTTGGGCGAGAAATCAATTCTTTAACAATATCCACGTGACGATCGTAAATGTGAGCGTCGGCAATCATGTGAACCAGCTCGCCAGCTTCCATGCCGCTGACCTGCGCAACCATCATCAACAGGATTGCGTACTGGCAAACATTCCAGTTGTTAGCAGCAAGAATGTCCTGACTACGCTGAACAAGCAACAGGTTAAGCGTTGGCTTGTCTTTGCCTGGCTCCTGAGTAACGTTATAGATTGCGTTGAATGCGCAAGGGTAGAGGTTCATCTCAGAGAGGTCGGCAAAGGTGTACAAGTTGGTCATGATTCGACGGCTGAATGGATTCTCTTTGAGATCCTTGAGCACGCGATCCATCTGGTCATAATCGCCGTCAGCATAGTGAGAAACCTGTCCAACCTGATAACCGTAAGCCTTGCCAATGGAACCAGACTCATCAGCCCATGAATCCCAGATGTGAGAGTTAAGGTCGTTAACGTTGTTGGACTTCTTCTGGTAAATCCACAGAACCTCATCCATGGCGCTCTTGAGCGCAGTGCGACGAAGCGTCAGTGCTGGAAACTCCTCGCGCAAATCATAGCGATTGCAGACGCCAAACTTCTTGATTGTGTATGCGGAGGTACCATCTTCCCAGGTAGGACGGACCTTCTCGCCCTCAGTGGTGGTGCCGTTTTCAATAATGTCGGAACACATATCAATAAAAATGCGATCTGCTTTGCTCATATTCAATCCTTCAAAATACCGTTCAAAATGGAATAAACACCTGCTTGTTGTACGTATAGCAAGTCTTTTCCAAGTACATTACCAGTTGCTGTCAGTATAAGCGCTGTAGGGGTCCCCAAAAAGCGGGCTAGAGGAAGTCTGATTGCTTGCGACACAAGAACGTCCCAATCCCGAGAGCAGCATAATAACTATAAAAAATAGCAAGCCCGCAGGAAAAGGAGAGCCATCAGGCATCTGCGACGGATCGTTTGGGTCAAAATCAGGGCCCTCGCCGCCAAATTCATGCCTGTTGTGCCTGGTGTCTTGGTTGTCGTCTTTCTTTGCCATCAATCCTCAATCAAACGCTTACACCTTGATGATACCCGTCGTCGCCCAAGGATTTCATGGCGAGAAACCCCTCTTTTAGTCACTTCACATTCTCTGCAAAGTATTTTGCACACGACGACTTGTTCGCGCCTGCAGCTCGCTTACACCCGCAGCATCCGCGTCCGCAGCGCTCGCTCGCGCCCGCGGTTCACGCGTCCGTAGCTCCTACAGGTGCTGCGACGCAAAGATGTCGTTCCAGAACGTGCCAAGCTGCTTGATGAGCTCAATGTCCGCGGGAAGCCACTGCACATCAAGCAGCTCATTTTGAGCAAGCCAACGAAGCTCCGAGTGAATCTCTGGATCCGCGACAGGCTCCTCAGACTCATTCAGCGTGCAGATATAACAATCCATATGCAGGTCAAAGGTGGGGTAGGAGTAAGCTACCGTGTCATAGAAAAACGCTGCCTGCACGCTACAGTGCAGCTCTTCCTGAATTTCTCGACGCAGCGCCTGCTCTGAGGTTTCTCCAGCCTCAACTTTTCCGCCAGGAAACTCCCAGAAGCCAGCATTATCCGCATCAGCTCTACACGCGGCAAGAATTTTGTTGTCTTTATAGAAGATAGCTGCAGCTACATTGACTATTTTAGCCTCGGTCATGTTATCCCTCCAGCCTGACTGTTGCAAAGACGGTGGAACTCTCGGCATCTTTGAGCACTACCGAGAAACCCGTCTCATCGGCGTATACCTGGGGAGTAATGGTGTCGCCCAAGCGTGCCTGACTTCTGTACTGAACTACAATGCGGCGCAGCTTGTGAGAATAGCCAAGGGCCACAAGCGTGTCGACAGCCATGAGCACGTACTGAGCATTGTTGACGTGCTTGTTTGTATCCAGATGCTGCTGGGAAACAAGAATGGCTGGACCATCAACAGCATTTCCCTCAAGTGCAATTTTGCGAGGAGTTGGTGGCAAATCTACGCGAGGCTCGCCGGTAATGTAGACGCTCTCGCTCTCTGGAACGCGAGCCGCCTTGCCTTCTTTAATGTTCATCAAATACCAGGTAGAATCCGCTTTTACGATAGTCGCGCCGCTAGCATCATTAATGACAAATGACCTAGATGCTTGAAGACCCTTCATCTGATATGACCAGGTACCTACGCAGATCTTCTCGCCAAATTGTGGGAGTCGGTCAACTTGAATCTGCCACGTTGCCAGGACCCATGCGTACCCCTCGCTGGTCAGCTGTTTAAAGCCGCGGCCAATATCTTCTGAGTGGAACGTCGAGCAGTCCTGCAGATAGTTCATAACGCCTACCAGGGAAAGCTTTCCGGTCTCATCACACTCGCTATATCTAACTCTACTTTCAATGGTGTACATACAAATCCAAACTCGAAATCAGCGTTTGCTGAGGTATTTCGGTAGGTCGAGAAACCCATCTAGTTGTCCCAGGGGAATGAACCTGGCAGGTGATCTTTGACTTTCTGGGTAGTGTCGTCAAACTTTTGCTTGGTTACCTGGACTTTTTGCGAAACCTGTTGAGCCTTTTGGGTAGCAATAAGAGTTGCATTCTGGGCCGCCGCATTTGCCTTTTGAGCTGCTGCGTTTGCTTTCTGCGATGCGTTTTGTGCCGCAGCGCTTACTTTTTGCGAAGCATTCTGTGCGGCTTCTTCAACCTTCATTGATGCGTCTTGAGCTGCGGCTTCAACTTTGTGATGGGTAGTAGGCCCATTCCAAAGAAGGCTAGCAACCGTATCCAGAAAATAGAGGGTGACTACAATAAACGCCACAACCGAGACAGTATGCTTGGAGAAAATCATCAAAATATTAAGCATCGTTGGAACGAGCACAAAAACTGAGGTAACAGAAAACGCACCAAATACCGCGCTGGCCTGGGGACAAATTCGACCATGCAAATTGAACTTAAACATGGAGTAGTCCCACCACTTCTTTTTAAAGCGACGCTCCAAAAAGAGGCCGGTCGAGTACTCAATAACTGTGGCTAAAACTGCACCAATGATAAAGACAATAATTGGATTAGAAATCTGGCCTAGTACCAGCCATTCCGCAATCGCTCCAATGCCGTAAATAGGGCAGGTAGGACCAAAAAGAAAGCCGCGCTTGGTAAATTCTCCCTCAACAACGGAGCAATAAATGGTCTCGTATACCCAACCACCAAAAGAAATCAGCGCGAATATTATGACCATCTGAGGCAGATGCTGCAAAAAGAGCTCAATATTCTTATCGAGTGCAAAGAGCGTACGCAGTGTCTCAGTCATGGTGCTCACGAGAGGTTTCCGTAGTCCATGTAGTCGTTAAACTCATTTGACTCACTGTTTGTTGTGCCCTGAAAATCGCTTTCAGGTGTCGAGAAACCCGTTGGGCGGAAACCATCTTTTTTGTATGGATTGCCTGTTAGTGTTTCTGCAGTTGAACAAGCTTTATCGCAAGTTGTTACAATCCAAGCCTCTTTGGTATGAGGGGGAATAGGAACTAGAGGAAACATGTGATGCAAGATGATGTCTTCCTCAACAGGGGTTAAATCAGGGAAATCCTCGCGGGCATTATCAAGTGCATGGCGAGGGTGCGTAAATCCGTGCCAGTTGTCTGGCGCGGCCTCGTGATCGTGCCAATCATAGAGGTAGTAGTCATGAAGAAGCGCGCCACGTACAAGGGCATGCTCGTCAACTTTGATGCCAGCGTTCATAGCAAATGCAAGGCTGCTATAAGCAACCGCAATAACGTGGTCGAGCGTGCTGGTAGTTCCATGTTGTGTAAAAGTTGCAAGCTGATAGAGTCTTCCAGACTTCAGAATAGGAGTCGAAAGCTCATCGAACCTCTCGCGAATTTTAGAAACGTCAACCAAAAAATATCCCATCAACTGTGCGCACACATCAGAAATTTGCGTGCGTACCTTAGCAATGTATCTATAAAAGATTAGTTAATCTGACGGTTACGTGCAATCTTTTTGGCTGAATGTTACGAAAACGAAAGAAAAAGAAAACGCAAGCTTTGGCGGTGCTTATTGTGCTGTTTAACTACTCTTATGCTTTCTTACTGTAGGGGCTCATGTAGTCCACTACTACGTTTACTGCGCCAGGAAGACACCTAGCAGAATAGGCGTAGATGTCGTGGCAGGTGACCTCGCCATTTACTTCCAGTGGCATAGGAGCTGTTGATTCAACGGTAATTTCTTTTCCGCTAAAGCTATTGAGGTAGGGCCTACCAAGCGAGTCTCCCGTGCGATCAAAGAAACCAGAAAGTAGTGGGCGTACCAGCTTTGCAGTCATGTGAGTCTCAATGACAATAACCTCAAGCAGACCGTCATTCATACGATTACCAGGTGCTAATTCAATTCCTGCTTGCATCATGGAGCTGTTTGCAATAAGGCAGCCAATGCCCTGAAGCTCATGTACTTTGCCGTCAACGGTAATTTTGAAGTCGTGAACTGGCGGCATAAGGTTGGCTAGGGCCGCAGTAAAGTATGCGGCTTCTCCAAAGGTTTGTTTGTGGGGGATAGCTGAACGCATAATTTCTGCGTCAAGGCCTGTACCGGCCATTAAAGGAACTCCAGCTACATGGGTTTCTCCCGACACTGTGGTCCAGGTAATCTCACCCAGATCAAGCTGTGCGGTCTGAAGGTTTCTGCAGGCCAGCGCCAGTGCGTTAGGTTCAGGAGCGTTTCCAATATTTGCAGCTAGAAGATTAGCGGTTCCAGAAGGGAAGACAAGAATAGGTGTCTGGTATCCTCTAAGGCCGTAGAGCAGGCTAGATACGGTTCCATCTCCGCCCGAGAGCACCACTACGTCAAAATCTTCAGGCTGAACAGAACTCAGAACCTCATCTGTGCGCCAATGGCTTTCAACTAGCTTTACCAGGCATTCGTCGCCACACTTCAGAAGAGCGCGCTCAAATTCAAAGATTGCATCAGAGCTAAAACCCGAGCAAGGATTGTGAATGATGAGGGTTCTCATATATCCTCCGAAGATTTGCAACAAGCTGGTATATCATTTTGATACGTATGAGTGTATCTCTTTACGTCAGGTACTTAATCGGCAATTGGATGGACGCATTGTATATAGCAACCTCAGAAGAACTTTCCGCATTTTGTGAGCGAGCAAAGACCTCGCATATCCTTGCAGTTGATACGGAGTTTCTTCGCGAGAAAACCTACTTTCCCAAGCTTTGCTTGGTGCAGGTTTCTACAGGTTCCGAGATTGTCGCAATTGATCCGCTGCTTATTGATGACCTTACTCCTCTTAAAGAACTCCTGGAAAATCCGCAGATTGTTAAGATTTTCCATGCGTGCTCACAGGACCTTGAGGTCTTACTAGAAAAAATGGACTGCGCATGCGCACCTGTTTTTGATACGCAGGTAGCAGCCGCATTTTTGGGTATGCGCCAGCAGGTGAGCTACGCCGGGTTGGTAGAAAATTTTGCTAACGTTAAGCTTGCTAAAGCAGAGTCTTTAACAGACTGGTCAAAGCGACCGCTTGATAAAGAACAGCTGGTATATGCCGAGGATGACGTCAGATATCTTCCTGCAATTTATCATCAGATGATCGAGAAACTCATCAAGCTTGACCGTTTAAGCTGGGTAAAGCCAGAGATGGACCAGCACACCAATATTGAGCAGTATCGTCGAGACCCCTATCAGGCGTATCTTCGTTTGAAGCGTTCTGGCTCGCTTACACGCAGACAGCTTGCCATTGCTCGAGAGGTTTGTGCTTGGCGAGAAGATACTGCGGCTAAAAGAGATGTTCCACGTAAATGGGTGCTTTCCGATGAACTTATTATTGAGATTTGTCGTCGTGTGCCTACAACACCTGATAGACTACGCAAAATTCGCGGTACCGAGCAGATTTCTCAAGGTGGGGTAGTGCATCTTTTGGATGCAATCAAACGTGGTCAAAAGACTCCCGCTGATCAGTGTCCAAAAATTGAGCATCATGCTCATCCTTCAGCTGGTTCTGAAGGTGTTGTTGAGCTTATGTATGCTCTTATCAGGATTGTCTCAGAAAAAGAAGGAATTGCATCTCCTTTGATTGCCAATAAAGACGATCTTACTGATCTGCTTTTGGACAAGGTTGATGCAAGACTTAAAACTGGATGGCGCTATCAATTAGTGGGCAAGCAGCTTGTTGGACTACTCAATGGCGAGGTAGGACTTACCGTCAAAAATGGTCGAGTAGAGCTGTTGTAATTGAGGCGCTTTAATCTAAGGCAAGTGTGGTTGCTCATTCAAATCTGACTTTTTGTCCGGTGAGTTGGGTATACTCATCTTTATACATAGATAGGAGAAAAATATGTATTACTCTGGTGCGTTTATCCCATACGTTGTTCTAGTAGTTGCCTCGTTGGTGCTCGGATTGGGCACTCAGTGGTACATCAAGCATGAATTTAAAAAGTATTCTTTAGTTCCTTCAGGGTTTAATGCCACCGGCGCTTCTGTTGCTCGCGCCATGATGGACACAAATGGAGCAGCTAATGTTGGTATCAAGAGGATTTCTGGTGAACTTACCGATAACTATGATCCACGTGACAATTGCCTGCACCTCTCTGATGCAAACTTCTCAGAGGGCAGCGTAGCTTCTGTTGCTGTTTCTTGTCACGAGGCAGGCCATGCAGTTCAGACAGCCAAAATGTATATGCCATCTCGCGTTCGTTCCGCTCTTGTTCCTGTTGTTAATTTGGCATCTGCAGCGTGGATTTATGTCTTTCTTGCTGGTGTCTTGCTCAATGTTTCAGGCATGACTGTGCTTGCAATTTGGCTCTATGCATTTACCTTCTTGTTCCATATAGTTACGCTTCCTGTAGAGATTGATGCCTCAAGGCGTGGATTGGCCTTTTTGAAGGCAAACGCTCCCGCAGGCTTTGACTACAATGGCGCTAAAAAGGTACTAATTGCTGCTGCTCTTACTTATGTAGCTGCTGCAATGGTTTCTGCACTTCAGCTTTTATATCTACTTGGTTCTTCTAGAAACAGGAACTAGTAATGGATCAGATTCAAGAGAAAGAAGATTCTGTTCTTTCAGTATCTGATGCAGTGCTCTTTGCAAAAAATGAAGTTGCTTCAATGCCATCTATGACGGTAGTGGGAGAGGTTTCTGGATTTAGAGGACCAAACTACAAATCTGGTCATTGCTACTTTGACGTAAAAGACCCTGTTAGCTCTATGGCGGTTATCGTCTGGTCAAAGATTTATGCTGCTAGCGGCATTACGCTGCAAGACGGTATGAAGATTCAGATGACAGGAAAGTTTGATATTTACGCTTCAAGCGGCAAGCTTTCTTTTCATGCTCGCACTATTCAGATTGCCGGAGAAGGAGACCTTCGTCAAAAGGTTGCCCAGCTTGCTAAAAAGCTAGAAAAAGAGGGTCTTACTGATATTTCCAGAAAGCGCTACATTCCAGAGTTCTGTACACGCATTGGTGTAGTTACGTCACTTTCTGGCAGCGTCATTGATGACGTTAAGCGTACGCTTGCGCGTAGAAACCCTCTAGTAGAGCTTGAAGTGTCTGGCTGCGCTGTTCAGGGTACTCATGCACCCGCAACTATCATTAGGGCGCTTCAGGTGGCCGCAACTACACGTCCAGATGCAATCTTGCTGGTGCGTGGTGGAGGCTCATTTGAAGACCTTATGTGCTTCAACGACGAGGGAGTGGCGCGTGCTATCGCAGCGTGTCCTGTACCTGTTATTACAGGTATTGGCCATGAGCCAGATACCACCATTGCAGATATGGTTTCTGATAGAAGAACTTCAACGCCAACAGCTGCTGCAGAGTCTGTGGCGCCCGCTATTAGTGAGCTACAAACTACGTTTAACAACAGAATTTCTCGCCTTGGAAACGCAACAAGAAAGATTTTGCAGTTCTATAAGACGGATCTAACTACTGTTGCACAGCGTTCCAACTTGGCAATGAGAAATGCCCTATCAAGTAAAAAATTCCAGCTAGAGAAGCTGTCTGATCGTCCGTGTCTAAAAGATCCTGCTTATATTATTTCTACGAGAACGGAAGATCTTAATCAGACAGAGCAAAGATTAATGGATGCTCTACCAGCGCTTCTTTTAAGAAAAAAAGAGATGCTTTCTGTTGAGTCGCAAAGACTTACCAGAGCTAGTGCAGCCATGCTTCATCCATATGAGGCTTCTCTTTCTTCGCTTGCAGGAAAACTAGATGCACTTTCTCCTTTAAAGGTTCTTACAAGGGGATATGCATATGTCCAAGATGAAAAGGGGTCTGTCATTAAAACGGCCAAAGATGCCTCGGTTGGAGATTCATTGCTGGTCAAAATGACGGATGGAACAATTAAGGCAACTGTTTCTGACATTGAGCTTTCATAGATAAGGGGAACAACATGGATACTAAGAAGACTGAAGAGCTTACTTTTAAAGATGCTTCTATTGAGCTTGAGCAGATTGTTCGTAAGCTTGAGGGCACAGATTTGGAGCTCGAGGAGTCTTTGGCTCTGTATGCTCGTGGCGTTGAGCTGGTAAAGGATCTTCGTGGAAGGCTTGATACTGCAGAGCAGAAGGTTAAGGTTCTGCTTGATGAGTCCCAGGCAGGAGCTGCAATTACTGATACAACCGCAGCGCCTTCTACTGCATATTTAGACGAGTAAAGGAGAGGCTATGTCTGATTGCATTTTTTGTAAGCTTGCTAACAAAGAAATCCCTACAGAGTTTCTCTATGAGGATGAAAACGTTGTAGCTTTTAATGACCTAAATCCTCTTACGCCTGTGCATGTTCTTGTTGTGCCAAAGAGCCACTATGACAACATCATTGATGGCATTCCTGCTGTAACCCTTGAGAGTGTTACTAAAGCTATAGCTGCGGTAACAGAAAAGACTGGGATTAAAGAGACTGGATTCCGTGTAATCACCAATACAGGAAAACATGGCGGTCAGTCAGTTAACCACGTCCACTTCCACATTTTAGGTGGCAAGCAGATGGATGATTCAATGGGCTGTAAATAAAAATATTCAAGTTTTTTGCTCGTCTATTTAACTCCGGGGTATCTTGGGGTTTATGATGTCATGCGGTTATGTTTATTTGAAGTAGGAGAGTAAGGCCTAATGGTCTGCGCTGCTTCACGGAAAGAGGAGTCACATGAACGTACTGGTTATCAACGCAGGTAGCT
>CAUVID010000038.1:0-10279 GCA_963551855.1 Lancefieldella parvula | reverse complement strand
TAGGTGTGTTTTGAACTGACTCCAATTTCTCGTGTCCAAGAAATGGGAGGCAGTTCAATTTCTGTGCGGGGGGATTTTCTTGTACGGGAAATTATTACCAAGATATTTTTGCAGGCAGCTACACGCGTTGCAAAATCACATACCGATTAAGATTGTTTTCTTTACCGTCCGCGCTAATCTGCGCACAAACGTGCACGTCAGAGCCAAGACTTGCAAGAAGCTCATCAAGTTCCTTTTGCGAGAAGTGATGACAATAGCGCCAGGTATTTGCCTTATCTTGCCAACCAATCAGATAGTCATGCTCCTCAAGTTCTGAGGCATCTATGCCCAGCGCACGCAGCCCCTGAACAGTAGTTTCTTGAGCCTTAACAGCAAGTTTCTGGCTGTTCATAAACTGCCAGAAAGAAACGCACACATAGCCGCCAGGTTTGGCTTTCTCTAACAACGTACGCAGAAGCTGGAGCCTCTTCTCTGCGCCTGGTACGTGATGCAAAAATCCAAACGCAACCACTAAATCGCAGGACGGAACAGTCAGCTCAGAAGGAAGCGTGCCGTCAAGCAGACTCTTTATCACATCTAGCTCAATAAATGCCAGCTCAGAGACATGAGCGCCTGTGTTGCCACTCTCCACAAGAGGCTTGCAATTATCTACAGCAAAATACTTTGCCGGAACAATCCCCGCCTCATCGCAAAGAAAGCGAGCAAAGCGTAGGTTTCCGCAACCAATATCAAGTACAGAGGGTTTCTCGCCAGCTAAAAGCTGAGGCATGGCGTCTAGACACTGCCGCCATCCCTGCCAAGGCATCTGTCGTGTAGCCGAGAAACTCTGAGCCTGCTGAGTATAAAACTCAGAAGTTACGTGACTCAGCTGCTCAGCGGTAGATGCGCTGATAGATTGAGTGTGCGTTATGTGAGAAGAAGTTTCCATACAGAGATTTTACGTCACCGTCTTACTCCTAAAGACCAGAAGCTCACCTTATTGCCTATACTGTTTGTATGGATGAACTCATTTTGGACATATTGCAGCAGCTCAGAAATAGCTCACAAGGAGCTCTTGATACGCATCAGCTTGAGATGCTCATTAACTTGCACAACAGCGGAATTGACTCTAGCACCCACAGTACAGAGCGCGAGAAACTCATTCCTAAACGAGCAATTCTCCCCTATTTTTTGCAGGTCAAGCAGAAAAACGATGTGCTCTGGCAATCGTGGAATGTGACCTCTGAGCTGGAAGAAAGATTTATTCGCTCCGTGCGAATGAAGCCTCGTCGCACCGCTTCTGGCGTAGCAACCATTACCGTGATTACCAGGCCGTATACCTGCTCAAGTAATTGCATTTATTGCCCGTGTGATCTGCGTATGCCTAAGAGCTACCTTGCTAACGAGCCTGCCTGTCAGCGCGCTGAACTAACGTTTTTTGATCCATACGTACAAGTTGCAGCCCGTCTTCAAGCGCTCCATCAGATGGGCCACTCAACCGACAAAGTGGAGCTTATTGTGCTTGGTGGTACCTGGAGCGATTATCCAGAAGGCTATCAGTACTGGTTTATCAAGGAGCTTTTCCGTGCACTCAACGAGTGGCCAAGCTCTCCTAATCACATCCAGGAACGCCTTGATTGGTACACCTCGTTTGGCTTGCAAAACTCTGAAGAGGCTCTCTCCTCCTTTGTTGCTAAACAGCAAGCGGCAGTCTTCAAAGATACTGCCACGTACAACCAGGCTTTTCATAAGCTCTACGACACCAGCCAGCCTCATCAAAGCGCGTGGTCTCAGATGCAGAGCACGTATGATGAACTGGTAGAACAGCAACACGTTAATGAGACAGCCGCCTCCCGTGTGGTTGGCCTTGTAATAGAAACCAGACCCGACACTATTACGCCGGATAATCTGCACATGTTTAGGCAGCTTGGGTGCACCAAAATTCAAATTGGTATTCAAAGTACGCGCCAAGAGATACTTGATGCAAACAAACGCCAGATGTCAGCCGCGCAGATTAAGCGAGCTTTCTCGCTCATCCGTTTATACGGATTTAAAATCCATTCTCATTTGATGGTTAATCTTCTTGGAGCAACGCCTGAGGCAGATAAACAGGACTTCAAGACGTTTGTTACAGATCCGGGATTTCTTCCCGACGAGATTAAGCTCTACCCCTGTGCGCTGGTGGCCGGAACACAGCTGGTGCAGAAGTATCGCGAAGGCGCGTGGCAACCATATGCCAAAGATAAGCTGGTAGACGTACTTGTTCAAGACGTACTTAACACACCTCCATACGTGCGCATTTCTCGCATGATTAGAGACATTAGCGCCACCGATATTCTGGTGGGAAACAAACACACCAACCTCCGCCAGATGGTGGAGCAAGAGCTTGCCGCCAAAGACGTTGCACGTCGCGTGCAGGAGATTCGCTTTAGAGAGATTAACCAGCAGCAGGTACGCGCCGCAGAGCTTACCCTCCAAGACTTTGCCTACACCACCGCAGTCAGCGACGAGCACTTCCTGCAATGGGTAACTGCTGACAACAAAATTGCAGGTTTCTGTAGGCTTTCGCTTCCCCACTGGGACAAGCTGACCTCTGGCGCATGTGATGTTTCTGCCGATGAACTGCTGGTACAGCCAGGTCAAGCCATGATCAGAGAGCTCCACGTGTACGGACAGGCGCTTTCGCTGGGCTCGGAAGGAATGTCTGCTCAACACCAGGGCTTGGGCCAAAAGCTTCTTGCTAAAGCCTCCTCTATCGCAGCTGAGGCGGGTTATACCAGCCTTAACGTCATCAGCTCAATTGGAACGCGCGCCTACTATCGCGCTCAGGGCTTTACCGATACAGGTCTCTACCAGCAAAAAGCCCTGTAAAAGGTAGCCTTGCACTTCCAAGCCAGCTTTACGTGCTCACATTAAAAGTCACAAAAAAATGCCGAGAAGACCGTTGATCTTCTCGGCATATTCATGAGCGTCGCCCTCTCCTTGACGCGAATGAATTTTAAGGAATCAGCGACAAAATCTGAGAGAGATTTTTCTTGCCGAAGTCAACCTTCTGACCGTCGTTAATAACCAAGCATGGAACGCTCATGACATCGTAGGTGTCTTTGAGCTCCTTGAAGTGGTTGATGTCGTAGACATCGCAGGTGACCTGGGGATTATCCGCAGCAATGCGCTGAGCAGCTACAACAACGTCTGGGCACATGGTACAAGAAAGTCCTACCAAGACCTGCAGATGTGTCTTTGACTCAATAGCTGCAATGGATGCCTTATCCTCATCACTAATAGGCTGACCGGGACCTGCAGCGTTGTAGAGTCCAAGTACAAACGAAGTGAACTCATGGCCGCCAGGAACTCCATGGAACGCAAGGCCTGTTGGTGTGCCATCTTCTGCGCAAACACGAACAACGGGAAGGTTTTTCTCGTCCGTGTCTGAAACCGTCTGAACGCTCAGCTTGTCGGTCATAGAAGAAAGTTCTTCCATGTAAGCTACAAGCTCCTCAGAAACAGGCCTCTGGTCCAGCTCAAGCTGAAGCACAAGCGGACGAGCCATGCGCTCAAAGACAGCGTTAAGCTGCGCTTTCATGTCATCGGTGAAGATCTCTCCGGAGTCAGAGGCACTCTTAGCCGCTGGAGCCTCAGGAGCCTCCTTCTTGGACGAGATACGCGTGACGTTCATCTGTGGAACAAGGCTGGTCTTTTCCTGGACACGCTTGATGTAGCGCTCCATCTCGGTAGCGGTAGTTGCTGCCTGGCCAATAGCTGTTGCAACCTGACGCAGTGGTTTCTGGCACACATCACCCGCACCAAAAAGACCCTCACAGGTTGTTTCTTGATGCTCGTTGGTGATCAGATAGCCGTAATCATCAGTCTGAGCCAGTTCTTTTACCAGGTCGGTCTCTGGCGCATAGCCCGCAAAGACAAAGACGCCAATAGAATCGCCATCTTCTGGAGCAAACGTGGTCTTCTCGCCTGTTTTCAGATTCTTGTATGTAATAGACCTGAGCGCAGAATCTCCAGCAACGGATTCAACCTGTGTGTTATAGAGAACCGTAATATTTGGATTGGTGCGAGCAGCTTCAGACGACGCAGGAGCGCAGGTAAACGCCTCCTCACGTACAAGAACGGTAACGTGCTTTGCATACTTGGTCAAAAACACGCTTTCCTCTGCAGCCGCAAAGCCTCCACCGATTACAAAGACTTCTTTGCCGGTAAAGAACTCACCGTCGCAGGTGGCACAATAGGCAACACCGTGACCTTGGTAGTCCTCTTCTCCGACAAAACCAATGTGACGTGGATGTGCTCCAGAGGCCAGAAGAACCGAAAGGCAGGGACGCTCGCCTTTAGTGGTGTGAACTACCTTGACATCTCCGGACATGTCCAGGTCAGTGACTTCTGCGAGCAAAAACTCTGCACCAAAGGCCTCTGCCTGCTTGCGCATGGTTTCTGAAAGCTCGGAGCCGCTGGTAGAGAATACTCCCGGATAATTAACGACCTCATTAGTGATAGTGATCTGTCCGCCAAAATGGTCCTTCTCGACAACCAGAACGCGGTAGCGAGCGCGGGCCAGATAGAGGGCGGCGGTGAGCCCTGCAGGCCCACCGCCGATAATCACCGCGTCGTAGAGGTCTTTGACGTCGGTCATTGTAAGCTCCCTAGATCTTAGAGCTGACCAACAAGGTCAAGGCTTGGCTTCAGGGTCTCAGCGCCTGGCTGCCACTTAGCTGGGCAGACCTGATCGCCGTGCTCTGCGACAAACTGTGCAGCCTGGAGAAGGCGGAGAAGCTCCTCAGCGTTACGACCAATACCACCAGCGGTAACAAGCTCAACCTGAATGACACCCTCTGGGTCAACAATGAAGGCACCACGCTCAGCAAGGCCAGCGTCCTCGATAAGAACCTCAAAGTTCCTTGCAAGAACGTGAGCTGGGTCTGCGAGCATTGGGTAGGTTACCTTAGAGATACGCTCGGACTCCTCATGCCATGCCTTATGGACAAACTCGGTGTCGCAGGAAACAGAGTAAACCTCTGCACCAGCAGCCTGGAACTTGTCGTAGTTGTTTGCAAGATCCTCAAGCTCGGTTGGGCAGACAAAGGTGAAGTCTGCTGGATAGAAGAAGAACAGGCTCCACTTACCCAGTGTGGACTCCTTGCTTACCTCAGTGATGTCACCGTTGTGGAATGCGTTTACCTTAAAATCACCAATTTCCTTACCAATAAGAGACATAGTCAGTTCCTTTCTGTAAGTAAAACAACTTATAAAACGTGCTATTTAGAAGTTTACTCACTTTAACTCTTTTGTCAATAACAATAATGATTACTATTTATAAAATTAAAAAGAAACAGGCCAGATTACTCTGACCTGTGAACAGTTGGTGGGCGTTATAAGATTTGAACTTATGACCTCTTCCGTGTCAGGGAAGCGCTCGTCCCCCTGAGCTAAACGCCCGAATATGTTTGCTGCTGGGGATGCAGCAAGGGATATATTACGAGAAACCCGCCCCTCTTGCAACCGTCAAACCTAACTTTTTTAGAAATTTGCAAAAGATCAGTTCGTCAATGCATTGATGGCTATGTAAATATCACAGGCTTTGAAATGAATGACTGCTTTTAAACCTGTACGTCTTCTGAACCTCAATTAGCAAAAAATATTAAAAAATAGGCAACTGGATTGTAAAAGCATACGGTCAGAAGTATTATGGCAAGTCGTTCGATTGAGGGAGAAACTTATGAACTTTCTGGAATATAACAAAGACGAGAAGCTAAGCTTTAACTATAAGAAATCATGCGGTCTCTGGTTAATTGTTGTAGCTCTCATCATTTTTGCAGCTACCGTAATAGGCGGAAAACAGATTATCAATATGTCCGTATTTAGCTTTGGATATGTTGCTGCCTTCTTATCTATAAATACAAATAAGAAAGTTCTCAATAAGTTTTCTGATGGTCCTTCAAGTAAGTTCCAAAACAAAATGTCTTTGTACGCTGTAATTTTCTTATTCATTTTGATGTTTTTATTAGGTGGTCCATTTTTTGCAACAGAAAACTGGAGACTTATTTGGTTAGGCGCATTAATGGCCACCGCACTGCACTTTTTCCTCTACTACTTTGTGCACGGAAAATCGATGATCTATTTGGCCATACTTTGTGCCATCAATATTGCTGCAGGATATATTTTTCCAGATATCCCACTGACAGTAACTGCCTATATTGATGCGGCAATTAAACTTGGCTTTGGAATATATCTGCTCTTTTTCTCAAAGCCAACACAACAAAAATAATCTTCGCCTAGAGTCCGTGCGCGTCAAATGTGTCCTTGACCAAAGCCACAAGCATTGGTATGAATACAGCCACCCCTGCTAAGAGCATTGGATTATCACGTACTTCTGGAATGGCCTGTAAGAAATTCTGCAGATCGTAGACAAGACCAACGGCAACAGCAATGAGGATTGGTGCAAGAATAATCAGAATGGGTTTTGGTGTATTGCGCATAAGAGTACTTCCTTTACCAAGTGCCGCTCATACATTTGTCCTATAGAACAAACTCATGCATCAAGCCACATTCTGGCTTTTCTTTCTTATCTCTTCCCTACTTCTTACGCTTAACCTTAATTTGAATGCCAGAGGTCTCTGGACGAGACGATGTAGAAGCAACAGCGGGTTTCTCGCCATTTACAAAGGCGGAGAAACGCTGACGGAAACGATTCCACTTGTGGTAGATAGGCTCGTGGTCGTGAGATCTGAGACCCAAAAGCATACTTGCGGCCATAGTTGGAAGCAGATACTCGATGGCGCGCCAGAGTACAAAGCCTGCAGCAATTTCCTCGCCAAACATGTGGCCAAACAGGAAGGCAAAGCCACCCTCAGCGCCACCAGTACCACCAGGGAGTGGAATGGCCGAGGTCAAGAGCTCAAGCATTGAACCAGATGCAAGGCAGGTTAGAAGATCTGCAGGCTGGCCAAGCGCGCGCAAGACAAAGTATGGAAGTGCATAGAGGCAACCAAGCTGGACCAAAGTGACTAGCAAGACAACGCACATCTCTGGAATGTTCTTTGCGGCAGTCTTGAAGCCGTTTGAGAACTCATCTACCTGCGTGTTAATGATGCCATGCCAGTGGTCATAGCGCTTTACAATGCGCAAGCGTGAAAGCAGCCTTAAGCCCCAGTTGCCCACTGTCTTTACCATTTTAGGAAGCAGGCAAATGGCCAAGATAACTGCGACCATCACTATCTTTGCGCCGAACAAAATAACGCCAATAACCGTAACGTCACCAAATTGCTCGTAGAAATAATTAGCCCTAAAGATAAGCATAAGAGCTGCAAAGATGCCCTCGCCCGCCTCGTACATAACAAAGCGCGTGAACTGCAAGGCTCCAGCCTGGCCAACAGAAATACCTGCACGAGTCAGGCGGTAAATCTGAGCAGGAGCAGCGCCTGCGCCGTTTGGCGTAAGGTTCATGAAAAAGATGCCCGACGCCTCAACGCTCATCAGGTCTCGAACGCCAACGGGACTCTCGGGGTCTGTAATAACTGAAATTACATAGGCGAGAATACCCAGAAAATAGTAGACAAAATAGCAAAGAGCGCCAGCAATAAGCCAGCCTGTATCTACGTCTGCTAGAGCAACAACAAACTCATCAAATTGACCAGAAAAAACGATATAGAGTGCGTACAGTATTACAACAGCAAAGAGGAAGAGAATGCTCTTTCTAACTTGACCAAAGCTCTCTTTTGCCTCTTCAACCTGCTCAGATGAAGAAGTTGGAGCAACACTAATCTTAGGCTTTTTGGTTGAAACACCCTTAACGGTTGTAGATCCAATCTTCACCGTTACCTTCGGTGTAGATGAGGGGTGCTCGGTTTCAGACGCGCCATCTGGGCGATCCATGGGCACCTCCTTGGACTCTGGATCACAATACGTGTACAGAAACAACACTCTTTGCAGGTAAACGATGCAACCTCAGAGGGTTTCTCGCCACCTACCTGCTTTTTATTTTACATGAACCGCTCAAGTATACTCTTGTCGGCCTCAATAATGCCACCGCCGCAAACTTCCTGGCCATCGTACAAAACCGCCGATTGACCTGCTGCAACAGTTTTTACGGGCTGGTCAAATTCAATAAATCCACATTGATTATCCGTGAGCGTAAACGTTACGGGAACCAGGGCGCCTGTGTGACGAGTCCTCACCACATATCTACCATCAGCTGCGGGTTCTCCGGAAATCCAATGCATATCCGAGAGCTCCATGCGACGCGTCCACAGCGCAGGACAGTTAAGGTCAGAGGTTACGTAGACCACGTTCTTGAGCGTATCGGTTGCCACCACATAACGAGCGGGACCACCGCCAATGTTCAGGCCTTTTCTCTGGCCTACGGTGAAGAGAAACGCTCCGTCATGGGTGCCAAGAACCTTACCTGTCTCCCACTCAATAACGTCGCCCTGCTTTTTCTGGAAGGTATCTAGCAAAAACGTGCGCAAGCCAACGGGGCCAATAAAGCAAATGCCGTCAGAGTCTGGCTTTGTTTCTATGCCCAGACCTCGCTCCGCACACAGAGCGCGCACCTCTGCCTTGGTGGCAATGTGTCCAATTGGAAAGAGTGTTCTCTCAAACAAATGACCAGGTACACGCCACAGGAAATAAGTCTGATCTTTGTGAGCGTCTGCGGCACGCAAAAGTTTTTTGGTGCCAGGGACATTTTGAGCGTAGTGACCTGTTGCAACAAAATCTGCACCCTCAGCAAAAGCGCGTTCTGCAAAGGTACCAAACTTTACCGTCTGGTTGCACATAACGTCTGGATTGGGCGTGCGACCGTGCTCGTAGGCATCAAGCAAGTAATCCACAACGGTGGCCTTATACTCGGCCTCACAGTCCCACACGTCCAAATCAATGCCAAGCGTTACGCACACGCGCTCGGCGTCAGCCAAATCATCTGCCCAAGGACACTTAAAGCCAGGCAGGTCCTTGGACCAGTTGCGCATATAGATAGCCTTGACGTTATAGCCCGCCTCAAGAAGCAGAGCAGCAGACAGCGCCGAATCAACGCCGCCGCTCATGCCAAGGTAAACTAGTTCTCCCATGTCACTCCTACGCGAGCAGATTCTTGTTTGACGGCCTCGGCAATTGCCCAAGCTGCGTACAAGATGTCGTCTTCTGTGGTAGTTCTTCCAAGCGTTAACCTGAGGCTTCCCGCTGCTACTTCTCGCGGTGCGCCAATTGCTTCAAGCACGTGAGATATTTGCATCTTTGATGCGGCGCACGCAGAGCCCGTTCCCACCGACACGCCTAGACGCTCAAGCAAAATAACCAGACGGCGAGCTTCAAGTCCCGGGAAAGAAACGTGCAGCAAATTAGGAAGCCTCAGCTTGGCGTTCTTTGGTCCCGAGACAACCATCTGCGGAAACTCTGTGCAAAGCAGCTCCTGTAGCTGATCTCTGAGGCGAGAAACCCGTTTTGCCTCGTCAGTTCGAGTCTCATCAGCAAGCGCCAAAGCACACGCAAAGCCAATGACGCCTGCGACGTTTTCCGTACCTGAGCGAATACCGCCTTCTTGTCCGCCGCCGAGTACCAGCGGCCTTAAGCGCACATCGTCGGAAGCCCATAAGAGACCCACCTGCTTTGGACCAGAAAGCTTTGCTGCAGAAAGCGTCAACATATCTACACCCAGCGACGACACGTTAACGCTCAAGTATGCTGCTGCCTGAGAGGCGTCTACGTGCAAATGCAGCGGACGAGTCTCCCCTGCTGCAAGCCTGCGTGAGCGCTCCTTGGCAAGTACCTGCGAAATCTCTCGGATAGGCTGAATGGTGCCAATCTCCCCGTTTGCAAGTTCAATGGAAACCAGCTCGGTCTCTGGCTTGAGCGCTTTTGCTACGCGCTCTGGATCCACACGACCGTCTGCTTCCACGCGTAGTGTCTTGTGCGAGAAAATCCCTGCACACGCAAGAACGCTCTCATGCTCAATAGCATCAACGATGACGTGCGCATCTTCAGAGACCGTTGCAAACGCCAGGTTGTTAGCCTCTGTAGCACCTGCTGTGAGCACTACGTTTCCTGGACGAGCACCAATGGCATGCGCCAAGACAGCGCGGGCACGTTCTACCTCGTCACGAACCTGGCGAGACAGCGCATACGGAGCTGAAGGGTTATAGAACTTCTCCGTGAAGTACGGAATCATTGCATCAACTACACGTGGATCCATAGGTGTAGCTGCGGCAAAGTCCAGGTACACGTTGCCTGTTGGATGTTCTGGTTTTGCAGAAGGCATGTGCATTACAAATCCTTTGGGTTTCTCGCGGTCTTGCGG
>CAUVID010000037.1:0-10615 GCA_963551855.1 Lancefieldella parvula | reverse complement strand
CAACAAGAGTCATTGCACCAGAGAATGCCGCAACTGCAACTGCGCCGTGAATATTATTGTTGTTAATGCAGTTAATGAAGTACTCACCAAGACCGTGAATTGCAAAGACCTTCTCGGTCATAACAGCACCCGTAAAGATGCCTGCAAGAGAGAATGCAACAGAAACAGCAGTAGGAATCAAAGAAACGCGAAGAGCGTGCTTACGGATTGCCTGCTTACGAGTAAGGCCCTTTGCGCGAGCAGTACGAACGTAATCAGCGTGCATCTCATCAAGCAAGTACGTACGCTGTGACAGGTGGTAACCAACAGAGCTGATGATGGTCAGAACGATGGTTGGAAGAATAATGTGCTGAAGGAAGTCAAGAAGCCAGGTAAAGAAGTTACCCGTATCACCACTGGAAAGGTCGGTAACGTAGAAGATACGAGCACCTGCCCTAGCGTTAATTTCAATGGCCGTAAAGACAATAAGAATAGCCAAAACAACGGTAGGAATAACCAGAAGTACTGATGCAACACCACTGAAGAAGCGATCCTGCCACTGATACTGGCGCTGAGCAGTATAAACACCCAAGCTAACACCAATAACAACTGACAAAATAGTTGCTGGCGTCATAAGCTCAATAGAAGCCATAAACTTAGAGCTCATCTCACGGTTAACACTATCGCCCGTTGGAGTCATACCAAAGTCAAACTTGGTAAGCAGGTTTGTAATCCAAACCTGATAACGCTCAATAATCGGAGTCTTGTCATTCAGATTGGTTCTGTAAAGGTTAGTCTCAATAGACTCCTGTGGAGGGCGTGGGGTACGCTGCTCCAAGTTAGAACGTGGGCTCATGAATGAAGATGCGAGGAAGAATGTGAGCGAAGTTGCAACAAAAATCATCACAATGTAGCTCAAAATCCTCTTTGTAACGTACCAAACAAACCGTGCCATTGACTCTCCTCACCGCCTTGCGCTTATCCACCTGATAAGCGAGGTTTTCTCGGTATGGCAACCTAGCATTCCTACAACAAACATGCCGTGAATACACAGCAAAGTGTAATTTTACCATGGAATAGCAGCCTGACTGAACTAATCTCTAAGATAATCCCATCTTTGCATACCAGTCCCAGTAAAACGTATCCACATATAATGACTGTTTAAATTCAGCTTATAGAGTTAAATCTGATTTGTTTACATATGAGAAACGTTATTGAAAATTCTGTTAAGAGGCAAAAGAAAGCTTCTGTCTGTCACGCTCATTCTTTTTTACCGGTATTTTCCTTCAACAAATTTACCTGCACTCTGCTGGACACATAAAAAATGCCGAGAAACCCGGGTTTCTCGGCAGATGATTCAAAGGTAAAAGGAGCTACTTAGCCAATAGCGCCAACAGGGAATGTAAGAGCCATCACAATAGCGCAGACCAAGAAGATGGTTGTAGTGATGATGGTAAGGCGATCGAGGTTTTTCTCCATAATGCCTGAACCAGCGCTTGCATTATACATAGATGCAGCAATCATGTCAGAAACGCCGGTGCCCTTTCCGGAGTGTGCCAAAACAAGCAGCACCGTCAAAATGCCAGAAAGTACAAACAGCACTAAAAGAATTGTATTCAGAACGCCCACGAGGTTCCCCCTCTTGCTGGCGAGAAGATCCAGCCCTAGTTATTTTCACGTACAACAAAAAAGAATAGCACACGCCACTCCCCTTTGGGAATGACGTGTGCCAAGTTGCAAAACAAACAAGAACTTAACAAATGAGCCAAGCGCCTCACCGGTGGTAAGGAACTTTGTCAGAGTTTAGTTCATTGCGCTCTTAACCATTGCAACGAAGGAATCGGCCTTGAGAGATGCGCCACCAACAAGTGCACCGTCGACGTCCTCTTTCTCGAGGAAGCCACCAACGTTCTCTGGCTTAGCAGAACCACCGTAAAGAATACGGATACCGTCTGCAATTTCTGCGCCAAAGATCTCTACCAGGGTCTTACGGATTGCACCGCAGACTTCCTGTGCGTCATCAGCAGTTGCAGTCATACCAGTACCAATTGCCCAGATTGGCTCGTAAGCAATAACGTACTTGGAAGGATTAGTAATCTCTAGACCCTTGGTATCTTCCTTAATCTGGTCAACAACAAACTGAACGTGAGTACCAGCGTTGCGGACCTCAAGAGACTCACCGCAGCAAGAAATAGGAACGATGTCATGAGCCATCAGTGCCTTTGCCTTGCGGTTAATGTCCTCGTCGGTCTCGCCAAAGTAGCCACGGCGCTCGGAGTGACCAATGATGCAGTAAGTTGCACCAACAGAAGTCAGCATCGATGGAGATGTCTCACCAGTAAATGCACCAGACTCCTCCCAGTACACATTCTGTGCAGAGAGAGCAACAGAAGAGTTAGCTTGAGAAAGAACCTCGGAGACGCCCTTAAGGTCTACAAGAGGTGGAGCAATAACAACATCAACGTTTCCGGTACCGGAAGCAAGCTGATCAACAATTCCCTGAGCAAGCTCAACGCCCTCAGCGAAAGTCTCATTCATCTTCCAGTTACCTGCAATCATACGATTACGCATCGAGAAGCGCCTCCACTCCTGGAAGTGCCTTACCCTCAACGAGCTCCATGGAAGCGCCGCCGCCAGTGGAGATCCAGCTCATCTTGTCAGCAAGGTGGAACTTGTTAACTGCTGCAACGGAATCGCCGCCGCCGATAATGGAAGTGCAATCAGCATCTGCAACAGCACGAGCAACAGCCTCGGTGCCCTTTGCAAACTGATCAAACTCAAAGACGCCCATAGGACCATTCCAGAAGACGGTCTTTGCGCCCTTGATAGCCTCAGAGTAAAGCTCAACGGTCTTAGGACCAATGTCCATACCCATGCGGTCTGCAGGAATCTGATCGGAAGGAACTACCTCACCAACAGCGTCCTCACCAAAGTGATCGGTAACAACGTTGTCAACAGGAAGCAGAATCTTAACGCCCTTCTCCTCAGCCTTCTTGAGCATCTCGCCTGCGCGCTCAATCCAGTCTGGCTCCTGAAGAGAAGTACCAACGGTATAACCCTTAGCCAGGAAGAAGGTGTATGCCATACCGCCGCCGATGATAAGGGTATCAGCGGAGTCGATAAGGTGATCAAGAACACCAATCTTAGAAGAAACTTTGGAGCCACCGACGATAGCTACAAGTGGGCGCTCTGGGTTAGAGAAGATAGAGGTAAGAGTGTCAACCTCTTTCTCAAGCAGGAAGCCAGCATATGCAGGAAGATAAGCTGCTGGTCCAACAACAGAACCCTGTGCACGGTGAGCAGTACCAAAGGCATCAAGAACAAAGATGTCACCATAAGATGCAAGGGTCTTTGCAATCTCTGGATCGTTCTTCTTCTCACGCTTGTCAAAACGGACGTTCTCAAGAACAAGAACCTCGCCGTCCTTGAGTGCGTCTACAGCCTCACGGGCCTTCTCGCCATAGGTGTCCTCAACAAACTTAACCTCGTGGCCAAGAAGCTCAGCAAGCTTCTCTGCAGCTGGGCGCAGGGAAAGCTCTGGCTGGAAGCCGGTGCCATCTGGACGGCCAAGGTGGCTCATCAGGATGACCTTTGCGTTGTGGTCGAGAAGATACTGGATGGTTGGAAGTGCAGCGCGAACGCGGGTGTCGTCAGTAACAACGCCGTCCTTCAGAGGCACGTTGAAGTCAACGCGCATAAGAACGCGCTTACCATCAACATCTGCATCGCGGACAGTCTTCTTTGTAAAAGCCATGTCACTCCTTTGAATACGTTTCCAACAAAAGAAGGCGCGATCGCGGCAGATGCTGCGACCGCGCCTAAGGCGTCTATGTAACTAGAACTTAAGCAACGAACTTCTCGAAGTACTTGATGGTGCGGACCATCTGAGAAGTGTAGGAGTTCTCGTTGTCATACCAAGAGGTGACCTGAACAAGAGTGGTGCCATCGCCAAGGTCAGAGCACATGGTCTGAGTTGCGTCGAAGATGGAACCGTGGGTCTCACCGACGATGTCGCGGGAAACAATGTCATCCTCGTTGTAACCAAAGGTCTCTGGAATGGTCTCTGCGTAAGCCTTCATTGCAGCGTTGACCTCGTCAACGGTGACCTTCTTGTCAACAACAGCATAGAGGTTGGTGAGGGAGCCAGTTGGCGTAGGAACGCGCTGAGCAGCACCAATAAGCTTGCCGTTGAGCTCAGGAAGAACAAGGCCGATAGCCTTAGCAGCACCAGTGGAGTTAGGAACGATGTTCTCTGCACCAGCACGGGAACGACGGAAGTTACCCTTGCGCTGTGGGCCGTCGAGGATCATCTGGTCACCAGTGTATGCGTGAATGGTGGTCATGATACCGGACTTGATAGTTGCGAAGTCGTTGAGGCCCTTTGCCATAGGAGCAAGGCAGTTGGTGGTGCAGGAAGCTGCGGAGATGATGTTGTCATCTGCAGTGAGGGTCTCATGGTTAACGTTGAAGACGATGGTTGGGAGGTCATTGCCTGCAGGAGCAGAAATGACAACCTTCTTAGCACCAGCGTTGATGTGAGCCTGTGCCTTGTCCTTAGAAGTGTAGAAACCGGTGCACTCAAGAACAACGTCAACGTTGAGATCGCCCCAAGGCAGGTTGTTAGCGTCTGCCTCCTTGTAAATAACAATCTCGTGACCGTCAACGATGATGGAGTGGTCAGTTGCCTCTACCTTGTGATCACGGGAATAGTTGCCCTGAGTAGAGTCATACTTCAGAAGATATGCAAGCATCTCTGGAGAAGTAAGGTCGTTGATTGCAACAATCTCAGAACCCTCGTGACCAAACATCTGCCTAAATGCAAGGCGACCAATGCGGCCAAAACCGTTAATAGCAACCTTTACTGCCATACGTAATGCTCCTTTCGGTGACCCAGAGCCATTCTCCGGATTCATTAACATTAAAACCGTACACCGTGTATTTTACCGCACTCGCCGATAACTTATGCATCTTTTTCTAAATCCTGAACGATTTTTTCCAAACGCAGCAATCGGTGATACATAGCGGACTTGGATACGGGTGGTACAAACGACTCCCCTAGTGCAGATAATGACAGCTCAGGGTTATCTTTTCGTGCAAGACAAAAATCTCTGACCGCTGGCGGCAGAGCTCTGAGTCCAATGAGTTTCTCGGCCTTTTCTATAAGCGCTAACTGGTCTGCCGCTGCATTTGAAGACCGCGTTTGATTTGCCATCTCTGCGTTGACAACTCGGTTGACGTTGTTGCGATAATGCTTTTGCACACGCGTAAACGCAATAGCGCGCGCCATAGTGGGCGCACCAATCTCTCGCAAAAACTTGATGATGTCATCAGAGCTCTTAAGGTAGACAGCATAAATTTCTCTGGTTCGCATGAGCGCATTGGTATGGCGATTACGATGATTAAGACGCGCCTTTACACCAATGGATCCCATAAGTTTTACCAGCTCAGTGGCAAATCTTTCTCCCGAGACAGCAATCTCTAAGTGAAAATCTTTTAAGGGATCGGCCAAAAATCCGCCCGCCATAAACGCTCCGCGCAAAAAAGCTCGCTGCGCCTGCTTGGTGCGGATAACGCTTTTAGGAATGCCACTTACCAGGCCTTCTCCCGGTATATAAATGCCAAGAGCGGAAAGTGCTTCTGCAAGCGAATCCTGGTTAGAAATCTCAAGCAAATAGTTGCGTTTTTTATGCATGATAGAGCGACGGTACTCAACGGAAGTACCCAGATCAAACAGACGGCGAGAAGAACTAATAACTGTTCGGGCAACCGTGCCTGTCTCGGTAACAATGCGAACGGCAAATTTACCAGGACCGTGCATCGATAACGTTCCGGAAACACGAATAAGCGCAGAAAGCTGGGCTAATTCACAGTCCGTCTGAATTTCTGGTACGCTGACCAGCTCATTTTTTACCAAGGCAGTATAGGACATGACAGACTAACTTCTACTCAGCCTGCTGAGACTTCTTCTGAGCCGTATCAAGATCGCGATGGAAAAGCGTTACGCGATAGCCCTGGCTGGTAAGATGCTCTGCGGTAGCACGGGCGATTGCAACGCTTCTATGCTGGCCGCCCGTGCAACCTACCGCAATAGAAAGCAAACTCTTGCCTTCCTGCACATAGCCAGGCATTACTACATCAAGCAGCTCAAACCAAGACTTAAGGAATTTCTTAGTAGTGCCGTGCTCAAGGACAAACTGAGCTACTGGCTCATCAAGACCGGTAAGTGGTCTGAGCTCTGGATCATAGTAAGGATTGGGTAGGAAGCGCACGTCAATCATAAGGTCAGCCTCAACGGGTAAACCGTTTTTGAAGCCAAAGGAAAACACGCTGACATCCATAAGCTGCTGTTCAGCAAGCTCTGAAAATGCGCGACGAAGACGGCTCTTGAGCGTATTAGTGCGCATAGATGAGGTATCTAGGACAACATCTGCCAGCGCTTTTATGTCTTGAAGCTGTGCGCGCTCCTTAGATATTGCAGATGAGAGATTTTCTCCCTCCTGCGCTAAGGGATGACGACGGCGATTCTCGCTATAGCGACGCATAAGTACTTCGTCTGAGGAGTCCAGATAGACAATCTTGTAGGTGAGCTCGTGATCTGCAAGAGACTTCAGAGCTTCAGAGATGTCATCAAAAAGACCTTGCGAGCGCAAATCGCAGGTAACAGCCAAGTGGCGACCAACACCCGTATTAATGCCCACAAGGTTAGAAAGCTGCAAAATAAGAGCTGGTGGCAGGTTATCAATGCAGAAATAACCCATGTCCTCAAACACATGAAGCGCCTGCGTGCGACCCGATCCAGACATACCCGTAATAATGACAATGTCGGGAATAACTGAAGGTGTAGGATCGTTTTTCTTCACAGGCGCTCCTTAAATACGTGACGAGAAAACCTTACCGCTCCAAGCGTTAATCCTCAAGTGCTGCTGCAAACCAAGAGGTAATTGAAGTTGGGTGCGTAATGGCAGTACCTGAAACAACTGCCCAAGCGCCTGCATCAAGAGCATCTTTTGCGTCTTGTGGCGTATGGACATGACCTTCGCAAATAATGGCAATACCGGGGAACTCGGTAGTTGCTTCCTTAAGAAGAGCAATGTCAGGGCCATCATCAAGCGTTGTATCAATAGCAGCCTTATTGTGAGAGAGCGTGGTTGAAACAAGGTCACAACCAGCAGCAACAGCACGACGGATATCATCCATAGTCATGCAGTCAGCCATAATCAGCACGTCAGACTCTGCGCGAAGCGCCGCAACGGTCTCTTCAAAGGTTCTACCATCTGGCCTTGGACGGTCTGTTGCATCCAAAGCAACAACGTCTGCACCTGCGTGAATACAAGCACGTGCATGACGAAGCGTAGGAGTAATGTAGACGCCTTCATGGCCCTCTTTCCAGAGGCCAATGACAGGAATCTCGACTCTGCCTTTAATAGCAGAAATATCAGACAAACCCTGGCACCTAATAGCTGCAGCGCCGCCAAGCTCACAGGCGCGAGCAATCTGAGCCATGGTCTCTGGATGCCTCATAGGCTCACCAGGATACGCCTGGACGCTGACAATGAGTTTTCCTTTAAGTGACTCAACAAGCTCTGAATATGCCACGATATTCTCCTCACAAGAATGTACATACGTTAAAGGTGCGTGTCTTTGCGGCGTGTCTGGTCAGCAAGCCAAGTCAGCAAGCTATTTGGTGACTTGGCGCTTCCTGCCTAAAGACGTGTCTCTAAATAGCCAGGTAGAACAAGGTTTTCTGCAGCTCCAATAAGAGGAGCTTCTCCACCAAGTGTGCCCTTCACAATGGGCGTTGCCTGAACGGGAGGCATTGCCTGCAGCTTAAATGCAGCTTCAAGTGCCTCGTGCCAGTACTTGCCGCACTCTGCAACGGAGCCAGACAGAATGATGACAGAAGGGTCAAGCATGTTGCACATGCTACCCAAGACCTCACCAAGTGCGCGGCCTGAGCGCTCCTCTGCAGCCTGCGCGATCTTCTCGCCAGCAAGAGCCCTGCGGTCAATCTCAGCGCCATCAAGAGCAGAACCGTCTTCAAGCGTGTCGGAGCCGCCAAGGCGGACGTACTCGCGAATAATGCCAGGACCTGCGGAAACAGGCTCAAGGTGAGAAGTTCCACCACAAGGACAATCAACGCCTGCAGCTGCTGGAGTTGCAACGTGACCAATGTGACCAGCCTCGTCGTGAGCACCCAGCATCAAGATGCCGTGGTTCACAAAGGCGCCACCAATGCCCGTGCCAACTGCTACGGTTAAAACGCTGTCTTTACCGTGGCCAGCGCCATGACGAGCCTCGCCCAGAGCGTGAGCATGAACGTCATTAAGAACACTGCACGGAAGACCAAACTCACTGGTAACTGCTGAGCCAAGAGCGGTTCCGCCCCAGCCGGGCATAAGCTCATTTGCGTAGGTGATGTCACCGGTACGAGGGTCAACAACACCAGCAGAAGAAATGCCGACGCCAGAGATAGTAAGGCCCAGCTCTTCTGCACGAGCAAGTGCCTCTCTAATTGCCTGGAGAACGGTGGCAAGAACCTGCTTGCCACCCTCTTTTGCGTTAGTTGGGACCTTCTTTACGGACTGGACGTTTGGAGCGTCAGTGCCGTTAAGGGTGACTATGCCACAGGCAATTTTTGTGCCGCCAATATCAACGGCGCAAACATGTGTTGGGGAAACAAACTTAGAGTCCATAGTGTCCCCTCTTGTTTAGAGAAGGCCGTTTGCAACAAGAACCTGCTTGATTGCCTCACGGTTCTGTCCATCAAGTGGCTTAACAGGACGAGGCATCTGGTCAGAATCAAAGATACCCATGAGGTTAAGTGCGCACTTGAATGCGCCAACGCCAGCACCATAGCCCTGAACGCCTGTAGTGACATCAAAGATATGGGAAATCTCGTTGAGTCGGTCCTGCTCACGCTTGACCTCTGCCCAGTTACCTTCCTGAGCTGCCTTCCACATGCGGACGTAGCCCTCTGGCTCAACATTAGCAAGACCAGGAACAGAACCGTCTGCGCCAGAAAGAAGAGCGCCGTCAACAACAATCTCGTGACCAGTCAGAAGGGTCAGAGGGTGACCGTTCTTCTCGTTCTCCTGAACAAGATACCTGAAGGAAACGTCATCGCCAGAAGAGTCCTTAACACCTGCAAGAACGCCCTCTGCGCCCAGACGAGCAAGCATCTTCCAAGAAAGCTTGGTGTGCACGCAGACAGGAATATCGTACGCAAACAGAGGTGCGTCCAGCTCCTGGTGGAGAATGCGGAAGTGCTCCTCAACATCAGCTGGGCCGCCAAGTGCGTAGAAAGGAGCGGTTGCTACAAGAGCATCTGCGCCCAGTGCGAGGGCACGGCGACCATGCTCCAAGACGCGCTCGGTCTCGGTATCAATGATGCCCACAAGGACCGGAACACGGTGGTCAACAATGCGGACAGCCTCGCGCACAATCTGATCGCGACGCTCATCTGTGGCAAAAACAACCTCGCCAGAAGAGCCAAGGAAGAACAGGCCGTCTACGCCAGCCTCAATGAGGCGGTTAATAGAGCGCTCAAACGACACAACATCAAGCTGATGGTCTGGGGTATCTGGGGTTACAACTGGTGGAACAACACCGCTAAATGGTACGTTACTGGACATGCTTTATCCTTTCACACGTTGGAAAATCCAACTGGTTTCATACAACAATGTACTGAAGTAGCCGACCAAAGCATTGATCAAAAGCAACTTCAAAGAACCTACGTAATTATAGTCCGCTTAGTTATGACAAAGCCCTGATATAACCTCGCAGAGATAGTTGATTTGCTCGTTCTCAAACTGATTAATACGCTCGTGGCCAAACTTGGGATATACACGCATCTCTTTCTGCCCCGTCAGGCGATTGTACAGCGCAAACGTTCCCTCAGTTGGCGCGCTCTGGTCCAGCAGAGCCGTGCCGATAAGCGCAGGCACACGCACCAGCTCTGCCGCGCACGCGCTGTCGAGAAGACCGACCGCGTCGATAGCTGCATCTGACTGCGGAGTATCTCCGCACCCGACAACCGTACGCAGGGTTGTTGCGTTGTCGGCAAAGAGCGGATTCAGCGCCATAGTAGCGCTCACTTCCTTGGGCAGAAGCGCAGCCGCAAACAAAGCCTGCGAGCCCCCTAGACCTTCTCCCCAGGTGACGGTTGTGCGTCCGAGGAAGCGCGAGGCAACCGAGGCAGCTACCAGTGCGTCGTCGATGAGCTGCTTGAGCGTGGAGGATGCGGCGTCATCTGGGTTGATGAGCGCGTGAGCAAGCTCCTCTGCGGTAAGCGCTCCCCTCCAAGCGTCTTTGAGCCGGGCTTCGCATGGACGAGCCTCCAAAGCCACAACGGGCAAACCAAGTGCCGAGAAGCGCAAAAGGTGCAGCCAGCTGCGCACTCCCCGACCAAGATCGGAGAAGAGCGCCACTGCTGGTAGCTCTGTCGTTGCTGACGGCTCAGCCGCTGGCAGGGCCTCCACTGCGGTGGTCAGCTCTGCTGCCGATGCGGTCGCTGGAAGGATGACACGAGCACTCAGCTGCGTCTGGTCAGTTGAGGTGAATGTGATGCGCTTAAACGTTGCCGCCTGGGTAGCAGACGGAAGCTCAACCACACTCTCTACCTGCGCATTTTGTGCAA
>CAUVID010000036.1:0-10880 GCA_963551855.1 Lancefieldella parvula | reverse complement strand
GAGACCTCAGAGGAGCGCTTTAGAAAAGAGTGCGAGCTTGGTCTTGCAAAACGTTATGGAGATGATTGGCAAAACGTTGTCATCAACGAGATTAACGTTAAAGACCGTTTTGAGTATGAGTACGACATTATCTGCAAAAAGGGCTTTGCGGATTACTTCTTAATTGTTCAGGAGTATGTTCGCTGGGCAAAAGAAAATGGCATTGGTGTAGGTCCTGGTCGTGGATCTGCAGCGGGCGCTATTGTTGCATACGCCATGGATATTACCTCGTTTGACCCTCTTGAGAATGGCCTCATGTTTGAGAGGTTTTTGTCTCCGCAGCGCTCTGAGATGCCAGATATTGATATGGACTTCGACGATGAGCGTCGTCTTGAGGTTGTTGAGCATGTTCGTCAGATTTATGGATCTGAGCGTGTTTCTCACGTTATTACGTATTCAACCATCAAGGCTAAACAGGCAATTAACGATGCTTGTCGTGTTTTAGGTTATCCCGTTTATATGGGACAGCGTCTTTCTAAGATGATTCCTGGTGACCCTAACGCGCACCTAAAATTTGTTCTTCATAAAGCTCAAGAAGGCCAAAAGGGTGCCGATCAGTATTCTGCTGACTTTGAAGATGCATACGAGAATGACCCTGATGCTCGAAGAATTATTGATGCTGCTCTATCTATTGAAGGCTTGCATCGTGGCGAGGGTGTACATGCTTGCGCAGTTTTGATTGCTCCAACGCCTGTTAATGACCATGTTCCCACTAAGGTTGATACCAAAGGTGGCGTAGAGATTACGCAGTACGAGGGACACTCTGTCGCTGACATGGGTCTTCTTAAGATGGACTTCCTGGGATTAAGAACCCTAACAGTTATTTCTCGCGCAATTAAAAACGTGAAGGACAACTACGGAATTGATATTGATGTAGATAACATTCCGTTTACCGACCCAGAAATTTATAGACTTCTGAGAGAAGGACGAACTGCTGGCGTTTTCCAGGTTGAGTCTGCAGGTATGACTGCAACCATTAAGGGCATGAGACCAACAGAATATAAGCATATCGTCGCACTTATCGCCCTGTACCGTCCTGGTCCTCTTAACGCAGGCATGGTTACCAGTTATATCAACCGTATGAACGGTAGAGAAGAAGTCAAAGATTACGATCCACGTCTTCATGACATCTTGGAAGAAACCTACGGAACCATGGTCTACCAAGAGCAGGTTATGCAGATTTCTATGAAGATGTCTGGTTTTACCGCAGGCGAGTCTGACAAGGTAAGAAAAGCAGTAGCAAAAAAGAAGATCAAGCTCATGCAGGAGGTTGTCCAGCACTGGGATGACGGTACTGATGAGACCATGGAAGCTCACTGGAAAAACGGCGCAGTTCGTAATGGATTTGATCGCTCGGTTGCAGAAAGCATTTGGGACGATGTTCTTGAGTTTGCATCTTATGCATTCAACAAGTCCCACTCTGCTGGTTATGCAATTCTTGTTATGCAGACCGCATGGATTAAAGCGCATTATCCACATGAGTTTATGGCGGCAGTTCTTACCTCGTACATGGGCAAGACGGATAAGATTGTTCACTACGTAAGCGCTTGCCGTCATGAGGGCATCAAGATTCTTCCGCCAGATATCAACGAGTCCGGTAAAGACTTTACGGCTACTAAAGAAGGTATTCGTTTTGGCTTTGCAGGAATCCGCGGCGTAGGAGCTGGTGTTGGTGAAGCTATTATGCTTGAGCGCCAAAAAGGTGGTCCTTTTGCCAACATTCATGATTTTGTTGATCGTGTTGATGCAAGTCAGGCAAAGCGCAACGTTGTTGAAGCTCTTATCAAGGCAGGAGCTTTTGACTCAACAGGCTATACCCGTATGCAGATGATGAGTTTTGTGGATAAGAACAATCCACAAAACATTATCGATGCTGCTACTAAGCGTCAAAAAGATAAGGCTGTTGGTCAGTTCTCTATGTTTGATATGTTTGCAGAGGTAGAAGGTTCCGGTTTTAGTGATAGTGTCCCAGAGCCAGATGGCGTTGAGTGGGATAGGCGATTCAAACTTACCAAAGAGTACGAGGTCTTAGGTATTTATGTCTCTGATCATCCACTTCGTCCATATGAGTATGCCCTCGCTAAGAGCAGAGATTATGCCCTTGCAGAAATTGAAGAGAATGTAGAGGTTCAGCTTCCTAACGGTGCTATGTCTCAGCAGTTCAAAGTGCCAGAAGGCAAACCTATTCGCTTTGCGGGCATGGTTACTAATGTTATGAAACGCACTACTAAAAACGGCGATCCAATGGCAATTGTTACGCTTGAAGACATGGAGGGCAGCGTCACCATTGTCATGTTCCCTAAGCTCTACAAGAAGGCTGCAAGACTTCTTGCTGGAGATGTTGACCCAGAGACTGGCGAGAGCCAGAGCGACATCTTCATTTCTGTTCTTGGAAAGCTTGAGCGCTCTGATAGAGGAGACCAGGTTATTGCGCAAGAAGTTAATCCTATTGAGCTTAACAGCGCCAATAACACGCCAAAGACACTCGTTATCCATATGCCTGGTTCTCAGCTTCAAAGACAGACTATCGAGACACTCGGACAGATTTTCTCGCGCTATCCCGGTATGGACTGCATTGAGATTAGGGTAGAAACAGATATGGGCGATGTTATGCGCATGGAAATTCCTACCAGAATTGATGGACGTAGCATGGTTCTTTTGACGGAGCTCAAAGATTTTATCGGTCAAAGCGGATACGCACAGATTGTTTAGATTGTGTCGAATCTAAATTTGCGCGATACTCTTAAATAATAACTGTTACTATTTAAGTAGCACTTGCTAAGAAATTCTGACATCTTCGGATGTCGTGAGAGGAGAAAAAAATGATCGACGCAAAGTTTTATCGTAACAAGGAAACAGGCGCTGTTGTTTACGGTGTCGCAGGCAACGTAGAGGCAGCAGACCTTGAGCTTCTCCAGGCTGGCGTTACTGACGCTGCAGCTGAGAAGCACGTTCCATTTGTTACTCGTGAGGGCAACACTGTTACCGTCCGTGTTGGCGAGGTTGCTCACCCAATGCTCGAAGAGCACTACATTGAGTTCATTGCTCTTGTTTCTGAGAACGGCGCTCAGTTTGCACAGCTTAAACCTGGCCAGGAGCCAGTTGCTACCTTCACTCTTGAAGAGGGTGTTGAGGCAGAGGCTTATGAGTATTGCAACCTTCATGGTCTTTGGAAGGCTTCTCTCTAAGTCTATTGACTCAACAATAAGCACTAGCTTATTAAGGTCAAACGGAGCTGCTACCTGCAGCTCCGTTTTTTCTTACTACACCTGTTTGTTTTTGGGTAAAAACAAATTAAGCACTTTATGATAGGAATGGTATGCGCATAGCAGTTGCACAAATGAACACTCAGGTTGGTGATTTTGAGTTTACCGCTCAGACTATGCTGGAATATGCTCAGAGAGCCCAACAACAAGGCGCTGAGCTAGTCATTTATCCTGCGCCAACCCTTACGGGACTGCTCAGTGTGCCAGAAGCTGATACAGAAGGTCTTTTTGCAGACCTCTCCGAGATTATTAATTTGCTTTCAGAAAAACTTCCTATTGCGGCTCTCATTCCTGTTGTAACAGAGTTTGATGGAAGCGCAGCTAGCGAGGCTCTTCTCGTCAGAAACGGTGCTGTAACTCCACTTAAACTGACTGCTCAGATTGCTCACATGAGCGCTCTTGCTCGCTCTGCCAGCTCCGCACAAGCATCTGGCGAGAATACCTTTGAGCTCGCAAAATTTGAAGCAGGCGGTCTTACGTTTGGCGTCGCTTTTACCTACGACGATCTTGACGCGTGGCAAGATGTTGACGACTCGTTAGATGCTGTCATTTACTTGCCGTATTTTGGCTTTGCTGTTGATGATTCGTCGTCCGCCATGGGCATGGCGGTGGCAGAAAGCCGCTATCTGGGAGATGTCGAGGAGTTTGATAGCTGGCTTATCGCTGCAAACGCTGTTGGCGCCTATGGTAACCAGGTGTTTTGTGGTTCAAGCTTCTTCTTGTCTCCTTCAGGAGATTTAGTCAAACAAGCAGCGTCTTTCTCAGAAGACATGGTTGTCTGCGAGGTTGACCAAGATACTATTGAAAACTTTGATAGAGAAGATACTGCGGGTGTCTATAACAGCGCGCTTACTACCTGGGGTGTATTAGCTACAGGAGTGCGAGACTACACGGTAAAGTCGGGCTTTGACGGCGTGTTTATTGCAGTTGACGGTTCGCTCAATTCTCTTGTCACCGTTGCGCTTGCCTCAGACGCTTTAGGTCCTATGCGCGTCCACGTACTGTTGCTTCCAAACAAAGATTCTCGAGAAACAAGTGCTGCAGAGTTGCTTACCGCAAGACTTCGGGTTAATAAAGTTGCTGTGAATAGCACGGTTTTCTCGACATTGACCGATACAAAATTGGTGAGTGCATACGGCTATGCATACGCTGACCAGCACAATTATTTAACGCTTGAGACTGCCGATAAAACCATTCTTGCGCTCAAGGGAACAGAGATTTCTAGTGCGCATTCTCTGTGGCCTCTTGGTGATATGTATCATGCAGACATTGTTGACCTTGCTAGGGTAAGAAATACCTTCTCACCAGCTATTGACCATGCAGTTCTCGAGAATATCTCTGAGGTTGTAACTGATGGGCTAGAAAATGCCGCGCCAACGCCTCAAGAACGCATTGAGTTTGTTGATTATGTGCTTACCAGCTATCTTGAGTGGAATAAAAGCATTTCTGCCATTGTGGAAGAAATGGGAAAGGTTGACGAGGTCAAAGCAATTATTTCTAGGCTTCACGCTCGCCAAAAAGACCGCAGAAACACCACTGAGGTTCTGGAAATGTCTTCAAAAAGCCTCACAAATGCCCAAATTCCACACGCATCAGTCTGGCAAGACAAAATTAGAGATACAAAGGCTTCCGAATCTGACCTGGTAGAGTCCTTGCGAAATTCTTTGCGAGAAATTCAAGGAGCTTCTATGCATCTACCTGAGTTGTCAGTTGATCCAACAGAGGCTCAGGAGGGCTTTAAGGATATGCTGGAGCTTTTAAAAGAGCTGGCACAAGAATCTGATGCACAAATTGGCATGGTTGACCCCAAAATGTGGAGAGGCCCTTTCTCAGAAAATTAGTTGCATCGTTTGCGCATACTCTGTGATAATATAGAACGAACGTTCTATATTAGGAGGTGCAATGGTAATTCTTGGAATAGACCCTGGTCTTGCTCACACTGGATGGGGAATTGTAGAGACAAGGGGTTCTGAATGCCGTGCACGCGCCTATGGATGCATAACTACAACCGCAGATGAACCAATAGATATGCGCTTGGGAAGAATCTATAACCAGATTGTTGAGGTTATAGATAAGTTTTCACCAGAAGCTCTTTCTATTGAGAGCATTTACTTTGGACAAAACGTTAAATCTGCTATTCCTACTGCACATGCTCGCGGTGCTGCTATTGTCGCTTGTTCTAAAGCAGGTCTTACGGTTGGAGAATATACTCCAATGCAGATAAAGCAAGCTGTTGTTGGTACAGGAGCTGCTGATAAACAGCAGGTTATGTATATGGTTCAAAACATATTGTGCTTGGACCATCAGCCTCATCCAGATCACGCGGCTGACGCTTTAGCTGCTGCAGTTTGTCACGCTAATCTTGTAAGAACCACCTCGCTTGGAAAGGGAAGAATACAACTATGATTGTCCAGCTTACGGGCACACTTGTATCCGTTACTCCTTCAGTTGCTGTTCTCGACGTTAATGGCGTTGGGTATGAGCTGGGTATATCAGCTTCAACAGCTGCTTCGCTTCCACAAGCGGGTGAAGCAGGCGTTACCGTTTTAACTCGTATGGTGGTCAGAGAAGATTCAATGGAACTCTTTGGTTTTGCTTCGCGAGAAGAGCGAGCTCTCTTTGATCGCTTGCGTGCAATTTCTGGAGTAGGTCCTAAACTGGCTCTTTCTGTGCTTTCTACGTTTACACCACAGCAACTTGCGGTAATTGTTGCTAGCAATGATGGAAATCGTCTTAAGAGCGTTTCTGGCCTTGGTAAAAAGAAGGCAGAGCGCTTAGTAATTGAACTTTCTGATGTGTTCGCAAAAGATGCAGAGCTTAAGCAGCTTGTTGGTCTTACGTCTCCTGCAGACTTTGCTGCTATTCCAAAACCTGCTGTAACCTCTGTAGAATCAGAGGCTATTGAGGCTCTTCTTGGAATGGGCTTTACTTCTCAGGAGGCAACGCTTGCTCTTGAGGGGTATGAAGAGGCAGGTGCTATTACAATTGAAGCTGCTATTGGATATGCACTAAGGCGTTTGGGAAGTGGTAATTAATGTGGGAAGCAGATGCAGATAACTTATTTGAGTCGTCGTCTACTCCAGCTCCATTTCCAGGACACACTTCTCAACGTGTAGTTTCTAGTGGACTTCAGGCAGAAGACCTGGAGCAAGATAGAAACTTGCGACCAAAAACTCTTGATGAGTATCTTGGTCAAGAGCGCGTTAAATCAAATCTCCGTGTTCTTATTGAGGCTGCAAAAAGCCGCAATGAGCCGCTTGATCACGTTATATTTTCTGGCCCTCCAGGTCTTGGTAAAACAACGCTTGCAGGTGTTTTAGCAGGAGAAATGGGATCAAAGCTCCATACAACCTCTGGCCCCGCAATTGAGCGAGCAGGAGATTTAGCAGCAATTCTCACCAATCTTGAAGAGGGAGATATCCTCTTTGTGGATGAGATTCACAGGCTTAATCACCAGGTTGAAGAAATTCTGTATCCAGCAATGGAAGATTTCTTCTTAGATATTGTTATTGGCAAAGGTCCTGCGGCAAGGTCAATCAGGCTTGATATTCCACGCTTTACCCTTGTGGCTGCAACAACAAGAACAGGACTTCTAACCGGCCCTTTGCGTGATCGTTTTGGTATTTCTTATCGTCTTGATTACTATACTGTTCCTGAGCTTCAGACCATTGTCATGCGCTCGGCAAACATCCTTGATGTAGAAGTTGATGAGCAGGGAGCTGCTGAAATTGCTTCTCGATCAAGAGGCACACCACGCTTGGCAAACCGTCTGCTAAAGCGCGTACGAGATTACGCACAAGTTAAAGCTGAAGGTACTATTACCTGGCAGGTAGCCTCAGAAGCGCTTTCATTCTTTGAGATTGACGAGCTTGGTCTAGATGTAATGGACGTGCGTGTTTTACGTGCGCTTTGTGAGACGTTCAGAGGCCGTCCGGTTGGACTCACAACCATTGCAAGTGCAGTCTCAGAGGATCCGTCTACACTTGAAGATGTTTATGAGCCGTATCTTTTGCAGCAAGGGCTTATTATTAGAACACCTCAAGGTAGACAGGCAACGCATGCTGCATTTGATCACTTACGTATTCCTGTTCCTACTAACTAGTAGATTGGAACAAAATGCTTCAACGAGATTACATTTTGGAAGTAATCGATGACTTTACTTCAACGGTCACAGCAGGTTTGGGAAATGCTTTAGAGACTCAAACTGAAGAGTCACTTGATGGGGTAGAGGCAGCTGTTGCAGAGCTCATTGATTTGAGCCCAGAGACTGCTCTTGCGCTTTCGCCAGACTCTCTTGTAACTATGATGTTGCTCTCCGGCGTAGCTGATTCAGTTGCAGAGTATGTGGTGTATGCCCTCGACAGGCTCTCTCACGTTTATGAGCAACTAGGAGACGAGGATAAGGCTGGTCTCAGAAGACAGCAGGCAGTAGCGGTTGCACAGTCCTTCTCGGTAGATCAAAACGCTACTCCAGAGCAATTTAAGGATTTTGAAGCAAAGTATTTTGCGTAACCACGTTTTATAAGCTAACAAATAAACCCCAGCTCAATATGAGTTGGGGTTTATTGCTATAGAGCTTCATGTTTATTTGGATTACCAAATAACAATCTTAGTTCCATAAGGAATGTTGTCATAAACCCACTTAGCGTTTTCTGTTGCAAGACGTACGCAACCGTGGGAACCGTTGTATCCAAGCCTACCATCACGGACGGTATAACCGTCGGAGTTATAGAGAATGGAGTGAATAAGATACTCACCAGAAATGGTCGTGTAATACCAGCATCTAAAGCCAGAGCCAAAGTAGAGACCCTTGTTACCTACGGTAAATTGACCATGAGGGGTCCACATACCTGGTGCTCCTGTGGTGCACTGCCATTCGTACCAAACAACCCAGTTACCGTGTGAGCCCCTGTATACAGCAAAGCGATTGCCAGTAGTATCAATCTGGATGAGCCAGTTAGTAGCGCTGTAGTAGTTCTGCGCATAACGATACATATCAGGGTAGTAGCAAGGCTGCTCCTCCATGGCGCCATCAGCAGCTGACCAATAGAGTTTGCCGCCCCAGGTTACATAACCAGTTTGCATGGAACCATTATTACTGAGATAGTAGTCCTTGCCGTTATCTTTAATCCATCCAGTTTTCATCTTGCCGTCAGAATCAAGGAAGTACCAACTACCCTTTGAATTAATCCAACCAGTTTGTTTTTCTCCATTGGAGCTAAAGTAGTACCAGGTTCCATGAATATTAAGCCAACCATTTGCTGGTGCACCATTAGAAAGATAGTAAAAATCTTTACTATTTTCTTTTATCCAGCCTGTTTTAATTTTATGGTCGGCTCCAACATTAACAGTCAATCCTGGAAGATGTACCGTTCCTGTTGGCTGTGAACCGTCATCTGTAGAGAAGACTCCTTCGGGAGAAATAAATCCAGTCAGTACTCCGTCTGGACCTGCCCAACGTTTTACACCATTTGAAAGAGTAACCCATTCATTTTTTGCTAGACCATAGCTTTTATCAAAGTAGTAATTCTTTCCATCAATTGAATGCTCTCCAACGTATGCGGCATGGTCAATTGAAGATGGATTGAAATACCAGGTCTTATTGCCAGGAGTGGTAAACCATCCAGAGACAAGCGCGCCACTAGATTGAGCCCAAGACAAATTTCCGTCTGGTAGGGACACCCAATTACTTGAAGTCATACCAGCATTTTCATCAACGTAATATGAACCGCTAGGAAGTTGGAAAAGTCCAGTTTTCATGCGATGGATTGAGTCTTCTGGATCAAAGTAAAACCATTTACCATTTGGGAAATGTTTCCAACCTGAATAGAATGCGCCATAAGTATCCACCCAAGACCATGAACCATCATCATTGTGAATCCAGCTATTTCTAAGGATTCCATAGTTTTCATCGAAATGATAATATGTGCCGTTAATTTCGACGTTGCCAACAAGCGCTGGATGCTCTGGAACAGATGGATCAAAGTACCAAGTTTTACCATTTGGTGTGTTAAACCAACCAGAGGCAAGAGCGCCATTTTTTTGAGCCCAAGCCCACTTACGAGTAGGTAGTTGAATCCAACTGTTAGAAATCATACCTGCATATTCATCAATGTAATATGAGGTACCAGAAACCTGAATCGTTCCAATTAACATATGATGACGAGGTTCTTCTGGATCAAAATAGAACCACTTGCCGTTAGGCATATGCTTCCATCCAGAATAGTAAGTACCATCTTCAGTTGCCCATGACCAAGAACTTGCTGAACGATATACCCATCCATTTGTTACAAGTCCGTCTGTTGAATCAAAGTAGTAAAACTTACCATCAATTTCAGTTTCACCGAAGATTGCCTTATGCTGCGGGTCAGTTGGATCAAAATACCAAGTTTTTCCATTAGGTGTTGTGTACAAACCCTTGACTGCATTACCTGCAGCGTCTACATAGTGCCAGCCAGAATCGTCTTTGATCCACTGACTTGTAACAAGTGTTCCATCTTCTTTGTAATAGTGGAATTGGCCGTTTTCTTGTCTCCATCCAGAAGACTGAGGGGTTGGCGTTGGATTCTCTGTTGAGGCAGCAGGTGTCTGGTCTGTTGTTGGAGTTGTTGTTGGTGCTGCAGGTGAAGCAGGCTGAGAGCTTTCAGCTGCTGTAGGAGAAGCATTTTCAGTTGTTGCGGTAGTTTCAGTTGTTACAACTGGAGCATTTACTGTAGACGTATCAGTTGTTTCTGCAAAAGCGGGAGCAGCATGAAAGCCACAAAGCAGAGCTGCGCTTAGCGAAGCAACTGCAATAAGCTTTTGTGTAGAAGGTCTGTAGGGAAAACGCATCTTCTTCTCCATTGTTTTAACTCCAATAAATCCAGGTAATAAAGAGTAGTTCAAACTCATTTAGCGCTTGTATTCAGTGAGTACACCGTCTGGTCCAGCCCAGCGTCTTACGCCATCAGGACGAGTAATCCATTGATTGCGAGCAAGACCATAACCCTCATCAAAGTAATAGTCTTTACCGTCAATAGTGTGTTCTCCAGTATAAGCAGGATGGCTTGGCTTTGCTGGATCAAAGTACCAAGTTTTTCCATTTGGTGTGGTGAACCAACCAGAAGCAAATGCGCCACTTGACTGTGCCCAAGCCCAACCGCCTTCTGGGAGCTGTACCCAACTGTTAGCGGTCATACCAGCGGATTCGTCAATGTAGTAAGTTCCGCTAGGAATTTGGATGACACCTACAAGCATACGGTGCTTGGAATCTTTGGTATCAAAGTAGAACCACTTGCCATTAGGCATATGCTTCCAACCTGAATATAAAGAGCCATCAGAGTTAGCCCAAGACCAAGAACCATCAGCTCTATGAACCCATCCATTTTTAGAAAGACCATAGCCTGAATCAAAATAATATGATTGACCGTTAATTTCAGCGTCTCCAATAAGTGCAGGATGCTGTGGATCTGATGGATCAAAATACCAAGTTTTGCCATTTGGCGTGGTGTACCAACCAGAGGCAAATGCACCGCTCGACTGTGCCCAAGCCCAACCGCCATTAGGGAGCTGCACCCAATCGTTAGAAGTCATTCC
>CAUVID010000035.1:0-10953 GCA_963551855.1 Lancefieldella parvula | reverse complement strand
CAAGGTCACTGCTTACCACTGCAGCTCATAACCCTAATGTTCCTTCTGAGGTAAAAATGCTTTTAACTGAAGGACAAGCTGTCTAGAACGCACTTGCGCGTCAACAAAGCGCTTTTTTAGATCGCGTTAAAGCTCCCGCCTCTTACAAATAAGAAACGGGAGCTTTTTTCTGCTTGAATTGTCAAAAAGTAAAAATATTTTGAGTTTTCTCTTGCATTTAGTTAGCTATGGCTTACACTTTAAATAGTTAGAAGAGGTTAACTTGTTAAGGTTTTTATATAACAGGAGCTAGTTCTAACAAAATTGCTTTATCAGCCCGGAACCTTTCCCCTCTCCAAGGGTCCGGAATCCAGGCGCCGTCGGCTCCCTTTTAGTCGACGGCGCATTTTTAAGAAGGGAGCAAGTACGGTATGGATTGTCTTACTTCTTTTGAGAATTCATCGCTCCTAGACGTTCCTTCTCCCTATACCTATTCTGCTGATAAAAAGCCTGTTTTTAATGAGGGTAAGAGAGCGTATGCTCCCGAGCTCTGTCATGATTTTGCAACAACATTTGTTCGCTGTGCTGCTGGTGTTATTGCTCACGTTAAGCCGGCTGCACTCTTTTCATTTGCTTCTCATAAGTCTTGTAGCTCTTGTGCAAGTCTTGTCTGCACTGATCCAACGTTGAGGTCATTTCTATGCAACGCTACTCACGAGCTCTCACTGTTTGGGGTAACGCTCCTTGCTACCTCTGCTATTTCTGGCGGAAAGGTGACGTTTGTTGCCTATAGATCTGAGCTTATTGAGGATATTCTCGCCAAATCAGAGCACTGTGAGTTTCTGGCTGCCTTTGGCCATTCCACTGAGTCCGTACAGGCGTTGATGAAGAGCATGCGTTCAAGAATTTTTGCTTTTCACGCAAGGAAAGCCGCGTTTCCGCACGAGATTGGACTGGTACTGGGCTATCCACTTGCTGATGTTCAGGGCTTTATGAATGGACAGTCTGAGCTTTTTACTGGTGCTTGGAAAGTCTATGACAACACGGAAGAAACTCGCCTGCGTCTCGAGAGACTTAAAGATGCAGAAGACCAGTGCAAGCATCGTTTTTATCAAGGGGAATCTTTAGCGCAGATTCTCTCATCGTATGGCAATACCAAGAAACGCCAGGTTGCATAAGGGGTGTGCTTGGATTTCTTGTTGAGGTATTGAAAGTAATGTGTAGTTTTCCAGGGGGAGCCTGGACACAGAAGGAGGAAATGTATGAGTAAAGTAGCAGTTGTGTATTGGTCCATGACGGGCAATACTGAGGCAATGGCAAAAGAGCTTGCAAGTGCTGCAGACACCGAGGCTATTGAGTCTTCTGAGTTCTCTGCAGATATGTGCGATCAGTACGATGCATTTGCTTTTGGTTGCCCTGCTATGGGTGACGAGGAGCTTGATCCTGATTTTGAGGAGCTCTTCAACGATTGCGCTGGCAAGCTTGGTCAGAAGCCAACCGCTCTCTTTGGTTCTTACGACTGGGGAACCGGCGACTGGATGGAGACTTGGAAGCAGAATGCTGAAGCAGAGGGTGTCAACGTTGTTGAGACTTTTATCTGCAACCTTGAGCCAGATGACGATGCTCTTGAGGCTCTTCGCGGCCTTGGTGCAAAGCTTTCTGCTTAAGCTGCATTACGATTTTGCTGTTGCTGAAAAATTTGGCGAGAAAAACATCATTTTTTTGAATAATCTAGAAAATGATGGGTAGTAAAACAGCAACAGAAGGGAAGTTTGTATGTCACCAATCAATATCATTGTTATTCTTGCTGTTGTAGCGCTTTGCGGTTTTGCGGTTTATCGTGTTTACGGAATTGCTGCAGGTAAAAAAGGCTGCTGCTCTGATGAAGGAACAGGTGTTACTACCTGTAACACAGAGCAGGTTTCTGCTGCAGATGGTCCAGAAGACAAAGATGAATCTCATTACCCTTATGTTCAAACATTTGAGATTGGTGGTATGACTTGCCAGAACTGCGTCAATCATGTGACTCGAGCTCTCGATAGTATTGAGGGAACATGGGCGCAGGTTACTCTAGCTGGTGGTCAGGCACGTATCCTCAGCAAAAATCCAATTGATGTCGATGCGTACCGAGCTGCCGTAGAGAAAGAAGGCTACCGTCTTCGTGCGTAAGCACAACAAGATCTTCTCGCAAGAAACAAACTTTGAAGAAATTTTGTAAAACTTGCGTAATAGCTGTGCAAAGTAGCGCTCTTTGGCTTGTTTAATCAGCCGAAGAGCGCTATCCTATTGCCCGTATGGCGTCAAGCTATGCACTGTATCTGTTGGCCCCCGAGAGCATGTAAGTTTCCGAGTAGAGAAGCCCACGTATTGGCACTCTGGCAGCAACCATGTTGACCGGGGCCCCGTTTTGGAAGGGGTCCACCTTTGAGTGAGATTCAGAACTCGTCCATCTTCTCTTTGGATGAAATTTCCGATGAGGAAATGAACAGCCTGATCGACGGCACTGTCACCGACTTTGATGAGGGAGATCTTGTCAACGGCACCGTCGTCAAGATTGAGCGCGATGAGGTCCTCGTAGACATTGGCTACAAGTCTGAGGGCGTTATTCCTGCTCGTGAGCTTTCTATTCGTAAAGACGTTAACCCTGCAGAGGTCATCTCCCTGGGTGAGGACGTCGAGGCTCTTGTTCTCCAGAAAGAGGACAAAGAGGGCCGTCTGGTTCTCTCCAAGAAGCGTGCTGAGTACGAGCGTGCTTGGAAGGCAGTTGAGGATAAGTTCAACGCTGGTGAGACCGTTGAGGGCGAGGTTATCGAGGTTGTTAAGGGCGGCCTGATTCTTGACATTGGCCTCCGTGGCTTCCTGCCTGCGTCCCTTGTTGACCTCCGTCGTGTCAAGGATCTTGGTGCATTCATGGGCACTCGTATTGAGGCTCGTGTTATCGAGATGGATCGCAACCGCAACAACGTTGTTCTTTCTCGCCGTATTGTTCTTGAGGAGGCTCGTAAGGCAGAGCGTCAGGACATCCTGGGCAAGCTCCAGGTTGGCATGAAGCTCAAGGGTACTGTTTCCTCCATCGTTGAGTTTGGTGCATTTGTTGACCTTGGCGGCATTGACGGCCTGGTTCACATTTCCGAGCTTTCTTGGAACCACGTTAACCACCCATCTGAGGTTGTTAAGGTTGGCCAGGAGGTTGAGGTTCAGGTTCTCGACGTTGACCTTAACCGTGAGCGTATCTCCCTTGGTCTTAAGCAGACTTCCGAGGATCCATGGCGTGTACTTGTTTCCAAGTACCCAGTTGACGCTATCATCGAGGGCACTGTCACCAAGCTTGTTACCTTCGGTGCATTTGTTGACCTTGGCAACGGCGTTGAGGGCCTCGTCCACATCTCCGAGATGGCTAAGCAGCACGTCACCGCTCCATCTCAGGTCTGCAAGGTTGGCGACGTTGTACAGGTAAAGGTCATGGAGATTGATCTTGACCGTCGTCGCATCTCCCTGTCTATGAAGGCAGCTGCAGAGACCCTTGGCATTGACATTGAGGTCACTCCACTTCCAGAGGAGGAGCGTGCAGCAGCAGAGGCAGCAGCAGCTGAGGCTGAGGCTGATCTTGAGGCTCACCTTGTTGAGTCTGAGGCTAACGCACAGGCAACCGAAGAGGCTGCAGAGTAGAGCACTTTGCGCATCTAGAGATTTGTCAAGAGACGTCATCGAAAGATGGCGTCTCTTTTTATGTAAGTAACAAATATCTCCATTCCTTCAACAGGGTGTTAATGCGAAAATATAACGCTAAGTTTTTATTCTGAGGAGGAATACGCCTATGACATCAAAGATGCAGGGCCGCAGTTTTCTTGCTGTTATGTTTGCATTTTTGGCAGCTTTAATCTTTATGCCAAATATTGCATACGCTGCAAGTAACAATTCGTTCTATAACGGCACTACTACTAACGTGTCTCCATCTGTGAGTGCAGATGGCCTTATTGAGCGTTCTATTTACTTTACAGATGCTTCTGGTCAGACATCTAACTACGCTTATAAGGATAATGACACCACTCAGATGAACCGCTCCATTGTAGATATTGATAAGTATCAGAATCTGCAGGCAGTGGTAAAGATTACCAACATCTCTTCATCTCCAGTTTCTGTTAACGAGGTCATGCAGCTGCCACTTACTTACTATGTCAGCTCAAGCCCTAATCCTGATTTGCGTGCAACTGGATTTACCTTCTCGTCAACTAATGCAGCAACTGCAATTAACCTGAACATTAGTGGACTGAACGGTGGTTCTGGTTCTCAGCCTGCAGCTAATGCTTATGCTGCATACCAGGCAGCTGGTCAGGACAATGCTGAGATGCGTTCCATTTCTATTTCTGGTACCCTGGCTGCAGGTGAGACCATTACACTTACCGTTCCTTTGACGCTTACCAATGGTTCTACTCTTAATCTGTATGGCACCAACTATGTAGGTCTTACTCAATACCTGCTTGATCACAGAACCTCTTACGGAAACCCTCGTGTTTCAGTTAGGTTTGCAAGGCAGGTCTTGGAAGAGGGAACAAACAATTCCATTCTTAGCAGCAATAAGAAATATCTTGGCGTAATTATTAGGCCTGACGGTAGCTATTACGCTATCCCACAGGACGAGTGGAATTACATGCCAACTATTTCTGCAAGTGATATTCACGTTGACAATATCCTGTATGAAGATCGCCACAGCGCAACGGAGAATGATGCTCTGTATACCGGCGGTGCGTACTACATTGATTTGACCAACATTAAGAATGCCATGAGGGATTATGGCTATTCAGTTCACACTGGAAATTCCAATAGGGGACTGTACCTCAACCTTCCTGGCTGGCAGCTTGCTGTTGATAATGACCTTACTGATGATGTGTATCAGGAGTATTCGTACACTTCTCTTTCTAGCGGCAACCTTGTCATCAATACTTCTGAGAATTCAACTGACGAGCTTGATCTTAATAACGGCGTTATCTCTCCTCTTTATACAGAGCTCAGGCAGGTAGTTACGGCACACGACAGCACTATTACCGCTAACCAGGATTCTTGGTCCATCCTTGATAACCTTGATGCAATGGTTGATCACAGTGCCGGTCAGGTTACCCCTGCTGCTGGTTCTGCTGACGCTCGCGTTAAGGTTGTTGATCAGAGTGGTACAGTTGTACTTGATACAGCAACTATGGATGCAGCAACTGTTGCTCAGAAAGCAGAAGAGATTTCTAAGACTCCTGGTGCATACTCCGTTACGTATTACTATTATTTCAACGGTAATGCTGCAGCTGCAGGTAATGACTATGAGGCAGCAAAGACAGTTACCCTTACTGTTGAGTCTGATACTCCAACTCCAGCACCAACTCCAGCTCCAGAAGAGCCTTCTAACCCTGCTTCTCCTGTAAAAGAGAAGAAGACAAAGAAGAAGAAAGCACAGCTTCCAAATACGGGTGAAGAGCTTCAAGTAATGCCTCTTATGGTTATGGGTGGAGCTGCTTTGACAGCCGCAGGTCTTATGAAGCGTAAGCACTAAGACAGAGAGTTCTTCTCGTTACATGCATTTGTATTGGCAGGTATCTCTTTAGTACCTGCCAATATTTTTATGGAAAAATGGACAACTGTCCAAAAATGCTTAGTCAATTTTTATGCTTCAATATAGGTAATTCCTATATGGTTAGACAAAAAGTGCAGGTAAATAGATTTTGCTGTTATCGTCGCAATTTAATGTTTCATGTCTATTTCATCCTAGGTATATATAGGTAGATGCTGGTAATTGTTTTGTATAGTTATCTGACCCCAGCAGGGTTGTCTTATAAATCGTTTTAATAAGAAAGAAGGGTTAACATGCTGGAGAACTCACTAAGCCGTCGTAATTTTTTGAAGGCATCAGGTATGGTAGCGGCTGGTGGTGGCGCATCTATGATGCTGGCTGGCTGCAATCCTTCCTCCACTGATACTCCTGTGGCTTCTGATAAGAAGAAGATTCTTCGCTACGGCTCCGCAAATTCTAAGCAGGGCCTTGATATGCAGCGTGCAAACAACTCACAGTCCGCATGTGTTGCAGACTCTGTTTGCGAGTCTTTGCTTCGTTGGACTGAGGATAATGAGCTTGTCACATGTCTGCTTAAAGAGATTCCAACCTTTGAGTCTGACGGTCTTACTCTTAAGTGCGAGCTCAAAGAGGGCATTAAGTTCCACGACGGTACTACTTTGACCGCAAAGGATGTTAAGTACACCTTTGAGCGTATGTTTAAGCCAGAAACTAAGGCTCTCTCCACCAGCTTCTTTGACAAGATTAAGGGTGCTCCAGAGATGCTTGCCGGTAAGGCAACTGAGCTTGAGGGCCTGACTGTTCAGGATGATACTCACTTCACCTTTACGCTTTCTGAGCCTTACATTGTCTTTGTAAGCGTTCTTGGTATCTCCTATGCTTGCATTTTCCCAGAGAAGGCTTGTGAGGCTGCTGGCGCTAATTGGGGCACTGGTACTAACCTCATTGGTACTGGTAAGTACAAGATTAAGAGCAACGATGACACCACTGAGGTAGTTCTCGAGCGCTTTGATGACTACCATGACGGCAAGCCTGCACTGGATGAGATTCGTATTCACTACTACGATGACACCAACACTCAGCTGCTTGCATTCAAGAACAACGACATTGACTTCTGCGATCTTCCATCTTCTCTGTATCAGCAGTATTCAAGCGATGCTGACGTTAAGGACCTCATTACCGCATATCAGACCCTTGGTGTTAACTTCATCAACCTTAACCTCAAAGAGGGTCTGGGTCTGACTGATCCTAAGGTTCGTCAGGCACTTTCTCTGGCAATCAACCGTCAGGAGCTTGTTGATAACATTGCTTCTGGTAACGGTACCGTTGCAAGTGGTTGGCTTGCTCCTGCAACACCTGGTTACGACAAGAGCGCACCTGCATTTGAATACGATCCAGAGAAGGCTAAGTCTCTTCTTGCTGAGGCTGGTGCATCTGACCTTAAGCTTTCTGCAAAGGTTAGAAAGTCTAACGAAAAACTCCTTGTTGCTGTTCAGGAGTACTGGAGCAAGGTTGGCGTTACCCTTGATGTTCAGGTAGAGGACAACGCAGTCTGGAATACTGACTGGGCTGCTGGTAACCTCCAGATTACTACCCTTGCTTGGTATCCACTGTTTGCCGATGGTGACCAGCACCTGTACACCTACTTCTACAGCACTAACGCTGCAAAGAAGTCTTCCTTCTACAACAACCCAGAGTTTGACAAGCTTCTTGTTGAGGGTCGCTCTGAGTCTAACAAGGATAAGAGAACAGAGGATTACAAGGACGCAGATAACCTGCTGACTCGTACAGACTTTGCTACACTTCCTCTGTATTGGCCAAAGAACTCCTTTGTCGCTAAGAAGTACGTCAAGAACGCTAAGGTTGGAAACTTGATTTATCACTTCTTTGATGTCGATATTGATACATCTAATTCCGATTACACCGTTCCAGAGGACTAAGTAGCAAACTTGCTATAAACTTTAAAGCGGCATCTAAGATTCTTGGATGCCGCTTCATTTTCTTGAGGGGAGAGGAGCTCAGGAGTGAGATCGTTTCTAATCAAACGAATCCTTCAAGCAGTGAGCGTTGTAGTTTGTATTTCTGCTTTAACGTTTTTTGTCTTGAATATTGTCCCAGGTGACCCAGTACGAGTCATGATGGGCGATATGGCTGATGAGGCTACTGTTCAACAGGTCCGTCACACCATGGGTCTTGATAAGCCAATTCCAGAGCAGTACGCAAACTGGTTTGTAAAAATGCTTGGTGGAGATTTTGGAACTTCTTACACTCAGAAGCGACCTGTCATTGCACTTCTGACTAAGGCTTTGGGAGTTACGCTACGCTTAGCAGTGTTTGCGTATCTTTTTGCCATAGTATTTGGTCTTTTGATGGGTATTCTCGCCGCAGTAAACCATGGAAAATGGCTTGATAGAACACTTATGTCAGTTGCAATTTTTGGTATTTCTGCCCCTTCATTCTGGGTGGCATTAGTACTGCAGATTATTTTTGCTATGACGCTTAAGTGGTTCCCGCTATCAGGCGTTAAAACACCATCCGCCTACGTTCTTCCAGTTATTGCGCTGGGTTCTCGTTATGCAGCAAGTATTGCTCGTGTTACCAGGACTAGCATGCTGGACGTATTAAATCAGGACTACATTAGAACCGCTGAAGCTAAGGGCTTAAAGCGCTCCGCTATTGTTTTGAAGCACGCGCTCAGAAATGCTCTTATCCCAATTATTACCATTGCTGGATCTCAGCTGGGAGACATCCTTACTGGTTCCATCATCATTGAACAGATCTTCAACATGAACGGTATGGGTAAGCTGCTTATCGATGCAATTAATGCTCGTGACCTGCCGCTTATTCAAGGTAGCGTCATGTACGTGGCAATTATCTGCGTTGTTATCTATCTGCTTGTTGATATTTTGTACGCGGTAGTTGATCCACGCATTCGTCTTGGAGAGGAGGCATCAGAGTAATGGCTTTGTTTACGAGTGATAAAAATAGCGAGAAGGTCCAAAAGACTGAAGCTGTACTTGAGGATGCCGCCAAGGCTCAAGAAGAGGAGCAGGCTGCCACTAAAAAGGTTCGTGCTCAGAGCTACTGGCAGGTTAGCTGGAACATTTTTAAGAGGAACAAACTGGGCATGATCTGCTTAGGCATTGTTTTGGCCCTTGCGATTATTGCAATTCTTGCTCCTGTGATTGCTCCTTACAGCTACAAGGATCAAAACCTTGCAATTATGAATCAAAACCCTACAGTAGAGCACCTTTTAGGCACCGATGAATATGGACGAGATATCCTTTCTCGTATTATTTACGGCTGCCAGATTTCTCTGTCTGTTGGTATTATTTCGCAGGCTATTGCTCTCTTTATTGGCTTTGTTGCGGGAGTTGCAGCCGGATATTATGGCCGTTGGGTTGATGCAGTTGTTTCCTTTATCATTCAGGTTTTCTCCAGCTTCCCATTCTTGCTTTTTGCAATTTTGATTATGTTTGTTATGGGCCCAGGTCTTATTAACCTCTATATTGCACTGGGTCTTCTGATGTGGACAACTACGGCAAGGCTGATTCGAGGCGACGTCATGCGCCTGAAGAATTCTGAATACATTCAGTCTTGTATTTTGTCTGGTGGTAACAGCTTCCGCATCATCATGAAGCATTTGCTTCCTAACTGCATTTCTACGCTGATCGTTGTTTCTACCCTGGGTATTCCAAGTGCAATTCTTTCTGAGGCAACGCTTTCGTTCTTGGGATTGGGCGTTCAGCCACCTGATGCAAGCTGGGGTCAAATGATTGCAGCTTCTCAGCCATTCCTTGCATCACAGCCTCTCTACAGTATTGCTCCAGGTATTGTCATCATCATTACGGTTATGTCTTTTAACTTGCTTGGCGATGCACTTCGTGACGCCCTTGATCCAAAGATGCGTTCTTAGAAAGGAGGTTACGTTTATGGCAGAAAATACAGATGCAACATTTGAGCACGTTATCGAGGGTCCAAATGGACAGTCTGTGCAATTTTGCAGCCTTGAGGAGCGCAAACTTGCACAAGAAACCGCTCAAAAGGAGCGAGAAGAGCAGTGCAAGAAGAACGTCCTTCTCGACGTTAATCATCTTGATGTTACGCTTTTCACCGAAGATGGCGCACTTCCTGCAGTAAGTGACCTCTCGTTTATTATGCGTAAAGGCGAGACTCTTGCGGTAGTAGGAGAGTCTGGCTGCGGTAAGTCCATGACGGCATTGTCAGTCATGGGATTGCTTCCTACACCTCCTGCGCAGATTACTGGCGGAGAAATTATTTTTGAGGGAACTGATTTAACGCAGCTTCCTCGTGGTGGCATGCGTGACTTCCGCGGTAATCGCATTGGTATGATTTTCCAGGAGCCCATGACCTCCTTGAATCCTGTCATGAAATCTGGTCTACAGATTCGTGAGGGCATCCTTGTTCATAATCCCAACATGAGCAAACAGGAGGCAGATCAGAAGGCTCTTGATATGATTAAGCTGGTGGGCATTCCTGCACCAGAGAAGATCTTCTCGTCATATCCACATGAGCTTTCTGGCGGTATGCGTCAGCGTGTCATGATTGCTATGGCACTTGCCTGCCAGCCATCACTGCTTATCTGCGACGAGCCAACAACTGCTTTGGATGTAACGGTTCAAGCTCAGATTCTGCAGATTATCGATCGCATGAAGCAAGATTTGGGCACTGCTGTCATGTTGATTACACACGACATGGGTGTTGTTTCCGAGATGGCTGACTGGGTTCTTGTCATGTACGCTGGTCATCGCGTTGAGTATGCGCAGTCTGCAGAGCTCTTTACTAACCCTCTGCACCCTTATGCTCAGGGCTTGATTGCGTCCATTCCATCGTTTGACGAGCGCACCAAGGAACTCTATGCAATTCCTGGTAGCGTTCCTATGCTTTCGCATATGCCTTCTGGCTGCCCATTCCATCCACGTTGTCCGTTTGCTAAGGACATTTGTAAGAATCGTCGTCCTAGCTTGACTGCTGTTGGTGAAGACAATTGCCATACTGTCAGCTGTTGGAAATACACTGATGAGTGGGGTGAGTAGTCATGGCAGAAGAGAAGAACACAGACGTCAAGGACCTTTCTGGCGAGAAAACCATCTTGTCCGTAAAGAATTTGGTCAAGCGATTCCCTATTAAAAACGGTGTATTTGGTCGTTCTAACGCTTCCGTTCATGCTGTTGAGGATGTTTCGTTTGAGCTCAGGCGCAAAGAGACCTTGGCCATCGTTGGTGAGTCTGGCTGCGGAAAATCTACAACAGGCAAGTGCGTGCTGCGCCTTACCGAGCCAACCTCTGGTACGGTTGAGCTTGATGGGGAAGATTTCACCTCACTCAAGGGAGAAGATCTTAAGCGTGCTCGTCAGAAGATGAAGCTTATCTTCCAGGATCCTTACAGCTCACTGA
>CAUVID010000034.1:0-11273 GCA_963551855.1 Lancefieldella parvula | reverse complement strand
CAACGTTTGCAGCGTCCGCCTGACGAGCAGAAATATCATTAAGCTGAGACTCCTGAGAAGCACGGAGATTCTCAAGTTCAGCCTTCTTATTCTCTAGCTCGGTCTTCTCGGACTGAAGAGCAGCCTTATCAGACTCAAGAGCGGCCTTCAGGTTCTTAACTTCCTCAATCATCTTCTGATCGGACTCAGAAATCTTATCGAGGTAGTAAATATTAGAAGTGAGCTCCTCAAAGCTTGCAGAAGAAAGAATCATCTCCAAAGCACCAGCTGGGCCAGCCTTGTAGTTGCTGGACATACGAGCGCCAAGTTCTTTTCTCTTCTCGGCAATCTGAGTTTCCTTTTCAGAAATCTCTTTCTGCTTAGCATCAATCTGATTCTGCTTATCTGCAATCTGATCAGAAATAGCGCCAATCTGAGAGTTAGTGTCATTAAGGCTAGTCTGCATGTTGGAGACCTCATTAGAAATCTCATCAAGCAGTTTCTGAGCAGCATCGTAATCGCTACGAGCAGCATCAATCTGAGCCTGGGTAACACCAAAAGCAGGGCGGGTATTGATCAGAGATGCAGTAACGGCAGCGGCAGCAATGCCCATGCCGGCAAAAATCTTTAGAGCATCACGACGATTGAAAAGAGCAGCGCACTGCTCCTCAATGGTTGTACTTTGCTGTTTCTTTAAACTCATAAGGGTCTCCTAGAACGTTTAGTAGTACGGTGTGACCTTTGAGAGACTATTCTACCCGAGATACACGATGATATTCAAAAAGATACGTAATTTACAAACTTCCCAAAACGAATTTCGGGGAGTTTTGGCTCTAAATTGTGAGGTCAGAGATAGGATTTAGCGGTTTTCAATATGTGCAACATTTTTTATTGATATGGTAATCCTACCGTCAGACTCGTGAGAAAATTCTAGGTAACCTGGACGATCCGTTAGGTTTGAGGGAAATGAAATCTCAATTCCCGTATCGGTGCGGATTTTATGATTCTTTGCAATTCTGTTAGCAACACCGCGTTTAACAGGAACTTCTTCGGGGAGCTCTCTACTTGCCACCTGAGCCTCGTACTTTTCCTGAATCTCAGGACGCTCCTCGAAGATACGCTTACCAACCTTGATAGGGTCTACTACCTCTTCTACCTCTGCTGCTTCTGCAACGGCAGCCTTAGCACGAGACACCTCAACAGCAGGCTCAAGACCATATTCTTCTGCCAAGTCTTGGACAATAACAGTTACCTCGCCAATAACCTCATGGCTTGATGCCTCTGACGTGCACTCAAGGAAAAGCTCTGGGATGATGAACTTTCCCTCTCCTGCTACAGAACGGTCATGGTCATGGAAATCAATGACACCTGTGTCCAAATCAATGACTGCATACGAATCAACTTTTTGCGTAGGAGAAGGCAGTGTTGCATCTTGGCGCAAAATCTCATTTGCAGAACCGTTTACATCATGGATAAAAGCCTGCTTGCGTGGAAGAAGCACAATGGCAAAGAGACGTCTTCCCTCACCCTCAAATGCCTCAGCCTGAGCGTCCTCATCATCTGCGGCAGCACTGGCAAGCGCCTGGCCAGCATCGGTATCAAGGTAATCCGCCACAAGAAGATCGCACTGCTCAACGTCATCAGCACGACGAAGCTCTTCCCAGAACCACTGGGCAATCTGATGAGAAAACTCTACAAACTCAACGTCTCCGTGAGCATACTCCTGAAGACCTCCAGCAAAATTACTGGTAGGAGCAAACTCTCCATGTCTAGACTCTGGATTTGCCGTAATTTTACGCAGTCTACGCTGTACGTATGACTTTGTCTGACGGTCCTCTAAATCCAAGGTAGATTGAGAGAAGTATTTAGTTCCCGTCTCAAAATCAAAGACGTGAAGAATTGCCTTAGTAACTCTAAGCATGTAAAACCTCGTTTATTGCAGATGCTTTGCTGGCGAGAAACCCTAGTGCTTGACGCACATCAGAGGATCGCCAATCTTAACCAGTGGACGACCACCAATCAGCGTTCCGGACTCACCAATAAGATCAATGCGCTCATACTGATCTGCATTAACAACGGTAACAACCACAACGTTCTCATATCCTGCTTCTTCAATAGCAGCAGCATCAAATGAAATCAGTGGAGTACCGGCCTTGACCTCATCGTTAGCGTGAACGTAACGGGTAAAACCCTTACCGTTCATCTCGATGGTGCCAACACCAATGTGAATCAAAATCTCAATACCAGTATCAGTGGTAAGGCCAATTGAGTGATTGGTTACGTTAGTTGCGGTAACGCGAGCATTGCAAGGAGCATACACGCAGTCAAGACCAACGGGCAAAATGCCATAGCCCTGGCCAAAGAGACCGCTTGAGATTACCTCATCGTGAACCTCTTGTACGCTTACCAGGACACCAGAAACTGGTGCATAGATAGTGTCTTCCCTGGTAGCAAATGTAGCCTTCTGAGGCTGCTCTGTTCCGTTAGAAGGAACAAACACATTTTTAACCTTTGACCAAAGACCCATGATGCCTCCTTGAGTATGTGCTCTGCACAGATACCATCTGACATAACGTTTCTATTTTACCTAAGCGAGAAGGACGAATGCTCCACAGAGAAACATCCGTCCTTCTTTCACGAATTTACAACACGACGACGCAACTTACTGCATTCTCTTTGCACCTCTAAAGATGATCGAACGTGCAGCAAAATAGGTAACCAGGAAGTATCCGCCATACAAAGCAGCTACTACTGCAACCACTCCACCAATACTGCTTGCTACATCAAAGTTGCCAATCGACTTAATGACAGAAACCATAATGGACATCGCGCAGGTAGCGTGTGCAGCTGCCATAAGCAGTGGGAACAGGAAGTACACGCCAATCTGAACAAAAAGCGCGCGACTTGCAAGGCCCTTCTCGGCACCAAGCTCTGCAAGAACTTGGTAAGCGCGAGCGTTATCCGATGCCTCGGAGAGTTGCTGAAGTGCCAGGATAGCAGCACAAGCAATAAATAGTACCAGGCCAATGTACAGTGCCAGATACGTCACAATACCAGAGAGTCCAGCAGTACCTTGAATATATTGAGAAGCGGTAACAACAAGCATTAAAGAATACGGATCGGAATCGTTTCCCGTTACGCCGCCATCGCCTAAGTACTGCTTAATTTGACCCTGGAACTGTGTTTCAGTAGCATCACCTGGAGTTTGGTAGTTGCCTAAGATATACGAGTTGGTCAAAACAACGCTTGAAGGGAAGCTTTGATCAGCAACAACCATAATTCCAACTGCAGGCATAAGATGTGGGCCACCTTGCGTCTGCGCAATATCCAGTGTTCCGCCAACAGCATGGAGCTTGTGACCTTGAATGGTAAGCTCAGGATTATTTGCAAGAGAATCCTGCCAGTATTTTGTGAGATTGGTATCAAGTGTCCAAACCATATAACCGTCAGTACCAAAATCAACAGGCTCAAGACCAGACGCAATGCGCAACTTGTTGTACTGAGAAGCTCGCATCAGAGTCACATTGCTCTGCGCAGGATCTCCTTGACCGTTATAGCCGGTAAAGTAATCATCAAAGCGCTTGCCTGTTACAGCGTCAATAGTACTATACGTGAAACTTGGCGTTGTTGGATCATCTTGAGCATAGTATGTATCTACCTGGAAGGCGTTTTTGATAGTTTTATCCCACTCTGGATCTAGCTTCTGCACTACAGAAAGGTAGTCATATGAGTCTGCAGGACCAGGGGTATAACTGCGCTCTGAGCCTGGATTGATTGATACAGAAACATCGTACGTTTTAATTTTAGAAAAGCTAGAGTTCATAGAGTCAACAAGCGAGAAACCCGTACCAAGTCCACAGACTGCCACAAAGAGCATAGCGCAGACTAAAGAGATGGAAACCCAAGCAGTATTAACGCGGGCATTAAACTGACGCAGGATGAACGAATGAAGCCCCTTGTAGTAGAAGCCCTTCTGCATCTGCATAAATCTGAGCAAGAAACCAGAGATTGAGAAGAAAAAGAGCGCTGTGCCCACAGAGACCAAAGCAGTAGCCATGGCAAACTCTTCATCTATCTGTTTTAAACCATTGTGCTTAAGCAAGATATAGGAATAAGCAATGATTCCAAGAGAGGCCAAGAACAGCAGTACTGAGACGGTAAGGTTTCTTACCTTGACAGTCTGAGTTACTTTGTCTGCGTTGAGAAGGTCAATGAGCTTGTAGCGAGACACCGTGGTGACGTTAAAAATAAGCGCAACCACAAACATAACCACAAAGTAAATAACCGTTTGAATCAACGCAGTTTGTGAGAAGACAAATTTGAACGAATCAAGAGTCGTGTTGAACATGTGGGCCGTTGCAAACATCATAAATTGAGAGATAAAGATACCTGCAACAAGTCCAACTACCAGAGCGAGAAAACCAACAAGCAGTGTCTCAATACTCATAATCTTAGAGACATTTCTCTTGGTCATGCCCAGTATCTGATACATGCCAAACTCTTTTTTTCTACGACGAATCAGGAACTGATTAGCATAGACAACAAGAAATCCCATGATAACGGCAAGAAAAACGCTTACTCCAGAAATGGTATTACTTAAGAGTTGAACAATGTTTCGCTGGTCTTCAGAAAGATCCAACACCATGGATTGCTGAGTAATTGAATTGAAGGAATAAAACAGTGCAACGCCTACTGCCAATGTCAGAAAGTAAATGCTGAAATCGCGCAGTGATTTCTTGACGTTACCAAGCGCGATTTTACTGTACATCAGCACCCTCTCCTCCCAGGAATGAAACAACGTCCATGATCTGGTCAAAGAACTGCTTACGGGGTTTCTCGCCACGAACTATCTCGTTAAAGATGCGACCATCTTTAATGAAAATAACGCGATGAGCGTAAGAAGCTGCATATGAATCGTGGGTGACCATGGCAATGGTTGCACCATTACGATTGAGGTTCTCAAGGCTTTCAAGCAGCGTGCGGGCGTTCTTTGAGTCAAGCGCGCCGGTTGGCTCGTCTGCCAGGACCAGCGAAGGATTAGTCACAATTGCTCGGGCAGCAGCAACGCGCTGACGCTGGCCGCCGGACATCTCGTAAGGGAACTTATCAAGCACCTCATTAATCTGAAGCAGCTTGGCAACGTTTTCTACGCGCTCCAAAACTTCCTGAACGCGGACGTGACCAATGGTTAGTGAGAGTGCGATATTCTCGCGAGCGGTAAGGCTATCAAGCAAGTTTGCGTCCTGGAAAATAAAGCCCAGGCGGTCACGCCTAAAGGCAGAAAGCTCTGCGCCGCGCAGGCTGGAAAGCTCCTGGTCATCAATAAAGATGTGGCCCGCAGATGCCTGATCAATGGTAGAGATGCAGTTCAAAAGAGTCGTTTTGCCAGAACCAGAAGGACCCATGATAGCGATAAATTCACCGCGAGCTACAGAAAGATTAATGCCGTCCAGCGCCTTAGTGATATTTCCACGAGTTCCATAGTACTTCTCGAGGTTTTGACAAACCAAAACGGTGTGAGGAGTAAGTGCTGAAGATTGTCCAGCCACAACAGTTGACTGAGTTGGAGCTGTTTGAGTAGCTGCCATGTTGCGTCCTTTCATTGGGAGCGAGTAAATCTTGAGATATATACTCCCTCACTACCGTTTACCTTGCCATCGATTGACCTTACGGAAACCTTACGCTTTTCTCACTTTGATGTGTCAAAATATCATTATCAAGCATACGGGAGGGGCATGCTATGCAGTTAGTAATTAAAAGATTTGGGCAGCTTACCGCTAAAGAGTTATATCAAATTCTTTCTCTAAGAGCAGAAACGTTTATTGTTGATCAGCAGATTATGTACAACGATCTTGATAACGTTGATCAAGTTTCTACCCATGTCTTTTATCAGGATACTGACTCGGTAGCTGCATATTTGCGCATCATTGATGCAGGACAGTCATACAACTCCCCTCTTATTGGTCGCGTATGTGTTAGCAACAAAGGCGCTGGTATTGGTTCAAAACTACTGCACGATACCCTTGATTACCTGGCACAAGAAAGTAGTACTTCCAAGGTGTTAGTTGAGTCGCAACTCAAAGCTCAGCCCTTCTACGAGCGCGCTGGATTTACGCAGGTATCTTCTAAGGTACTTGATCACTTTGGCGTCCTTCACCATGTGCTTTCTCTTGACCTTGATGCATATCGTCAGGCGAGAAACACAATTAATATTGATGACGTGCACGTTTCAATCCGACCGCTTGAAACAGCCGATTTGCGCACACTGCAAAAACTTAGCATTGAGACATTTGTAGACACTTTTATCGACTCAAATACAGCAGATGATTTAGCAAGTTGCATGGACTCGCTCTACAACACAGAAAAGCTTGCCCGTGAGCTTGCTGCTAAACACTCATATTTCTATTTTGTTGAGGTAGAAGGTCAAGTAGCTGGTTACCTGAAGCTCAATACGCGTTATGAGCAAACCGAGGGTCAGCGCGATGACTCACTTGAAATTGAACGCCTGTATATCCTTCCGCGTTTCAAAGGCCTACACCTTGGATCAAAGCTCATGAAATTTGCCCTTGATTTAGCAAAAGAGAAGGGTAAGAAGCGCGTGTGGTTGGGTGTTTGGGAACACAATGAGCCTGCTAAGGCATTTTATTCACATTGGGGATTCAAGCGTTTTAGTCAGCATACCTTCCCAGTAGGAAGCGATCCTCAAACGGATGAATTGTGGGAACTTCTAATATAGAACTAGCACAATTGCTGTTAAAAGGCTCAAAACCAAAAGTGCATAGGTAATTATTTTTCTTTCCCTAAATTTGACTATCCTAAAAATTTGCAAGAGGAAGATAGAGAAAAAAATGCATGCACTTATCTGCTGTGGATAAGGGAATACTTCTGGATAAAAATGAATTGCTGTATTCAGTACGAGCAAAGCAGCTACGATGTAGTCTGCTTTGCTCGTACTTTCATTATTAATTAGTTTCATTGTAAATCCGTAAAAGACTGGTTGAACGTAATAGAAAAGGTGGAGCCTTTACCAATTGTACTGCTCACAGCCAGCTTAAGACCCATCTTATTACAGAGTTCATAGCAGAGATAGAGACCCATACCGGTAGATTTGGCGTACTTGCGACCATTTTGACCGGTAAATCCCTTATCAAAAATACGGGCAAGATCTTCTTCAGGAATACCAATGCCATTATCTTTAATGAAGAGAGTGGTTGAAGTAGTTCCTTCACGTGGCTCTGAGACAGAGGCAGAAATCCAAACGTTCTTCTCGCCAGGTGAAAGCTCTGGATTTGAATACTTTGCAGCGTTAATGAGGAGCTGTCGCAAAATAAACTCAAGCCACTTTGGGTCAGCCTTGACCACGTGGGCCAAGTCATCAAAATGCGGAGAAACGCCAGCGTCAATGAAGACGCGTGCGTTGTTTTTAAGAGCATCTTTTACGATGGACTGCAGATTAACGTCTCGAATAGAAAAATCTCGATCTACAGATGCGCTGCGAGCATAAAAGAGCGCCTGTTCTACCAGCGATTCAATCTTAGTGAGCTGTGTTTGCACGTCATCCATGGGAAGCGATGGATTGTTTTGAGCAACCAAATGAGCTGCAGCAATGGGAGTCTTAATCTCATGCACCCACATCTCAATGTACTCACGATATTCCTTTGATCGCATGTGCTCATCGGCAAGCTGGTCCATCATAGACTTTGACATACTTGAAAGTGCATCTTTAAAAAGCCGTTCTTCCAGCGTTGAGGGCGTGTCCAGCATGGTAGGAACCAGATAGCTCTCTTTATCAGTTGCTGCTAAATTCTCAGCAAGCTGCTGGTAAAACCAACGACGATGAAAATAATCGGCTAGAAGCGCAGCTGCTCCCACTACCCATAAAACCAGAATACAGTAGGCAATAGCAAACACGTTAAGTCCAACACCTTTAAGCATAAAGCCAATTAACGTGCTGCTAGCTATAAGCGCAAGAAAGAAGATAGTTCGATTTTTTAGATACTTGAGAAACGACATAACAGCCTACTCAATAACGTAGCCAAGTCCGCGGCGTGTCATAACAAAATCCTCAACGCCAATGCTTGCAAGAGTATTTCTGAGGTGGCTAATGTTTACCGTCAACGTATTGTCATCAACAAACTCGTCCGACTGCCACAGTTCTTCTTGAATACGCTGGCGAGAAACAACCGTTCCCGCGTTTTGCATCAAAAGTGAAAGTATTCTGAGCTCGTTTTTGGTCAGCTCGACGCTCTTCTGATTTGCAGAAACCTTGCAGGAAGAAGAATCAAGTGTCACACCTGCATGTGAAAGCTTTGTTCCTGTTGTGACATCGCTATTTGCGCGCCTCAAAACCGAGGTTATATGCATAAGCAAAATCTGGGTGTTGTATGGCTTGGCGATAAAATCGTCTGCTCCTAACGAAAGCACCATAAGCTCATCAAGGTCAGTGTTTCTGCTGGTAACTACAATGATGGGCACGTTTGAGAGCTGTCGTACTTCTCGACAAATCTGTTGTCCGTCAATGCCAGGAAGGTTAAGGTCAAGCAAAACCAAGTCTGGATGAGCAGCAACAATCTGTTGAGGTACTGACTCAAAAGACGTAAGAGCCTGGGCCTCAAAGCCGTTTCTTTGTAGCAGGAGCACCAACTCCTGCTGAATCTGATGGTCATCTTCTACAACCAGAATTTTTGTCATGCGTGCTCACCTCCCGCTACGCTACGCAAGTCCCACAAAGCGCTGGGCGTTTTCCCAGAGTATGGTATACGTCTTCTCTTTAGGGATATCAAGTCGCTGCCAACGAAGCTCCGCCAAGCGCTCAACCGTGTGCACCACCATTGCTGGCGTGCACTCCCCTCCACGTAAAGGCTCTGGCGCCATGTAGGGGAAATCAGTCTCTGAGAGCAGTTGCTCCTCTGGGCATGAAATCATTGCAGCTCGGATATCATCAGAACGCTTAAACGTTGCTGCACCACCAAAGGCCACGAAGCAACCAAGATCTGCAAAAGGCTTCATAACCTCAGGACCATCGGTATAACAGTGCAGGTCACAGCCCGCCTTAGGCACACCCAGACGGTTTAGTATTTCAAGCGCCAAATCATGAGCGTGTGTATTATCAGCACCATCACGTAAGTGAAGCTCAACGCGTTGGTTGCGCTCGTGTGCAATTAAGAGCTGACGCTCAAATGCTTGGCGCTGGACCTCTTCTGGGACCTCGCAGTACGGTCCAAAATCAAGGCCAATCTCTCCCACACCAACGCAAAGAGGGTGCTCAAGTAACTCAAACAAGCGCTGTTCAGCCTCTTGGTTATAGTCTGGTGCACTATAGGGATGCGCACCAACCACAAAATACGTGTGCTCAAACAAATACTCTGCAGGTAAATCACAGGGAACGCAGAGATCTGCTTCGGCCAGCTTTGTATAAGCAGCGCGAGCCTGGCTCAGAGTATTCTCAAACCAAGTGATAAAAGTGCTGGTGTCTGCCCACTTACGAGGAAACTCCGTAGCAATATCTACGGGAACAATAAGCATGCGAACGCCCGCTGCTGCTGCTCGTGCAAGAGATTCTGCAGCGCTGTGCTCATGGAGGCTGCCCAAATGACCATGGGTATCGGCAACAGGCGCCAAAACACGCGGCGCTGGGCGAGGCGTACCGTAAATATCATGGAATAGCTGACCGTCAGAAAACGAGAGTGCTTCCACTTCTTCTGCTGGTAGATGATGCTTTTTCTTACTCACTCAAAGGCTCCAAAGCAGCTGCAAGACAAATAAAGTCTTGGCTGGTCAAAACTTCTGCACGCACGGTAGGCACAATTCCTGTGGCGAGAAACGCCTGATCTAGCTTGTCTTTATCAAAACCAGAAGCACTCATTGAATTACGAATGGTCTTTCTACGCTGTGCAAAGGCAGCGTCAATAACCCTCATGGTATGCAAGAGCTCTTCTTCGGAAAGAAGCTTGGAGGTCACCGGGTTTCTCGCCTGGGTGCGATCAAGACGAACCACGGCAGAGTTGACGCGTGGTGGAGGCATAAAGTTGCCAGGACCCACTTCAAATCTACCGGTAACCTGGGCAAACAAAGACAGCTTTGCGGTGTAAGCGCCATATGCCTTGGTAGAAGGCTTAGCGGAAATTCTATCAGCCACCTCAGCCTGCACCATGACTACCGCTCGCTCAAGCGAAGGAAGCTCCTGGAAGAACTTGAGAATCAGCGTAGCTGCCACCTGATACGGCAGATTGGATACAAACTTAGTTGGCATCGGAGCAACCGGGATCGCGCTCTGAGCAACGGCAGGAAGTGCACTGTAGGCCTCAGCAAGCTTCTGCGGCGTAATTGCCAGAGCATCTCCCATAACCAGCGCAAACGAGTCTGGATGAGGTTCCTTGCAGGTTACCGCCAAGACTTGCTCCAGTTCAGAGTCTGCTTCAAGTGAACAAACCGCACGGGCGCGGTCGAGCAAGGCAACTGTAAGGGTACCCAAACCGGGCCCAACCTCAACAATCACATCGGTAGGCTGAACCTCTGCAAGCTGGACGATCTTCTCGATAACGTGATCTTGTACCAGGAAGTTTTGGCCCAGCCTGTATTTGGTGGCAAGGCCAAAACGTTCCAGCGTTTCTTTAGTGGCGCGCTGATTAGCAAGCCACGATGTCTGATGCGATGTGTGCTCCGACACGATTACTTGTTTGCAAGACGTGGGAACAGAGCGTCTCCCTTAGAGACAGCCAAACCACCCTGAAGCTTGCCCCATACGCACTCGCTACAGGTATCGGTAGAGGTAATCTCTGCCTCGTCAAGGCTCATACGACGAAGAACCTCTGCGGATGTGGTAGGCATGAATGGCATAAAGAGATGTGCACAAATGCGGATAGACTCAAGCAGCGTATAGATAATCTCCGCAAGCTCAGTTGCGCGCTCTGGGTCTTTTGCCACCGTCCAAGGAGCAGCGTCCTCAATGTAGTGGTTAGCCGCGTGGACAAGCTCCATGATGATATTCTTAGCGCCCACGTAGTCCATCTTCTCCATGCACGCGGCGTAGCGGTCATAGATGCCCTCAGCCAGCTTGCGCAGAGGATGGTCTGCAGCAACAGAAGATCCATCAAAAGTTGGAGTAACACCTTCAAAGTACTTATCGCTCATATTAAGGGCGCGAGAAACCAAGTTACCCCAGCTATTTGCCAAGTCAGCGTTATAGACCTGCTCCATGCGCTCGAAGGAAATGCCAGAGTCCTCACCAGGAGTGACATCGGTCATGAAGTAGTAGCGGTAGCCCTCAACACCCAGCAGGTCCAAAACGTCCT
>CAUVID010000033.1:0-11323 GCA_963551855.1 Lancefieldella parvula | reverse complement strand
GCAACCTGTGAGAACTCCTGTACATCAAGAGAGCTGCCTGCAGACTCTCCAAGCTTCTCTTGAGCGTACGTAACAATAGCCTGCGCAAGTGGATGCTCGCTCTTTTGCTCAAGCGCATATGCGTACTCAAGTATCTGCTGCTCGGAAGTTCCACCTGCACAAAGTACGTCAGTTACGCTTGGCTTGCCCTCAGTGAGCGTTCCGGTCTTATCAAGAACAACCACGGTTGCTCGGACTGCGCCCTCAAGCGCCTCGGCAGACTTGACCAAAATGCCATTTGAAGCGCCCAAACCAGTGCCTACCATGATGGCAGTAGGTGTTGCCAGACCAAGTGCACAAGGGCACGAAATAACCAGAACAGCAACAGCGTGCGAGAGAGCAACCGCAAAGTCACCAGGTGCCACAAAGACAAACCATGCTGCAAAGGTTACCAGCGCAATTCCAATGACAACAGGTACAAAGATGCCAGCAATGCTGTCAGCAAGACGCTCGATAGGTGCTTTGGAGCTTGTTGCCTCGTCAACCAGGCGGATAATGCCTGCAAGTGTAGTGTCATCGCCAACAGCGGTGGCACGCATCTTAAACCAGCCGCCGGTAGATACCGTAGCACCTGTCACGGAATCGCCAACGGTCTTACTTACAGGAACGGGCTCTCCGGTAATCGCGGACTCATCGACAGATCCTTCTCCCTCGATGAGCTGGCCATCAACAGGAATTGACTGACCAGCCCTTACCACAAGCACGTCTCCAACCACAACGGTATCTGCAGGAACTTCTTGTTCAACACCGTCTTTGACGAGAATAGCAGTCTTTGGGGCAAGGTTCATAAGTGCGTTAATTGCACCTGTGGTATGACCTTTTGCGCGAGCCTCAAAGAACTTACCCAAGGTAATCAGAGCAAGAATCAAACCTGCGGACTCAAAGTACATGCCGTGCATTGCCTGGTGAGCTGCAGTAATGTCTCCTGCAACAAAAGCGTTTGCCATCTGGTACAAACTGACAACACTGTAGGCAAACGACGCTGCTGAGCCCAGCGCAATGAGCGAGTCCATATTAGGAGCGCCATGCAGCAATGAGCGGAATCCACCAACAAAATAGTGGCGACAAATAAACAGAATAGGAATGCAAAGCAAGAGTTCGGTAAGAGCCAAGTTCATCATGCCATTCATACCAGAAACAGCAGGCGGAACAGGTGCTCCCATCATCTCACCCATGGCAAGATAGAACAGTGGAATGGCAAACGCCATTGAGGAGATAAGTTCAATCCTCTTTTGCTTTACCGCCTTTTCTGAAGCATCGGTAGCATCTGCCTTAGTAGTTGCAGCAGAATCTTTTTTGTCGCTACGAGGTGTTGCCTCATAGCCTGCTTTGCTTACTGCGTCAGAAATCTGCTTGAGGGTATCTGGATTACCGTCGTAATCAACTTCCATAGAATTCTTAAGCAGATTAACGCGAGCCTCAGAGACACCAGAAACAGAGTTTGCCGCCTTCTCTACGTGCGCAGAACAACTTGCACACGTCATTCCTTGTACATCAAAAACTTTCTGATCCATAACGCCACCTTACATAAAACGCTTAAAGAGGTCCATGACCTCATCAATAACTTCTGTATCACCCGACTGGATGCGGTCAACCACGCAAGACTCCAGGTGATCCTGCATTACTTCTCTTGAGATGGCCTTAACCGCAGACTCAACTGCTGCAAGCTGAATAAGGACGTCTCCGCAATAACGATCCTCATCGATCATTGTTTTAATGCCATTTAACTGGCCGATTGCACGGTTAATACGGCGAGAAACTCCACTTTTAAGCTCGCTTGAGCGAGGAGTAGCCTTGTGATCACAATGACAACAAGTTTCCTGTGGTTGGCTGTCTTTCTGAGCCATCTGTCCTCCTTTGCATACCCTAAGGGGGTATTAGTTTCTGTAAACAGTATACCCCCATAAGGTATTTTTATGCAACAAAAAAACAGCAACCGAAGCCGCTGTTTTTTATCTACCTATAAAAGAGAAACTCAGCACTCAAAAATACGTGCTACTCATCATCCTCTTGATCTTCTACACTTCCCTCAACAAGACCTAAAGTACTCTGTGCATCTTCAAGGCTCTCTAATGCAGTAACACCTCTGAGCTTGCGGTTCATAGCTTTTGTTCTAGTAGTAAGAATCTTATCAATGGTGGTTTCTGCAGTTCTAATCTGTTTCTGAGCCTTCTCAAGCTGCGCCTGATACGTCTCAAACTCTGTCTTAACCGCAGAGAGTACCTTTTGAATTTCGTCGGCATGCTTCTGAATAGCAACAGATTGAAATCCCATTTGAAGACTGTTAAGAAGTGCTGCCATAGTGGAAGGTCCACACACATTAACGCGATACTCTCTCTGTAGCTGCTCAAGCAAACCCGTCTGACTGACTACCTCTGCATAAAGTCCCTCAAAAGGAAGGAACAAAATAGCAAAGTTGGTTGTCTCTGGTGGAGCAATGTACTTTGAAGAAATATCTTTTGCTTCTGCCTTAATACGAGTCTCTAGACCCTTTTTAGCGGCAGCAATCGCCTCCTCATTACCTGCATTGATTGCATCCACTAAATGCTCGTACGTATCTCCTGGGAACTTAGAATCAATAGGAAGCCAAACAGTCTCCCCTGACTCTCCAGGCAACTTAACAGCAAACTCCACGCGCTCAGTAGAGCCAGAAATGGTGGCAACATTCTCTTCATACTGCTCTGAAGAAAGAATGTCTCTTAGAATTGCGCCAAGCTGAATTTCTCCAACAATTCCGCGAGTCTTAACTCCAGAGAGAACTTTCTTTAAGTCTCCAACACCCTCTGCAAGGCCGCGCATTTCTCCCAAGCCTTGATGAACTTGCTCAAGTTGCGTAGATACACGCTGAAACGATTGAGTCATACGCTCATCAAGCGTCTTCTGGAGTTTCTCGTCAACAGTCTGACGCATAAGCTCAAGCTTTGCTTCATTCTCTTTACGCATGTCGCTGAGCTGTTTGTCAACAGTCTCTCTAACCTTACCAAGCTGCTCAGTTGAAGCCTGGGAAGTTGCTTTCATGTTGTCATCCACACGACGCTGAAAAGCATCAAAGCGAGCATCAAGCTGAGCAATGCGCTGATCAGTCTGCTTTGTCTGATTTTGCAGTGTTGAGGTGAGCTTTTGATCAACTACCTCTCTTACCTTCTCAAGCTTTGTATCCATAAGCTCTTGCATTTTTGCCATGTTATCCGTAACACGACGATCCAACTCTTGGGAGCTTCTTATAAGCTCTGCAGATGATGTTTGACTTTGCTCTTGCAGCGTCTTTACTTGCGAAAGCTTAGAGGAAAGTGTGACAAGGCTCACGATAAGTAGAATGGCGACTACAGCCAAAACTAACAGCACAAGTAAATCCACAAGACTCCCCTAACTCATAGCAGAACAAACAAACGCAAACACAGCAAACGCAATCTGAGTGTTAACCAAAAATGCCGTAGATTACTTCTGCAATGCTATTGGTAATGCCCTCTACGAAATTCACAAATGGATTATCGGAATTAACGTCTTTATCTCCATAAGGATTAGTGAAGTAATCCCAGAACTCTTCCCAATAATTTTGCTGACGATAATACCTATAGGAATCATCATCTTCAGTGCGATCCTGCTTATCATCAGTATCGTTGTTTGTTTCGTTCTTGCTGTTCTTTTCTTTCTCCTTCATAGAAGAAAGCGTCTCATCAGAACCAAGCGTGACGTTGATAGTAAGGCGGTCTTCTCCACGCATGATTTCTACAGGAACGGTCTCTCCAATCTTGTGAGAGCGAACGGCAATAATAGCTGCATCAGCAGAAACTACGCGCTCTCCACCAATAGAGACAATAACATCACCCTTTTTAATACCAGCACCCTCTGCAGGACTATCATCAAGAAGGCCTGCTACATACGCACCGTAATCTACCGAAAGATCATTGCGCTTTGCAACTCGAGGAGTAACGGTCTGCATAGAAAGACCAATATAGGCATGCTTAACTTGCTGGCCAGAAAGAATCTGATTTGCAATATCAATGGCATAGTTAGAAGGAATTGCAAAACCAATACCCGCAAATGACTTGGTATCTGACGAGAACAACGTACAAATACCCACAAGCTGACCATTAGAGTCAACCAGAGCGCCGCCAGAATTACCTGGGTTAATAGCTGCATCAACCTGGATGAGGTTTGCATAAATAGTGGTTTCTCCACCCTCTGTCTCAAGCATATCTCCACGAGAAAGAGCAGACACGATACCTGCAGAAACAGAGTGATCAAGTCCAAATGGGCTACCAACACTCATAACCCAACTACCAGGAGCTAAGTTATCGGAATTACCAATCTCAATTGGGGTTAGGCTATCTCCCTTAAGGTCAGCATGAAGAACAGCAAGGTCAGAGGTTGGATCTGTACCAACAACAGTACACTCATACTCTTTATCATTAACGGAGATAGAGAACGTATCCATACCCTCAATAACGTGGTAATTGGTAAGAATGTCTCCATTTGTGTTCAATACAACGCCAGAACCGGTTGAGCCTGATGAATCACTGGTAGCCTTAACGGACACAACCGAAGGCAAAACCTTAGAAGCTACCGTTTCTGCCGTCTTAGTATCAGTTGGTTCTGCAGCAGGACGAGACGTCGCTGCTTGAGAAATAGTTGCCTGACCAGATACTACAGGAAGCTTAGAAATTCCCTCTCCCAAAGCAATGGTAGGAACACAAGCAACGGCAAAAGCAATTACACAAGCTGTTCTTTTTACACTTGAGCTTTTGAACATAGACATAAATCCAGTCTGCTCAACTGGCGAGAAACGCTTATAAATAGCGGAATCTGTGGTTAAACCATGTGCTTGGTTCTCCATAGACATCCTCCTTAACATCACTTTGATGCAAACAACTAACGCAAATAATTCTGCGCTAAACATCAATTTTTCAATATGTGTATTCTACCCGTTATACCGGACAAAAATTCGTTTCTCATTATGAGAAAGACGCGCGGAAATCCTGCTAGTAAGAAAGAAGTTTGCAGATCCCATTAAATGCAGTTTATACCTGCGATTATGCTCTAAATAGATAGCCTACACCACGAACCGTCTCAAGATGAGCGGCTGCTTGAGGACCAATCTTTGAGCGAACACGCCTTACGTGAACGTCAACTGTTCTGGTACCGCCGCAGTATTCAAAGCCCCAAACGCGCTGCAAAAGAGCCTCACGTGAGTATGCACGAGATGGATGGGTTGCCAAGAATGACAGCAGCAGATATTCCATATACGTAAGATCAACAGGAGATTCATCAATGTAAACCTGATACGTTGCCAGGTTAATCTTTATGTTGTCAACAATAACCAAATCTCTAGAAGTGCTCTCGGTACCTGGCCACAAAAGCAGCGAGCACCTAAGGCTAAACTCCTGGATAGTTGCAGTAGACAAAATAAAATCGCTCTTGCCCTGAACAGGCAGAACAAACTTAGAAAGATTATCAAGGTCAGCAACAAACAGGCGAGCAATTCCGCCATTTTGCGCAGAATAATTCTCTACCGTGCTAATAACATCCTGGGACAGGTCTTTTTGATCAAGAATGATAAGGTCAAAGGTATGACCAGAAGCCGCAGCCTGAGAAAATGAGGCTGCATTTGCAAGAGCAATAGACACATCAATGACATGCGAAAGTTCACGCATACGTTCATGTAAGCGTGTCGTTGCAGATACAAGAAGAATATTCTTGTGATGCATCGATTCCCCCTAGGATAAGCTTAATCTTATAAAGCATACCACAAGCTGCGAATAAAGAGCAGATATACCTTATTATCTGCAATTAGGGCGAGAAGATTTTCTCGTCTTAATTTATTTTTTCGTTTGCGTATTAATTCTAAAAAGTATGGGTTTTACGCAATAGCGCCAATAAACTCAGCTGTTCGAGGGTTTTGTGGATTGTTGAAAATGACATCAGGAGTACCTTGCTCAACTACCACTCCTCCTTCCATAAAGACCACGCGATCTGCCACGTCTTTTGCAAAACCCATCTCGTGCGTTACCACAATCATGGTCATACCAGAGTTCTTTGCCAGATCACGCATAACATCCAAAACACCACGAACAAGCTCGGGGTCAAGCGCGGAAGTAGGCTCATCAAACAGAAGTACATTTGGATGCATAGCAACGGCGCGAGCGATTGCAACACGCTGCTGCTGTCCACCGGAAAGCGCACCAGGCTTGAAGTCTGCTCTATCGGCAAGGCCAACAGCCTCCAGCTGCTTTAGCGCCTCTGCCTCTGCCTCCTCTTTTGACTTTCCTAGAACCTTAATCTGACCAATCATTACGTTCTCTTTAACCGTTAAATGACCGAATAGATTGAATTGCTGAAAGACCATTCCGACATCTCTACGAAGGGTGTTAACCTCTGCCTCGTTTGTGTCCGTAATCTCTTGATCTTCAATAAGAATATGGCCTGCAGAAGGAGTCTCTAGCAGATTAATACAACGAAGCATAGTGGATTTACCGGAGCCAGAAGGACCAAGCACAACCACTACTTCACCTGGCCAAACAGTCAGGTTAACGTCATTTAAGACATGCGTTGATCCAAACGACTTATTGAGGTGCTCAATACGAACAATAGGATGTTCACCTGACTCGAAAGCATGGTTAGTAAGCGGCTTATCGTGCTCAAATGCCTCTTGTGCAGCAACTTCAGCATCCAAGGCAGGTTGTTCTGTGTTCGACTTCTTTTTGAAAGAAAAGAAAGACATTAGTTTTCCTCCTTGGAAAGAGCTTGATTCTTACTAGCTGCGACGCTTACTGTTTTACCTGTTTCTGACTGCTCCATGCGTTTCTCGATAGTGCCAACTACCTTAATGAGTGGCAAGGTAATTGCCAAATAGAACAGAGCGGCCGTCATATATGGCGTCATGTTTCCCGTTGAGGTGGTGAGGTTTTTAGCAAACATCATCAGCTCCATAACACCTACAGAAGAAAGCAGCGAGGTATCTTTGTAGGAAGTAATAAAGTCGCTGGTAAGAGGCGGAATAACCCGGCGAATAGTTTGAGGAATGATAATAAACGTCATGGTCTGTAAACGATTCATACCAAGAGAGCTTGCTGCCTCATACTGACCCTGCGGAATTGATTGAATGCCCGCGCGGAAAATCTCTGAAAGATACGCAGAAGAATTGATAGCAACCACAATAAAGCCAAGCAAATTGGTGTCCAGATTAATATTTAACATAGGAAGACCAAAGAACAGAATATAAATCTGCAGGAAGAATGGGGTTCCACGCAACAAATTGATATATACCACCGCAAGTGCACGCAGGAGCGGATTCTTGGAAATCTTCAGCAGCGCAAAGCCCATTCCCAGCACAATAGCTACAGGATAAGCGCAAATTACAATTGCAAGACAAACCAGCCATCCAGGAAAAAGCATCACCACTGAAGAGACAATCAGTTGTGGCTTTAAGAACATGCCCAAAAAGTGGTTGGAATTCCACGCTTCAACCCAAGGCTGAGCATCAAGCCAATTCACCAGAGCCTGAACAGGTGTGTTAGGAATAATGGTGATTTCAGGAGAAGAGGCAAGCTTTTGAGTTCCCTGCTCAGTGGTATATGTTCCCTCAACAGTGTACGAACCTCCGTCAGCAGGAAACTTCATGCCGGAAATCTCTACACGAATAAGCTTTTGAGCGTCCACGGGTGTTGCAAAAGAGATCACAACCTGCGTTCCCTGGACGCTTGCAGTTGCCTCGATCTTCTCGCGCGTAAGACCTGAGAGAACGGTCACCTTAGTAGTTGCGCTCTGCAGATCGGAGCCCTCAGGAAGCTGCAAAGTCAGCTGAAAGACCTGCTCGTCCTCAACTGTTCCCTCCCAGGTTAAACGAGTCTCTTTGCCACCGATAACGCCATTGCCTTCTGTCTGATTTGACTTAGTTGTTGCCTTATTTGTGGTGAGAGCAAACGCACCCTGAACAGAAAACACGCTCAGAGACATAAAGAACAGCCCACTCAAAAGAAGCGTAGCGAGAAGAACTACAAGCAGTGAGGAGTACGCACGATTATGCGAGAGCTTTGACTTAGCTGAATTATAAGCCGTACTCTGAGGTGCAGATTCAGCTTTGAAACTCGCAGATGACATGCACAAGGACAGTTGCTGTCCTGACATAGTTTTGTGCAAAAGTGCAATCACGTGATACTCCTTTAGAGCTTAGTTGCAATAAATCCTGATGAAAACAGTGAGTGCTTGAAGCCAAATCTGACTTCAAGCACTTTTGCTGAGCTGGTAAAACTAGATGTTAGAGCCAAACCATTTGGTCTTGAGAGCAGTCATAGTGCCGTCCTTCTCCATGTCTGCAAGAACCTTGTTGATTGCCTCGGTCAGCGCAGGATTGTCCTTGGAAACTACAATGCCGTACTGCTCACCTGTTGGAATTTCTTTTGCAATAGTCAGATCAGAATATGAAGTGCTAATCAGATTGGAAGCAACAGGCAAGTCAATGACCATAGCATCGTACAAACCAGTCTGGACTCCTGCCATTGCTGCAGCAACATCGTCGACAGAAACGATAGTTGCCTTTGGAAGATTCTCCTTTGCCCAATCCTCGCCGGAAGTACCTGTCTGAACAACAACCTTCTTAGAGGCGTCGTTGAGCGTCTGCTCGGTCTCGGTGCTGCCTGACTTAACAACCAAGGACTGATTGGAGTCGAGGTAAGAAGTAGTGAAGTCTACCTCCTGAGAGCGCTCGTCAGTAATGGTAATGCCTGCGATAGCAACGTCTGCTTTGCCACCCTGCTTGATAGTTGGAACAAGAGTGTCAAACTTCTGGTTTGGCAGGTACGTAACCTCAAGATTGAGTCTCTTTGCAATCTCGGTAATAAGATCAACGTCAAAACCAACAGGAGTGGTTGAGTTGCCTTCAAAGTACTCAAACGGTTGGAAACCAAGCTCTGCAACAACAGTCAGATGACCCTTAGTTACCAGCGTATAGCCGGACTCTGACTGTGCAGTGGTGCTCTGCTGAGCAGTCTCTTGTTTAGAGGGTGAGCAGGCCATAAGACCCATAAGCGCACATGCCATAGAAACAACTGCGGCGCCCTTTAGGGCAGCCTTCTTAGCTGTAGTTACAAATGAAGATTTCATATCTGCCTCTTCCTGAATAAATCTGAGCTGAAATTCATTGGAATGAATTATAGGAATCAAATATGAAAAATCTACTTATAATTTTCTTCGTATTTCTCGTTTTTATTGCATAAAAATGGTGAGAAGCTATATTTCTTTGTATAAATGACTATTATTGAGTCATTCTATCCAATAAAGCCCAGGTAAAAGTAATTTTTTCAGTTCATAAAACGGTAACAATTCGAGTAAGAAGACTACATTCTTTGCGTGAAACAAGGGTTTCTCGTCAAAAAACCCTGCTCTGAAAAAATCAGAACAGGGTTCAAAGGTACCTAATAAATGCAAGCAGAATAGTTGCTTAGCAACCAGCGTAGTATTTCTGGGTATCCCAGTCAGTGACGGTAAGGCAGAACTCACGCCACTCCTCTGCTTTGCGCTCACACAGATACGAGAAGATATGCTCACCAAGAGCGTCTTTGAGAAGCTCAGACTGCTTGAAGCGCTCAAGTGCCTCTCCAAGATTTGTGGGGAGTTTCTCGCCATAATCAGCAGGATTTCCGCCCACAAACTCTTCAGGAAGAGAGAGACCCTCTTCAATACCCTTGAGGCCAGCCATAAGCGTTACAGCATTTGCCAAATAAGGGTTTGCAGTTGGATCAGGAATACGCAGCTCAGCACGGGTGGCAACATGCTTTCCTGGCTTATGCGTAGGAATACGAACCATAGCAGAACGGTTTTTACGACCCCAGGTTGCATAGGCAGGAATAGCATCACGATCAAAACGCTTATAGGAATTAACCGTTGGGTTAGTAATAAGCATGTACTCGGGAGCGTACTTAATAAGACCTGCAATGTAGTGTTGAGCAAGCTCAGAAAGGTGGGCCTCGCTCTCAGTCTTTGGAGCCCAGAACAGAGACTCGCCATCGTGGTCAAGAAGCGACTGATTCAAAAGCATGGCTGAGCCAGGAACTCCCTGAAGAGGCTTTGGCATAAACGAAGCAAACACACCGTGAAGTGTTGCAATATGCCTGATAACCAGACGAGCAGTAACAATGTTATCCGCGCAAGTTAGTGCTTCTGCATAACGGAGCTCAACGCCGTTTTGAGCAGGGCCAGCTGCATGGAAAGAATACTGAACAGGAATAGAAAGATTCTCAAGTGCACGAGACGTGGAGTATCGAAGGCTATGGCTGAGGTCAGCAGAATTCAAATCAAGGTATCCAGCCTGATCGATAGGCTTTGGCTCAGTCCCGCTCACAAAATAAAAATACTCAAGCTTAGGGCCAACATTTGCGACATAGCCAAGGTCTTCTGCCTTGATAAAAGCATTTCTCAGTACAAGGCGTGGATCGCCTGTAAAAGCCTCACGTCGAGGAGTTTGAATATCGCAGAATACGTTTGCAACTACACCATCATCTGTCTTCCATGGAAGAATCTGGAACGTATCTGCATCGGGGAACGCGAGAAGATCGGACTGCTCCTGGGAAGCAAAGCCGTCAACGTTGGAGCCGTCAAAACCAATGCCCTCAACAAAAGCCTCTTCTAGCTCCTCGGGGGAAATGGAGAGAGCCTTTAATCCGCCGAGTACATCGGTAAAACAAAGACGCAGGTAGCGAACGTCTCGCTCCTCTACCGTGCGAAGAATAAAGTCAATTTTCTTATCCGTACTCATACGGTCCTCCCGGGTCAGAAAACTGGAATCGTAACTACCATGACACATTCTTGTTACGGCTATGTTTCCACTTCCCTGAAACCGGGCGAATGGTAAAAATTGTTAATGAAATTGTGACAATTGACCTATTGAGCGTCAAAAGCCTTATCGACGTCAGAAATCATTTTCTGAGCAACACCACAGTGACCGTCTCCACCGTGATGAGTGCCACAGCTGCTGGATGAAGAACAGCCAGAACAAGAACCCTCTTTTGCGCTCTTAAGTTGAGAGCGGACGCAAAGAGCAACAAGAGCAATGACGATAAGGACAACCAAAATATCAATAGGACTCATACAGACACTCCTCAATTTGTTAACTACGGCATACTATACCCTCATTGCATGCTTGCATACGCTGAATCATAAATTATTTGCAGAATCTAAATTCTTACCAAAACAATTGAGAACTGCGCTCTAAGTCAAAGTGAACTGCCCCCCATTTCTTATGTCCAAGTTTTGGGACGCAGTTCATATGCGGGTGATTATGATTCTG
>CAUVID010000032.1:0-11526 GCA_963551855.1 Lancefieldella parvula | reverse complement strand
GAGCGGTGATGCCAGAAGCAACCATTCCAACAGAAGCAATCACAAGCTCAGCAACATCGCCAGTGTCTGGCAGAACGCGCTTCTTCTTGGTCTTAGAAGGCTTGTGTGGATCAGGGCTAGGAGTTGGCTCAGGATCTGGTGTTGGCTGAGGCTCAGGCTCTGGATAGTCGTTTGTGAATACCAGAGGAGGCGTGCTTCTGCACTCGCACTGATCAATCTCTGTTACGGTTCCATCTTCAGCGGTCTTAGTAATGTGGTAGGTGAAATCAAGCTCACCATCATCATTCTTAAAGACGGTGTAGGTGAGGGTGTAGACGGACTTGTCGTAAGTAACCCTCTGGTTAGTGCCGGTAACCTCTTTGATGGTGTAAACATAGGTGCCAGGTTGCGTAAAGACTAGCTCACCGAAGTTATTATCGCCAGAAACATCAACAGAAGTCTCAACGCTATCTGTTGTTGCGTTGTTTGGCATTGGGTAGGAAGGATCGTTGCGGGTGAGCGTGAACTTGAAGACATCCTGAGTTGTTGCAGTGCGTGGGTTGCCGCCGTTGTCATCAGGGAGAACTGATGGATAGTCGGTTGGAGCATCTGGTGCGTTACCAGTAACAACCTTCTGGACAACTGGATAGTCCCTGGCTGGCAGTGGATCAGGATAGACATTAGTAAAGACAGCGCCTGTTGCATCGTTATACTCGCCAAGGTCAACGGTAGTAACGTTTCCGTCCTCGTCAGTCTTGGTCATAGTACGTGTTGCCTCAAGCTGGCCAGTACCGTCGTCGGCAACATTATAGGTAACGGTGTAGACGCTCTGATCGTACTGGATGTTCTGGGTGCCGGTAACCTCTTTGATGGTGTACACGTAGGTGCCAGGCTGAGTGAACGTAATGTTGCGGAATACGGCGTCACCACCGAGAAGCCTGCGTGTACGAGCAGTATTGCCGGTAGATCCCTCAGGCATAGGGCTGGATGGATCAAGGCGTGTCATCTCAAAGATAAAGACGTTAGGAGCGTCGCCCTCGTCTTCAGAGCCATTCGCCAGGAAGTTGTTGATCAGGCTCTCGGCAAAGCTGCCGCTTGCAGTGTCGTCGGCGCTTGTCGCGCTTGCAGTGCTTGTGGCGCCTGCTGCGCTAACGTTACTTGAGCTCAGGTAAGAATTAACCAGAGACGCAGGTGAAGGCCCTCCAGGTATAGGAACAACTGGGTAATCGCCTTCGACAATCTTGGTAACGGATGGCGTCACAATGGTAGGCCTGACATTGTAGACATTTACCAGCGACTGAGTGGTGGTGTACTGCTCGACGCGAGAAATACTGCTTCTAGTTGAAACGTAGGAATTAGGAACGTTCTCGGTGATGGTGTACGAAACAGTATCAGCAGCAGTATTGTCTACGTACTTACGAAGACCCTTGTAGACAATGGTGTAGGTATTGTCGCCGTTATCGGTAACCATAGGCGTAATGGTGCTGGTATCAAGGTGCTTATCGTTGGTGAGCTCCAAGTTGTTAGCACCAAAATCAGCGGGAGTTGGACGCTTACCAGCTGCATTGTTGTTATCGTCCCAGACCTTATTGATCTTGAGGTCAATGCCTGCATAGCTCAGAGCGTGAGTGGAGAGGGTACGAGTGGAGTGGTTACCAGCAATGTCGTAGTCAAGAACGCTACTGAATACACTGCGCTTACCGTCGTAGGAAGCATCTACGTTGTCGGCAACCTTGTACGTGACGTCAGCAAAGCCGCCGCTATTTGCGTCAAGTGCCTGAGTTGAAGTAAACAGCACCATGTCGGCCTCAGTAGGATCAGTGACTACAGTATAGTCGCTAGGCTGTGGAGCATGGTTTGCAGTGTAGGTAACACCAGGGTTCAGCTTGATGTACTGGTAAGAGAAGTTGGAAGAAGAACTTACGCCTTCAAGTGCCAGAGGCAGTTGAGTTGCACCTTCTGGATTGATGCCAGCACCGCGGTCTGCAGACTTAGACAGCAATGGAACAAAGAGCTGCGTGGTATTTGCAGTGTTACCGGTGTTATTGCGGACAGCAATGTGAACAGTTGCGGTGTCATCGCGCTGCATAACAGGGGTAGTTGCGCCTGGATTAGCGGAGTCGTACGTGTAATCAGTTACGGTTCCAGAGACGGCATCCTTTACAGAAAGGGTAGATGCAGCGGCAATAGCAGATGCCTGTGCAATGTTGATACCAGGGCGCTCGGAGAGAGAAACCATGGTCTCGCCAGAGTTGACGCTGTTGCCAAACAGGCTGGTGTACTGGGAAGTGTTCCAGTTGCTGCGGTCCCAGTGCTCGGCCTTAATCTGAGCGCCAATCTCCTTGAAGTCTTTGGTGGTAATGCCAACAAAGTCGTTGATGTGGTAGATACCCTTGCCTGCAAGATCGGTGGTGTGGACATCCATGCTCAGAGTCATGTTCTTGCTGGTAAAGTCTGGCTGATACTGACCGCGAGTCTCGTCGCCAACATCAATGGTGTACTTCCAAACCTTAACAGCTACGCCGTCCTTATCGTACGTTCCTACAAACTCAGGAGCACTGAGCGTGCCGTTAGAAACGGTGAGGTTGCTGTAGGTAAAGCCCTCAGGCATGATGACGTAGAGCACTGGCTCCTGAAGAGGGTTCCAGTCCCAGTTTGCGTCGTCGATGCGACCAGAAATCTTGAAGGTCTCACCGCCGTTAATCTGGGTCTTATCGATGCTACCAACGCCGTTAAGAACCTTAGGCGCGCCGGACTTAGCGGTCAGCGTAACGCCTGCGTCAGGAGTGGTGCCGGTGTTGTAGAGCTTGACGTTAGTGACAACGTCGGCGTTAGTGCCCTTCTTCCAAGAGCCGTAAACGCCGTTGGAGATGTAGCTCCAGCCATAGTACTCGTCAGTGACATGCTTGTTGTTTGGATTCCATGTATCGAGAAGATCGCTCATTGGTCTAATGCCATCGTATCCGCCAAGAATTGGACCAAGGTCAACCTTGATGGAAGTAATGGAGGTATTGATATCAAGACCAAGGGCAGTGTTGGTGATAAGTGCGGAGACACCAGAGGTACGCAGAATGCTTGGGTCAGCAGTTCCGCTCGTGCCGTCTGATGCGGTCCAGTGGATTGGACCATAGGTCATACCAGCCTTGTACGGGATGGTGACGCCGCGGATGATAGCGGTCTGGTTCTGATCGATGGTCATCTCGAGCGTCTTTGGAGCGGTGTCTGTGGAGAGCTCGTTCTTGATGAGGTAGGTGCCAAGACGAACGTTGTAGGTATCGTTTTTCTTGTATGCCCAGTTAGGAGCTGTGTCGACAAGAGCGTGTGTGGTAAGACGCTCTGGGTTAAGACCGTCAATTACGGTAACCGTAAGCGTAGAAGAAGCGTTTGCGGAGGAACGGTTGACGTTTGGAGTGTCATTCCAAACGGACATAGTGAGGTTCTTAATGGTGACGTTAAAGGTTGAGTTGTTAGGTCTGGTGCTTGATGCAGGAACCTTAATCTGTGGCTTAAAGGTTGGGGTACCTGCGTAAGAGCCTGGCTCGTTCCACTCAACTGTTGCGGTCTTGTTAGTGCCATCATCGGTGGTAGAAACAATGGTTCCTGCGGTGTTGTAGAGGCTGGTCTCGTTGACACCAACTAGCTCCATATCGCTTGGGTAGACAACCTGAACCGTAGTCTTGCTGTTTGCCTCGGTGAGTACCTTAGAGCCTGTGGTAGAAACCTGCAGGGTAGAGGTGGTACCACCCTTAGAGAGAACCTCAGTAGACTGATCAGCCCAGAAACCATAGGTCATGGCGTCAGCTGCAGTAACAGATGAGGTGTGTGGATCAACGTTTTGTGTTGCAGCGGTACTCAAGCTAACACGAATTGCATTTGCGATAACCTGGCTTGCGCTCTGGTTCTCAACAGCGTCGTCAAGCTTGAATTGAATTTCTCCTCTGGAAGAGACCTGGGTAAGGCCGTTATTGGTCATGTAGACCAAATCACCACTGCGGTTCTTCTCGGAACTTGCGCCAGGATAGCCGTAAGGAAGGGTTCCCGTTCCCGTAGGTGTGGTAACCAGGTTAGAGAAGCTGGTGTTTGAGATGCCACCAACGGTAAACGTTGCACCTGGAAGACCTGTGACATAGAGTCCATCTCCAAACCTCACGTTGAGGTAGGTTGGGGAGAACTGCAACGATGCAGGGATTGTGTAGCCAACATTCAAGGCGTAGGTGACTCCCGCCTTCAGAGCAGGAGTTTGACCTGCAAGAAGGTCAGCAACTTGGGCGTGAGTCGACGCATCTTCAATGCTCAGAGCATTGATTTGAAGACCTGTGGTGTCTTCTGCGTAAGCCACGCTAAGGTTAGGCAGCAATGCTGCGACGAATGCAACGGCAGCTAAAAGCAATCCCGCTACAATCCTTGCCTTACTTTTCATAGCACATCCTAACTAGAGCGATACAGAACCTATCACTTTCTTTCTTACTTATTCTTACGACGCTTAGTAATGCCAAGTGAAGTCATTACAGCGGTCATACCAGCGAGAAGTGCAGCAAGAGGTGCTGCAGCAGAAGCATCTCCGGTGTATGGAGTCTTCTGCTTCTTTTTCTTAGATGGCTTAGTTGGAGTAGAAGGAGTCTCTGGAGTCTCATCCTCTGCAACAGTAATGGTTAGCTGGATTGTGTCGTTATCAGTTGCAACGGCGTCCTTACCATCTGGCCACTGGACACCATTCCAGGTGAACGAGAAGACCTTGCGGTTGCCAGCTGCGGAATCAGCAATAGCACTGAAGGAGCCGGTAACGGTGCCGACAGCGGTGAGCTGGGTGCCTGCAGCAACATTGGAGTCAATGGTGACGCCAGGAATGGTGAGCTTCATCCAGCCATCGTTGGCACTTGCCTCATCAACAATGCGCTCGAGGTCAGAGTACGTTCTAATGGAGGAAGGATCGCTGAGCTCAAAGGTGACGGTAACCGTACGACCGTTGACCTGAACATCGCTGACCTTAAAGCCGCTGCCAAAGTTGGAAGCCTGGATGGTGTTGGCATCAAGGTTGCTTGGGAGGGTCATTCCCTCAGGAACGGTCAGGGTTGCGGTGAACTTGAACTTAAGGTTGCTCAGCGTAATGGTGTCGTGGTTGGTATTAGGGTAGGCGCGCTCAATGTTGTTCATCTGCTCCTGAATAGAGGAAGCAAGAATGGAACCAGTGAGGTTAAAGGTAGAACCTGCCTTCATAGTGATGACCTGGTCATGCTCGGTGTTCTCGTCAGCAAGCATATCTGCAGGAAGGTTCATCTCAATTGGGTTGTTCACAATCAGAGTCTGCTGAATGCCAGTACCACGAGGGTCTCTGCTTGCAGCAATCTGAACGCCGTTCCAAGAAAGTTCGAACTTCTTGGTGACGTTGGTGACGGTGTTCTTTGCAAAAGATTCAAAGGTGCCAGTAAGAGTACCTGTAGCGGTGAGCTCCTGACCATTGGTTACCTGAGTTGGGTCAAGCGTGAGACCATCAACAGTTACGGTAAGAGGTCTTGCAATTTCTGCGGTAGCTGCATCGTCTTTGCCAACTGTCTCGACAGCGTCTTTGAGCTGCTTGTAGTTGGTGTACGTGCCCTTAAGCTTCAGGGTAACGGTAACTTCCTGACCGTTGACGGAAACGTTTGTAACCTCAAAGAGATCACCAAGGCCAGAGGTAGTTACTGTTGGATTAGCTGGGACAACAACGCCAGCAGGAAGCGTGAGCTTTGCAGTAAAGGTAGAAGTTGTGCCAGAAAGCGTAATCTTGGTTAGGTCGTCGAGGCCGCCAGCAATGCCATTCTCAAAAGCGCTCATCTGATTAATGACGGAAGTAGCGTCAATAGCACCTGTAAGACTGAAGCTCTTATCGTTAGAAACTTCCTTGATCTGAGTGGTGTTGCTCTGAGAGTCACTCCACATATCAGCAGGAAGATCGCTCGTAAGCTCTACTCTCTGGATGGAAGGATCTTCCTTCCACTTGAGGTAGTAGGTGACATCGTTAGTAAGTGTTGCACCACCGTCGATGGTTGCAGCGGAGTTACCTGCAGCGTCAGTGAACCAGTAGTGATAGTTGTGACCAACAACAAAACCAAAGAACGTTACAGGGGTTTCTGCGTTATCCAAAACGTAATTCTCTAGTGTTGCAATCTCTGTATAAGCGGTATTAGTGTTGGTGCTGGTTGAGCTTGCAATTCCAGCAGTATCTGTGGTCAAAGTATTGCCACTGAGATTCTGTAGAAGAGCGTTAATAGTAGTCTGCTCAGCAACAGTTGGGTGAGTCTTGATAGTTGCAATTTCTCCGCCGTTTGCATCGGTGGTGATGTCAAAGACGTTTGGATTCTGCTTAAAGACGCTGTTCGCAGAGAAGGTTCCACCATTTGCCGAGAAGGACACGGTAAGGTGCTGCTCCTCCCAGTCTGCGTACAAATCAACGGTATCAGTACCTGCAGGAACAGCCAGGTTGGAATTAGCTGCAACCTCGTCACCAGCGCCGTTTGCCTGGGTGGTCCAACGCTTGAAGGTCTTTCCAGCGATATTGAAGTTATTGTCGAGGTTGTTGACCTCAGCGTCAGAACGGACCGTTACGGTACGGCTAGCGTTGGTAGCAACGCGGTCAATGACAGAGACGCCATTACCATTGTGATACCTAACGTAAAGCCATGAGGTGTTGGCCTTCCAATGTGGATAGACTGTCATGTCAGAGGTGACCTGGGTATCAGCGGTGAACTGGTGCTCGGTACCAGCAGCGTCGGTGTAGTACCAGCCGTCAAACTCCTGACCACTTGCATAAGGATCTGCAGGTAGGGTAGTGGAGCCTCCTGCTACAGAGGAAGCGGTTGCAAGAGAGTTGCCGCGCATAGCAAGAGCAGTCTTGTTAGCAGTAGTGCCGTCAGCAAATGTTGGGTTGACGCCAGTAACGCCTGGGGTGTTGAGGTCAAAGGTAACGGTTGCAGCAGGTGCCCAAACGTGCTTTTGACCATCACTTGATGCGTTAGTAACTGGGTAGGTGTAGGTTGCTCCGTTGGCATTAATGAGGCTCAGAGAGTTAGTTGATGGGTCAGCAAGGGTAAAGAGCGAGAGAACCTCGTTGCCGTTAGCTGCACCGTTTGTAGGGATAGTGCTACCAAAGCCACTGTTGTAGCTTGGTGCGTATTTGAGCAGGTAAGAGCCGCCAACAACGTTGTAGTTCTGACGAGTCTGGCCAGCACCGTTATCGGAGTTCTTGGTAGCAGGGGTTTCTACCAGGCTGTTTCCGGTGAATTGGATGGAGCCGTTAGTCTGGGCTCCAAAGAGGGCGCCAGAGTTACGACCATCTCCCTTAATCGTGGAGTTGTTAATGATGACGTCACCAGTGTTGACGTTAAGGCCGCCAGTTCCACCGTTAGTGAAGTTAAGGGTTGAGTTAGTAACGTTTACTGTTCCACCAGCTACACCTACAGAAATGCCAGAAGTTGAGCCAGCATTTGCGTTGATGGTGGAGTTAACAATATTGGAAGTTCCCTGGATGGTCATGCCCGTAGCGCCGTACCATGAAGGATTAATGGTCAGCGTAGAGTTATTCATGTTGAGCTGGTTGACGTAGAAAGTCTGACCAAAGCCTTCAACGGTAAGGTCTGTGTTCTTAAGGTTGAGGTTGCGAGCATCATTCCAGGTACGAGCCTGTGAAGTTACTTTGATGGTAGCGTTTTCAAAGGTAACGCCAGACTCAAAGAAGTTTGTATTGCTCTTATCGTCTGCGGTGATGGTAACGCTGTTCTTGTTGGTGCTACCGCTAACGGTTCCGCCAAGAGAAATACCACGAGTACCGCTTGCACCTGCATTGTTTCTAAAGACATAGGTACCATCGGTGATGGTTGAGCCATCTTCTGCAGTGAGGGCGGTTTTGAAGCCGGACATGGTAAGAGTGCCTGTGCCGGTCAGCGTTGAGCCAGGTGATAGAATCAGACCGTCAATGCTGTTTCCAGTGCCAGTAAGCGTTGCGCCCTCAGATTCAATCTTGAGTGTAAGACCAGAAGGAATGGTAACCGTAGAGGTCAAATCAAGGTTGCCTTTGAGGTGAATGGTGTAGATTGAAGAAGTTTCTCCCCACAGCTCCAGTGCTTTCTGGAGAGATTTAACAGGATCGGAGCTGGAGCCCTCGTTAGTATCGCTACCGTTGGTTCCGTCTACCCAGAGCTCAGTTGAGATGTAAGAAAGGCTTCTTGTAACACGGCGAGAAGATCTTTCTGCAGGAGCAGCAGTCTGCTCAGAGGTCTGCTGGTTGGAAGTAGCTTCTGCGTTAGCGGTGGTTTCAGCAGAGGTCTCTGCAGTTGCCTCCGAAGTTGAGGCAGTTGCATCACTTGTTTGAGTTGCTGCAACTTCTTGCGTCTGAGCCACCTCTTGAGTGCTAGCAATTTCTGCTAACGCTGAAGAAGGGACCAAAGAGAGCGCAAGTACCAAAGACATAGCTGTCTTTGCCCCTTTGCTTGCAAAGTTCTTGTTTTTTCTTTCCATACCTACCCCTAACAAATAGTGAATACCCCAACAAAATTTGCAATTAAATCTTGTGCAAAAAGTGACGAATCACGAGAAGCACAATAGAACTAAACGGTACAAATTTAGAGCATTTTTCGTATAGATAATTATCCATTATTTTGACAAAAATTATTGTCTCAACCAGCGATTTTTATAGTCTGAACACATTTCAAAAAATGCCTTTATCTCATGTTATATAAATAATTTAATCAAAATATTTGATGCGTTCAGAAATGGCATTTAAATTGCACTATTTTTGACGATTTTCTCGACATTTGTCATAAACGTGCAACGGATAAAAATTGCAATAGAAATGTATTAAATTTTGAGACAAATGTGAGTTATTCGGAAACTGAATAGTGGAAGCTGGATAGTTAACAATTTCATGAAATTTGAGCTTCAAAATTCTCAAGCAAGAGAGGCTGTGTACACTAAGAAAAAGACAGTTAAGAGGATGCACAATCTGCGCAAATAATGCGTGAGAGATACGTTTGAATGTGTTGAGCGGGGAGTTATGGACTCAAAAATTATCGATGACGCTTTGGACTTTGTAAAAGAGGTCTTCTCCACAGATTTTAGTGGCCACGATTACTTCCACACGTTGCGTGTGTACAAAATGGCTGTAAGAATTGCGCAGGAGGAAGGAGCAAATCAAGAGATTGTTGCCCTTGCTGCGCTTTTGCACGATGTTGATGACATCAAGCTTTCTCCAGAGACGCATGAGCATAAGGATAGGGCCGTTGGTTTTCTGCGCCAGCATGCTGTCGACGAGGCCACTATCCAGGCAATTTGTACCGCAATCGATGAGGTTTCTTTCTCGGGAACAGACTCGGTAGTTCCTTCAACGCTTGAGGGTATGTGTGTTCAAGACGCAGATCGCCTGGACGCGCTTGGTGCTGTTGGCATCGCACGCACCTTTGCTTATGGCGGAAGTCACGGTCGTGGTATGTACGATCCGGACGAACCACCAACTCTCAACATGAGCAGCGAGGAGTATCACTCACACAAATCAACGTCGCTCAACCACTTCTACGAGAAACTCTTTTTACTGACAGACATGATGAATACGCGCAGTGGCAAAGAGCTAGGAAAAGCTCGCGAGAAGTACATGCGTGAGTATGTTGACCAGTTCTTAGGTGAGTGGAACGGTGAACGCTAACCTATAGTTTTTAGCTATATGAATTAGTCAAGTATTTGTATTTCACAAGTAAAGCACTGATTGTCATACTGGTTTCTCGTAAGCAGTTCTAAGGGGTCATGATGGCAATCAAAAATGATAAAACTACTCCACATCGCTTTGATGTTGTTGGTAGCTTTCTTCGTCCAGAAAATCTCAAACAAGCTCGTGTTCAGTTTGAAGCTGGTCAGATTGATGCTCACGAGTTAAAGCAAGTAGAGGACAAAGCTATTACAGAGCTTATCCAAAAGGAGAAGGAAGCAGGCCTCAAAGTCATCACTGACGGCGAGTTTAGGCGTGCAACATGGCACCTCGATTTTATGTGGTCGTTTGAAGGTATTGGTCATGCACCAACTAATACTGGCCTTCCTTTCCACGATGAAACTGCAAAGATTGACGACACGTTCCTCGTAGGAAAAGTGGAGCTCACTAAAGAGCATCCGTTTATCGAGCACTTCCGTTTTGTCCAGCAGTTTGAGGACGAGACTACCGTTGCCAAGCTTACTATTCCTGCTCCTGCACAGTTTATTGAGCAGTTCATTATGCCTATGAATCGTGAGCAGACTGACAAGTACTATGCCAATGACCAGGAGCTTCTTGAAGATATTGTTGCTGGCTATGGTGTGTTTATTAAGCAGGCATATGCTGCAGGCTGCCGTAATCTTCAGCTTGATGACTGCTCATGGGGTGTGCTGGTTGACCCTCGTGCGGAGCTCTTTTTTGGTGCTGACCAGGAAGGTCTCAAGAAGATTAAGGCACTGCTCTTGGAGATTAACAACCGCGTCCTTGATGCTGCTCCAGCTGATCTGACTATTAATACGCATGTTTGCCGTGGTAACTTCCACAGCACTTGGGCTTGCGAGGGCGGCTACGACGATGTAGCTGATGCTCTTCTTGCTCAAGAGCACGTAAACGCGTTCTTCTTAGAATTTGATGATCATCGCTCCGGTGGCTTTGAGCCCCTGGCTTCTGTTCCAGCTGGTAAAAAGGTTGTGCTTGGTCTGATCACCACCAAGCACGCCCAGCTGGAAGAGAAAGCCAAGGTTATCGAGCGTATTCATGAGGCGGCTCAGTACGTACCTCTGGAGAATCTCTGCCTTTCTCCCCAGTGCGGCTTTGCAAGCTGCGAGATTGGTAACAAGCTCACCGAAGATGAGCAGTGGGCAAAGATTGCGCTTGTTAAAGAAATTGCTGAAGAAGTTTGGGGTTAAATGTTAGTTGTGTTACTACTAGTTTGCAGATAATGCACCGTTTACCGAAGAGTTTCTGACCATACGTTCTTCTCGACTCCTGTCCACTAAAATGGACAGGAGCTTTTTTATTGGAGCTAGACTTCGGAGGCAGTATGCCAAGCGAGAAGACCCGCTGCTTGCACCTCGTAAAAATTTTCGAGGAAGAAACTGATGACGATCATGGCCTGAGCACGCCTCAGCTTATTGAAAAGCTCGCAGAGCGCGGGCTAAGCGTGGAACGTAAAACACTCTATGATGACATCAAATCTCTGCAGAATTTTGGCTACGACATCCAGTCTTACCAGCGCCATCCTGTTGAGTATGGTCTGGCAACCAGGAAGTTTCAGGCTGAAGAGCTCATGTTGATGGCAGATGCTGTGCAGTCGTCAAAGTTTTTGACGGAGCGCAAGGCAAATAACCTGGTGAGCCTTATTGGAGAGCTGGGTGGGAAGTCTACCTCTGATACGCTCAAGAAGCGTATCCATGTTGAGGGTCGCATTAAGTCGCAAAATGAGTCTGTGTTTTATGCGCTCAATGCTATTCAGACGGCACTCTTGCAGAAGAAAAAGGTCTCGTTTAAGTATCGCAAGAAGGGCTTTAAAGATAAGGTTATTGAAGAGCTTC
>CAUVID010000031.1:0-11630 GCA_963551855.1 Lancefieldella parvula | reverse complement strand
CATCGTCGCCGGTATAAGGAGTGCGGGACTTGCGAGGCTTAGGGACAACAGGGTTAGTAGTGGTGTTGGTATCTGTGTCGATAAGACCATCGCTGACGTGGGCAGTGTTTACAACTGTGACGTTTTTCTCGCCCTTGTTGACCTTGACCTGGAAGGTTACGGTGAGCGTGTCGCCCGAAGCAACATTCTGAGTCCAAGTTACGGTGCGCGTAGCTGGGTCGTAGGTGCCGCCGTTATCAGCGGAGCCATCAACGTAAGTTGTGTGCTCTGGGATGACATCGGTGATGGTGACATCGCGAGCGGTGTTGGTGGTGTTGGTGTAGGTAACGGAGTACGTAAGCACCTGACCAGCAGTTACCTTGTTGCCATCGATGGAGTTACCCTGACCGTCCAGGACGTCCTTCTTTGGCTGAGGCAGAACTACCCAAACGCCAATGAAGTGAGCGTTCTTATGGTCGATGACCTCAGAATCGTGATCGTAACCGATGAATACCCAAGTTCCATCTGGGGTTTCTACGCGAGTAACACCGCCAAGAGGCTGATCAGGGGTAACGGTGGTGCCGTTTGGAATTCTGGTCTGCTTACCAGGAAGCAGGTCCAGGACCTCCTGAGGAAGCTCCCTGTTAGGAGTGCCGCTGACAAACTCATGGGTCTTCTCGTACAGAAGCTCAGTAGTTACCTTGTTGGAGTGAGCAACGTTTCCGTCGACAACCTGTGTAAGTTCGTTATCAATGTTAGAGCCATCAGTTTCTACCTTGCTGTTGGTAACAGTCTTGTAGGTAATAACAAACTTCTTGCCGCCATTTGCCTTGGTGAGCAGGTGGTCCTTGATGTTGACGGTAACCTTCTGGCCGTCAACAGCAACGGTATAGTCAGTGCCTTCGGTCAGGGTCTGACCGTCAAAGCTTACGGTGAGACTCTGGAAATCAAGGCGCTCGTCAAAGGTGTCAACCATGCTCATCGACTTAATCTTGCCGATGGTATCAATACCCTGCTTTGGCAGCGTAAAGGTGCCGGTATACGTAATGGTTTCTCCAGCCTTGGCAGGAGCCTGCTCAGGATCAACTGCCTTTACAGGAGCTGGAGTAATTGCCTCAGTGTACACACCAAAAAGGCTGCCGCTGGTAGCTGCACTGGTAGACTCAAACGTCATGCTGTTTGACTTGGACTTAACAGCAAAACCTGCAAGGTTCTTCTCCTGATCAGGACCAGAGGTTCCACGAACAGGATTCCAGGTAATATTGCTACCGCTGGTGCTCTCAACAAGAATGTTCCTGTTGTTCATAACAATGCTATCGATGGTGCTATTGGCATTAATGAGCGAGAAAGTCTCGTTTGCACCAGTGTCACCGACAACGTCAATATCGCTTGGCTGCATAACAAGCTTGAGGTCACAAGGGGTGCCATCGGTGTACTTAAGCTCTACAGTCACGTTTGCGTTGATTGCATAGGACCTGAACATATCAGCGGTGTAGCTGGGGTGATTTACGTCAATGTAGTCCATAATCTGGAAGGACTTAGTTCCCCAATTCTCATCAACAGTCAGGAATGCAACATCGGTCTTATTGGGATTGTTGTAATCTGCGTTGGCATTCTTGAGGGTAAGGTCCAGCGAGTTAACGGTGACATAAACGTCAACAGACTTGCCGTCAACAGTGCCAGCATTAGAGAACTTCAGCGAGAGAGGCTGAGCATACTGCTGGTTAGAGCCGTCCTTAGTTGGCTGAACAACAAAAGCGGTTGAAGGAAGATTGCCTGTATCTGAAGCAGGAATCTCTATGCGCTTAACGCCAGCTCCCTGCGAGAGAACAGTCATGTTATCCCTGGTCAGCGTGAACTGGTAAATGTTGATCTGGGTAAGATCACTATCGTCTTTCTGGCGATCAAGTGCCTGAGCTGTGTTAATAGACATAAACAGGCATGCCACAACCATGGTTAGAAAGACTGAGATTCTCTTAAGAAAACCCTTTTTCATGATGGCCCCTCAAAAAGATGTGCATATTACAGCTACATTTTCTTACAAATTGATAGTAAAAACTTAAGAGAAATCAGTATTCACATAAAAAGTGAATTTAGCTGATGAATAGTATAGTTTGTATGGACAATACTATTTTAAAAATAGTTCAAATTTTTGTGTTTGTCCCGCATCTGCTGCTGATGAACATGAATTCAGCTTAGGGCGCTTCAAGGTGCTGCGTCACACGATGCCGAACCAGCCTCCGCGCGAGCCTCAGCCTCTGCTGCAATCCGCGCTTTAGTTTGCTTCGCCAGGGCGAGAAGGTCTACCAGCTTGATGATTATCTGGCTCTTGAACTTTCTCTGTCTTGGAGCAAATCCACGCAACGGTATAGCCAACGCAGCCGATAAACAGGCAGGTTAGACCCAACATAAACATTTTCTCGCCAACGCCAAAGTTAATCTCGTATTGAATTTTGAGCGCCAGCGGAGGATCCTGCAGAGGAAGTCCAGCCTTAGCGAATAGGTAGTATGCGCCCATGAGCGCACTTAAAATACCCGAAATTAAAAAGCCCTGTGAAAGGTTCTTGATTACTTGAGCCGCTTTGTTCATGTCGCATCATCTCCTTATGTGGCTATAGTAAAGCAAAACGACGAGAAACCCAAAAGAGAGCCAGCGGATGAACTGCCTCCCATTTCTTGGACACGAGAAATGGGAGGCAGTTCAAAACACACCTAAGTCAGATAATCTGTCAAAAAGACGTATACATTACACTGAAAATACCTCAAACGTGCAGATTATCTTCATTTGATGTGTAATATGGCCGCAATTGTGCAGAATATCTGTCATAGGTGTGTTCCTTAGGTGCGGAATTTACCTATAGTTAAATCTTTTATATGACGCTATTCATTTTCTAGCATATTAGGTTAAGTTTATGCATAGAGATGCATATCAAGCAGTACGACCTCTAGCTGCCTGGCTATCTTGATTAAGAACATGTCGATTCTTTAGCAAAACCTACCAAAGCTGCGCTATTTTGTACGCCAGGCCTAAAAGCCAACGCTAACACGCTACAGAATCATAATCACCCGCATATGAACTGCCTCCCATTTCTTATGTCCAAGAAATGGGAGGCAGTTCAGTACTGGCTCTCTTTTGACGCGTAGGTGTTTTGTAATGGATTGAACTGCTTACTTTCCACTTGCCATCTTGGCTGGATACCACTTTTGAAACCATGCAGTAAACAAGCCCATTCCAATAGGAACCAGGTTGTTCACGATAACCAAAATGCCGACCACTCCATTGTGAACTGCAAACCAGCTCCAAATGGCCGTTAACACGTACATAGCGCCCCAACATGCAGCCAAAATATAGTTTGTCTTCATGAACAGCGGATTGTTGTAGGCGCTCTCTCCGCCGTAGCTGTACTTAACATATGCAGCGCAGAGAGGCTCTTTGGTAAGGCACGAAGCCAGCCACATAAGGCCAAATGCAAGGTAACCCAAATTGACAATGAGGTTGCTGTCGCCATTTCCGCTCATAAAAACGCCCGCAGACAATGCTCCAACCAGGGAAAATGAGATTCTGTCCCAGATGGTGAACTTAAAGTTCCTCATAATAAGCGGCATCAGAGCAGTAACAAGCAGCGTAATCATAGCGCCAACCTGAGAGTCAAACGAGGTTGCGGTCCAGAAAGTAATCCAAGGAAGCAGCATCGTAATCATCTGCGGATTTTTCTGTGCGTTGCCGGCTTCTTTAGCCGACGCGTCCTGCGCAGCTTTAGTTGAACTACCAGGCGTTGGACCAAAATACTTGTCCCAATCAATCATGAAGGAAAAATCGCCCTCAACGGTATACAGATGCTTACCCAGTGCCTCTGGTCCGCTAATTTCTCCCCTAGAAATGGACTGCCAAACCTCAAACGGAGTGTTGAGCTTTGTGGTGGTAGTAAGGCTACCGTCAGTAAAGACCTTACTGCCGTCTTTGCCCAGCAGAATCTGGTAGCTACGCCCAAGATCGGTGTAGTTCATCTCAAGCACGCGATCTTTTCCATCGTAAGCCGTCTTGTCGTACAAAGCCGCCATTTGAGTGGTAAAAATATAATCAAACGGCAGCTGCTCAACGGGTTTCTCGCCAGCGTTTATGCTGCTCTGAGCGCTTGCATCGCGAGAAATTCCCCAGCTTGCATCCGCCATCTGCTCAAACATCTCTTTTGGATACAGCAAAACTCTGAGCTCAGCCCGTGTCTGGTTAGAAATGACGCCCTGCGCATACTCAGTACCAGCCTTTTTGACAAGCGCGAGGTACTGATCAGTGCGTGCAGAAAGCTCCTTTACGCGGAAGAGCTCGCCCTGGCCGCAGAAAATGCTCTCGTAATTACCCTGACCAAGAATGTGGTCAAACATCTTGGTAACGCTGTCGTAATTACCCTCTGAAGAATAGAATCCGCAGGTAGAAATTAGGACGTGCTTCTTGCCGGACATGTCATAGCGAGACTCGTGGGCACCGCTCCCGTATCCCCTCTTTGCGTCGCTCATGAAGGGCAGACTCATGGGGAGCTGGCGATCAATAAGGTTCTTCAGCAGTCCAGGCACGTTGAAGTAGTAGAGCGGGAAGCTCCAAATAACCAGGTCAGCCCAGAGCTGCTTTTGGATGACCGTTTCTTCGTCGTCCGACATAATGCACTGACCAGGCGTGTTCTTCCAGCAGTGGAAGCATCCCTTGCAAGGCTTGATGTCCATGGTGGCAACGTTGAGCTGCTCAACAGTCACGTCTTCATTGACGTGCTGCTCGGAAATACCCTCGATGAAGCTCTTTGCAAGACGCAGAGAATTGCTGGCTTTACCCTTGGGACTGCCATTAATGAGCAGAATGTTCATGCTGCGCCTCCAGCTCCTTCATGCACTTCTCGCTCCATGCTTTAAGCATTTCCTCGTGCATCTTGCCGTACTCGATAGTAAATTTCCAGAACAACGCCTTCTCTGGGTCACCCATTTGCGCTGCATAAGCGGCTACTGCGCCCGTTGCTAGCTCGCTTCCGCCAGGAAACGACGAGGCGTTATCAGCGATTCGTTTAAAGAACGCAAGGTTTTCCTCGTAGGAGCATTCACCCCTAAAGAACGTCTGCATCAAAAGCGGAATGCGCAGCACCGAGGCCTGAGAATCTTCCCTCAGCCACCTGTTCAACTCCTCTTTACCGGCTTCAGTTATCGAGAAAACCTTCTTGTCCGGCTTTCCTTTCTGAGCAACCAGCGTTGCGGTGACCCAGCCGTCTTTTTCTAGCGCCTGCAGTTCTCTATAAATCTGGCTTGTCTGAGCGGTCCAGAAGTAATTAAGCGACTGTTGAAAGATGGTTTTAATCTCGTAACCGGACATATCCCCATAATTCAAGAGACCAAGAATTCCCTGCTTAAGCAAATCTCTCATCTCCCTATATTCCACTTGTTGAATATCTAATAACGATAGTAGTTCCACTTGTGGAATATGTCAACGAGAAATTCTAAAAACTTTGATTACTTTCTATTTGCAATCACAACTACCCGCCACGGACGTGAAGATTATGGTGTCAAAAGTAGTTCACATGCGATATACTTTTGCCATGGCAATTATCGACGACATATACGCAAACGTGGACGACTTCGGACTCGTCACCTCCGCCGAGGCGAAGGAGTTCGGCATCCCCAACACCGAGCTCGTCCAGCAGGAGCGGCGCGGTAAGCTCGTACGTGTCGCCCGGGGCGTCTACAGGATGCCCGTCTGGCCCCATCAAGAGGCCGCCCCCTACGCCATCGCAGTGAAGGCCGCGGGCGAGGGGGCCTACCTCTGGGGCGAGTCCGTCGTGGCGCTGCTGGGCCTCACCCCCACTGACCCCACCCGCATCTGGGTCGCCTCCCCAAGGAGGATTAGGCGCGACGTCGGCCAGGGCGTCACCGTGCTGGGCATGCGCCAGGGAGAGAGCACCACGCACTACGAGGGCGTACGCTGCCAGCGCGCGGCCGATGCCATCCGCGCCGCCGCGCCGAGACTCGGGCGCGAGCGGGCGCACGAGGCCGCGGAGACGGCCCAGCACGAGGGGTACATAACTAGCGGGGAGATGAACGACCTGAGGGAGGAGCTCTCATGACCGCGAAGAGGCCGAACAGTATGCGCCACCTCGACGACGCAATCCGCAGGGAGTGCGGGGGAAACCAGGCTGCCTACGTGAGGCTGCGCACGCTCATGGCCAACGCCGTCGTCGCAGGGATGCTGCCCGACGGGGTCGTGAAGGGAGGGAGCGCCATCAAGATGCGCTACGGCAACGCCCGGACGCGCTACACCACCGACCTCGACACCGCGACCGCCATCGACCCCGCCTCCTACGCCGATCTCCTCGGAGCGGCACTTGCCCGCGGCTGGGAGGGCTTCACGGGGCGGGTCGTCCCCAGGGAGCCCGCACACCCGAAGGACGTGCCGGAGGAGTACGTCATGCGGCCTTTCGACGTAAGGCTCTCCTACCTCGGCAAGCCATGGTGCACAGTCCCGCTCGAGGTGGGACACGATGAGATAGGCGACGCCGACACAGCGGACTGGATCGACCTCGAGGACGCGGACGCGGCGTTCGCAGCGCTCGGCCTCCCCAGCCCGGGGAGGGCGCCACTCATGACGCTGGAGCACCAGGTGGCCCAGAAGCTGCACGCCGTCACCGGGACGGGCGACAGGGTGCGCGACCTCGTCGACCTACAGGTCATGTTCTCGAACAGCGACATAGACCTCGCTGCGACGAAGCGCACGTGCGAGAGGCTCTTTGCCTACAGGCAGAGGCAGGCCTGGCCGCCGACGGTCGAGGCTCGCGAGGGGTGGGATGAGCAGTACCAGGCGCTCGCCGAAGGCATGGTGGTCATCCAGGACGTCGGCGAGGCGATTGAGTGGGCCAACGCGCTCGTCTCGCGGATTGCCACAGCGTAGCCCCACGGCGGCCGCAGACCCGCATCGGGCGGCCAATATAGTTTACAGGCCGGCAATCGCCAGCGAGTCCAGGAGGGTACCAGGCTGCCGCAGGAGTCGCTAGGACAGGTCCTTGCGGAGGTACGATCCACCGATATTAACGCCGGCGGATGAACTGCCTCCCATTTCTTGAACACAAGAAATAGGAGGCAGTTCAATAGCGGGTGGTTTTATGTTTCGCGCGTTACACGCGCTCAACAGGCTAAAGCCTCAAAAAAAGACTCTGCCATTTCTGACAGAGTCCTAACGTGCGATTATCATGTGCTCTTTATTGCTCCGGCGTTACCTATTACAGGGAAGAAGCGGTGAACTTACCGCATGTTCACGAGTATCGTCGCGTTCATCATAAGCATCGTATGGTGCCTTAGGGTCGTGGACCTTAACTGGCTTGTTGACGTTACAGACTTCATCAGTATGAGCAAAAGCAAAGTTGATGTCGTCTGTCCAACCTGTATGGCCGGTAATAATCTTGGGATTAAGTCCGCGCTGGCGCAGAATACCCTCTAGTTTTGCAAGCGATTCAACAGCAAGTTTATTATCTTCAGCAAGCTTATTAATAAAGCTATAACCGCCGTCTGCGCCAAACCAGATGGTGTCGCCAGTAAATAAATACGTATCGTCAATTAAGTACACTACATGACCCCAGGTGTGACCAGGTACCAAAATGGTTTCAATTTTTATCCCATCGATTTCAAACACTTCCCCATCATGCAGAAGTGTCTTTTTATTTGGAATATTCACCTTTGGCAGCTTGAACCAACCATTCATTACACGGCGACGAACTTCTCCTGTTAAATATCTATTTTCAACATCTCCAATATAAATTTGGGCATGAGCAAGGAGGTGGTCGCTGTCCGCCTCAATTGCACCAATATGATCAGTATCCTGATGGGTAATAAGAATATGCTGGATATCCTTGGGATTAATTCCCAACCAGTCCATTTTTTCTTGTAGGCGGTCATAGCTGTATCCTGCGTCAATCATGATGGTTGTGCCATTTTTTGTATAGAAGAAAATGTTGGCCACATACTCGCGTACACATCTCACGTGCTCATCAATGGAACCCGTATTAAGGGGCTTAAATATTTCTTTCCCGCGATACACCCACGACATCAGTACTTTTTGAAATCTTGTAGCGTTCCTTGACATTGCTTCGCCTCGATTCTATTTTCCATTCACGGAGTCATTTGATTTGAAAAGCGATCCACTGGCTCAGCGGACAGTACGTGCAGAAAATGGTGTCTGAACTTGTCTTTTGAGGTTTGTTAGATTTTGCTAACTAAATATTACCCCTTAACTGCCCGTAGCCTATGACTTTCCGCTAAACGAGTAAAAAACAAACGCCAACGTAAAAATAAATCCTGAACAGCAAAAGCCACACTCCAAATACCTTGGAGAGCGGCTTTTACAGATTCTATTTTTGATGATACTAATCAAAAATATCTTACAGGTAATAAAGCATGTTGACAAAACTGATTATTATTTAAAAGACCAACAGAAAGGTAACTATGAATCGATTATTAGTCTCAGAAGATGCCAGGTCATTACTTCATAGTCTTCTCAGCATATAGTTTAAATAGGTGGGCGACAATTTCATCCTCATTTCCCCTAAAGCTCACTCCATAAGCATCTTCAACTGCTGAGTCTAGTAGTTTATGCGCTGTTAATAAGTTATCAGGCATTTTTTCACGTTTGTAGATGTCACCTATCTTCTCGTTACTATATTGCGCGCGTATATCTAAAATTGTTTGAGAACAACTTTCAATTATCTTTCGTTGCTCTTGTGTGGCTTGTGGCCAAATAAACGTGTTATAGACAAGATCTTTCGCGTACCTATAATCGCTCTTCATGCGTCCCGCAACCATACGTATCCATACATTATGAAATTGTGAAGACATAATCCCAAAGTGATATAAGCTTGCGTTAGGTACAAGAAATGCCAAATCGCTACAAATTACATTATTATTTACAAAGGCAACTGGAACATAACTTCTTTTCTCAGAAGAAACCCTTGGTACAAGAAGATAATCACCCTCTCCCTCAGGTTGGGCAATCTGAGCAAATAGCGCCGGCGTATCAGCAAACTTGCGCGTGCCTGCAGCTTTACTTGCCAAACGCTCTTCACGTACTTGATTAATTCTCTCAACCACTAATGGGCATTGCATTATTTCTTCTTTATCGGCATCAACTAACCAAAGACAATATCGCTCTTTATTATTTAAGAACTCTTCCGCACCCCAATATGGATGAACCCATTTAGCACAAAGAGGATTCTCTTTGATGAAGCGTTCTTTGTCTTCCTTTGATAAGGTGAAGCCCTTAGCTCTAGGCATTGAGCCAAACCGCATATGAGGCACATTACTAAGAGGCTTTGAAACCTCTGTTACGTATACATCGGTAGCGGGCATTAGATATCCATTGATATGATTACACTCAATCAATTTATCATCAGAGGTCAATATCCACTTTTCATTTCTACCAAACAATCTATCGCTAAAACCTACAATTACAACGTGGACATGAGCCTGATCGGATGCTTCGTTTCCCCACACAAACGTTTTGTAAGCATAGTCAATATCAAATCCGAGTTCTTCCTTGATAAACTTCCAAAATATACCAACAGCAAGTCCTTGGCAGATAGAGTTTGTTGAGACAAAACAGCACCGCACTGGATATCCCTTGGCATATTCTGCGCTCTTCACATACCAAGCAGTTACATAATCAAGCTCGCCCACTCCTTTAAGATTATGAAATACGTCTTTCATCTCATTCTTTTGAGTGGAGGTCATAAACATTCCACCATAAAAAGGTGGATTACCCATAATGAATGAACACTGTTCTGCAGCAAGAATCTCATTCCAATCCAAGCGCAAAGCATTGCCTTCCACAATATGAGCTGACTCTCGTAATGGAAAGTCATCATCACCTACTTCATAGAACATGAAGTTTTCGCCATTAGCCTTAAGGCGACTAATCCAAAGTGCTGACTCTGCAACTGTTACTGCAAAGTCATTAATTTCAATACCATAAAACTGATTAAGGCTAATCCTTTTTCCCAGTTCCTCATCATTGCTAAATACAAAGCCAGATTGTCCTTGTTGTAGTTCACTCAGTACGGCATCCTCAAGCTTTCGCAGGCAAATATACGTCTCAGTAAGAAAATTTCCACTTCCACATGCAGGATCAAAAAACTTAAGACTACAAAGCTTGGCATGAAAACGCGCTAAAGCACTTTTCTTCCTACGAGGGGTCAATCCTTCTTTATCACGAATAGCGGCAAACTCCCGCTTCAGGTCATCGAGAAAGAGTGGATCAATAACCTTATGAATATTCTCGGGAGATGTGTAGTGCATTCCGCCGGATCTACGCGTCTCAGGATTTAGAGTGCTCTCAAAAATACCTCCGAAAATAGTTGGAGAAATTTGCGACCAGTCAATTGCAGCAGACACTTCTTCCAACAGGAACTGTTTAGCTTCTTCAGTAAAAATCGGAATCTCAGTTTCCTCACGGAATAAGCCCCCGTTGACATATGGGAAAATTTTCACGTCCACATCATAAGGATCACGATCGTTGAGATTAGTATCCAAGGCTTTAAATAGACGTTTAAGCGCAATGCGAAGCTGATTTGCGGGAACATTTTGCAGATAGTTAAAGAAGGAGTCCTTAACAAACAAGTCCGCATCCTCGCAGTAAAGACAAAATACAAGGCGGACACATAAAACATTGAGGGCGTGCATGGACTTCTCTGAGTCGGGGTCATAATAACCCTCACGCATCATATCGTAAAGCCTACCAATTAACTCGCCTGCTTTGATAGAGACCTGTTTCTCTTTTTCTAGGCGACTGTTACCTGGATCAGTAATAAAGGACATGTATTCAGGATGTTCTGCGAATTCATCGAGAGTAAATTCAAAGGCGTTATCAGACAGTTGGCTTTTACTCCATTTATCACGATCGTAAACTCGAAACTTGCCAAAGTTGCATGTAACCACAAAGCGAGGTTGCTCTAAACGAGGAAGTTCGTCAACATAATCTAGTGCCTGCATTAACGGAGTCTTCTTTTTATTCTGTCTTACCTCATAATCATCAAGATTTACACCATAAGACTTCTGCTCGATTAATACATTTGCATCGCGAATCCACACATCTATAAATCCACCAGAGGGAAGATGATGCTCAAAAAGCACGTCGTCCGCATGCTGATATCCAATAGCGCGAAGAGCTTGCAGCCAAAACTGCTGCGTCTCGCCCTTCTCGTATCCCTTATCTCGCCATCGGTCACAGAAATCACGTACAGCTTTTTTGTCGTACGACATGCTTTTCCTCCCATATCAATGTTTATAACCATTATCGCGCTATTTCCTATTAGCCGGCTCGATATCCATACCTGCGACAAAATTCATTCGACAAAAGGACTGCTATTTGAATTAATACCTGTTCTATTCTTTTTTCAAAATTTAGTTGATGTTTAAAATCAAAATGAAGCGCTACAGCTGTAAGTTCGAGGTGAAAGACGTTCAGAATCAACTGAAAAAAGTCTTCAACCCATAAAAAAGAAGGCAGCCTCATAAGCTGCCTTCAAACGTATAAGTAAGTGTGAGAGTATTCTTAAAAAATAATATCTCAGCACTTAAAGTATGGTGGAGGTGCGGAGAATCGAACTCCGGTCCAAAGCAAATCCTAGGCAGGT
>CAUVID010000030.1:0-11858 GCA_963551855.1 Lancefieldella parvula | reverse complement strand
GCATGTACTTCTCGCGAGCTTTTCCTAGCTCTTTGCCACTGCGCGTATTCATCATATCTGCCAGCAAAAAGAGTTTCTCGTAAAAGTGATTGAGCGACGTTGATTTGTGTGAGTGATACTCCACGCCACTCATATTAAGGGTCGGTGGTTCATCCGGGTCATACATACCGCGACCATGACTTCCGCCATAGGCAAAGGTACGTGCGATGCCAACAGCACCAAGCGCGTCCAGGCGATCTGCATCTTGAACACACATACCCTCAAGCGTTGAAGGAACTACCGAGTCTGTTCCTGAGAAAGAAACCTCATCGATTGCGGTACAAATTGCCTGGATAGTGGCCTCGTCGACAGCATGCTGGCGCAGAAAACCAACGGCCCTATCCTTATGCTCATGCGTCTCTGGAGAAAGCTTGATGTCATCAACATCGTGCAAAAGCGCAGCAAGGGCAACAATCTCTTGATTTGCTCCTTCCTCCTGCGCAATTCTTACAGCCATTTTGTACACACGCAACGTGTGGAAGTAATCGTGGCCACTAAAATCTGTGGAGAAGACCTCTTTTACAAAGTCCAAGGCGTCATCAATAATTTTTGAGTTCATAGTCCCCTACTCAGTACATTCAAAAAGGTTTCACGCACATTTTTTACGTTTTTTGCGCGGAGTAATCTCTCTTGATTCTCTCTTACTTAGTGTACAGAGCTTTTCTTGGCAACAAATTTTGAACTCCATATTTCATGAATTTGTTAACCATCTGCTTCCACTATCTGGTTTCCGCATAACTCACATTTGTCTTAAAATTTAATACATTTCCTTTGCAATTTTTATCCGTTGCACGTTTATGACAAATGTCGAGAAAATCGTCAAAAATAGTGCAATTTAAATGCCATTTCTGAACGCATCAAATATTTTGATTAAATTATTTATATAACATGAGATAAAGGCATTTTTTGAAATGTGTTCAGACTATAAAAATCGCTGGTTGAGACAATAATTTTTGTCAAAATAATGGATAATTATCTATACGAAAAATGCTCTAAATTTGTACCGTTTAGTTCTATTGTGCTTCTCGTGATTCGTCACTTTTTGCACAAGATTTAATTGCAAATTTTGTTGGGGTATTCACTATTTGTTAGGGGTAGGTATGGAAAGAAAAGACAAGAATTTTGCAAGCAAAGGCGCTAAGACAGCTATGTCTTTGGTGCTTGCACTCTCGCTGGTTCCTTCTTCAGCATTAGCAGAGATTGCTAGCACTCAAGAGGTAACTCAGACGCAAGAAGTTGCAGCAGCTCAAACAAGCGATGCAACTGCTTCTACTTCAGAAGCAACAGCAGAAACCTCAACTGAAACTACCACTAACGCAGAAGCCACTTCCAACCAGCAAACTTCCGAGCAAGCTACCGCTCCTACAGAAAGATCTTCTCGCCGTGTTACCAGAAGCCTTTCTTACATCACAAATGAGCTCTGGGTAGACGGAACAAGCGGCAACGATACTAACGAGGGTTCCAGCTCAGATCCTCTTAAATCTCTCCAGAAAGCGCTGGAACTATGGGGAGAAACTTCTTCAATCAACACCATTCACCTCAAGGGCAACCTCAATTTGACCTCTACGGTTACTATTCCTTCTGGCCTCACACTCAAAATTGAGGATGAAGGCGCAACTCTTACCGGCACGGGTAACAGCATTGACGGACTGGTTCTTTCTCCTGGTTCAATACTCACCGGCACTGGTACTCTTACCATGTCCGGCTTCAAAACCGCTCTAACTGCAGAAGATGGCTCAACCATCACCGATGGTACCTATGTGTTTAGAAACAACGCAGGTTCCAGCGGTACTCGTGGTATTTCTCTTGGCGGAACCGTTAGTGGTAGCACTAACAAAAACAGCGTCACCATCACTGCAGATGATAAGAGCAATACAAACTTCTTTGAGTCTGGCGTTACTTTTGAGAATGCTACGATTAACGTAACTTCCCAGGCTCGTACCTGGAATGACGCTCGTAATCTTACCCTTCGAAATGCTGATCTTAAGGTCGAGGGCTTTGGCCAGACTTTCTATGTCAACCAGCTCAACATGACTGATTCAACCCTGACCATCAATCCTTCATGGTACGGCGCTACGGGCATGACCATTCAGGGTTCTTCCAACATTGTTAACTCCACCATCAATGCAAATGCCGGCTCAACTTCTGGTATTTCTGTTGGTGTAGCTGGAGGAACAGTAAACGTTACTAACTCAACCCTTAACTTCACTAACGGTGGTACTGGCGGTCTTAACGTCAATACAGGTGACGTCATCATTAACAACTCCACCATTAAGGGAGACGGTCGTAACTCTGGCGCTCTCTTTGGCGCACAGACTAACGGTTCTATCCAGTTCACCGGAAACAGCCTGGTAGAAACCCCTGCTACCAAGAACTCTGATAACGGCGCGGGCCAGACTCGTCAAAACTACAACGTTGTTGGCGGTTCTTACCTGATCAAATACGCACCTAGCTACAACAGCGGCTTTGGTAGTACTATCCCCACAAACGGCGCAGCTAACGGCAACGAGGTTCTCTCGCTCTTTACCCTTGCTGACCCATCAACTAACTCTCTGAGCCTCATTAATGCCAACGGAGCAACCTACACCTACCCAGTTACTAACGCATCAAGTGATGGTCAAAAGCACGTTTGGGCACCTGCTGCAACCGTTACCTTTGACCTCAACACCCCAGGCGTTACTGGCGTCAACCCAACATTTGCTGACGGCACTACTGCTAACAAGACTGCTCTTGCTATGCGCGGCAACTCTCTTGCAACCGCTTCCTCTGTAGCAGGAGGCTCCACTACCCTACCTGCAGATCCTTATGCAAGTGGTCAGGAGTTTGACGGCTGGTACTACACCGACGCCGCTGGTACAGAGCACCAGTTCACCGCTGATACCCAGGTCACCTCTGATATGACGGTCTATCCACACTGGAGAGCTAACACCTCTTGGCTCTACGTCAGATATCACAACGGCAACGGCGTCTCTGTCATTGACCGTGTTGCCACCAACGCAAACCGTACCGTAACGGTTCGCTCTGACGCTGATGTCAACAACCTCGACAATAACTTCAATATTGCTGGCAAGACCTTCAAGCGCTGGACCACCCAGGCAAACGGCGCTGGCGATGAGGTTGCAGCTAATTCCAACCTGGCTGTTCCTGCAGGTACCGATACCGTTGATTTGTACGCAGACTGGGAGGAGCAGCACCTTACCGTGTCCTTCTCGGCAAATGGTGGAACCTTCTCTGCAAATAGCGTCTTTAAGCAGAACCCTAACGTCTTTGACATCACAACCGATGCAAATGGCGGAGAGGTTGCAACTATCAAGACTCATCCAACTGTAGCTGAGCAGACTAATATCAACGCGCTGCTGCAGAATCTCAGCGGCAACACTCTAAGCGCTACAACTGCTGGAATTGCAAGTCCTACTAGCTCTAACACCAATACTGCCTACACAAATATTGCAACTTTTGAGAATCACATTCTGGACAACACGGATGATCCAATGACCTTCTTTGGCATTGTTATTGGTCACAACTACCACTACTGGTTCACCGACGCTGCAGGCAACTCCCCTGCAACCATTAACGGTGGCGCAACGCTTACTAACGATGTCACCTATTACCTCAAGTGGAAGGAAGATCCTTCCATCCAGAAAGTAGAGCTTACGAGCGATCTTCCTGCTGATATGTGGAGTGACTCTCAGAGCAACACCACTCAGATCAAGGAAGTTTCTAACGATAAGAGCTTCAGTCTTACAGGTGCTATTGACGCTACTTCCGTCATTAATCAGATGAGCGCTTTTGAGAATGGCATTGCTGGCGGCCTCGACGACCTAACCAAGATTACGCTTTCTGGCACAACTTCTACCTTTACTGCAAAGCTCACGCTTCCTGCTGGCGTTGTTGTCCCAGCTAATCCAACAGTAACTACCTCTGGCCTTGGTGATCTCTTTGAGGTTACAAACGTTTCCGTCAACGGTCAGGAAGTTACCGTTACCCTGAAGCTCAAGGGTACTTACACCAACTACAAGCAGCTCAAAGACGCTGTCGAGACAGTTGGTAAAGACGACGCAGCTACCACAGAGATTGCAAGACCTCTTACCGTAACTGTTGACGGTCTTACACTTGACCCAGCTCAGGTTACCAATGGTCAGGAGCTTACTGCTACAGGTACTCTAACCGGCACCTTTGAGTCTTTTGCAAAGAACACCGTCACTAACGTCACCAAGAAGTTTGAGCTTTCTTGGAACGGCGTTCAGATTGCTGCTAACAGAGACCCTCGTGGCACCGGCATTCAGCAGACCCTGATTGTGAACAACCCAATTGAGATGAACCTTCCTGCAGATATGCTTGCTGACGAGAACACCGAGCATGACCAGGTCATCACTATGAAGGCAGGTTCTACCTTTAACCTCACTGGTTCCATTCTTGCTTCCTCTATTCAGGAGCAGATGAACAACATTGAGCGCGCCTACCCTAATACCAACCACGACACCATTACGCTGAGCAACCTTAAGTTCAAGTTCACCGCAACCCTGACCGTTCCTGAGGGAATGACCCTCCCAAGCAACCTTGATGCCAACACCATCCAGGCTTCCAACTTTGGCAGCGGCTTTAAGGTCAGCGATGTTCAGGTCAACGGTCGTACGGTTACCGTCACCTTTGAGCTCAGCGATCCTTCCTCCATTAGAACGTACTCTGACCTCGAGCGCATTGTTGATGAGGCAAGTGCCAACGATGGCTGGATGAAGCTCACCATTCCTGGCGTCACCATTGACTCCAATGTTGCTGCAGGCACCCAGCTCACCGCTGTCGGCACCGTTACCGGCTCCTTCAGTGCTATTGCTGATTCCGCAGCTGGCAACCGCAAGGTCTTCTCGTTCACCTGGAATGGTGTCCAGTGGCCAGATGGTAAGGACGCCGTTGCAACTGATAACGACACAATCCAGCTAACCATTACTGTTGCAGAGGATGAGACTCCAGAGACTCCTTCTACTCCAACTAAGCCATCTAAGAAAAAGAAGCAGAAGACTCCATACACCGGAGATGCTTCTGCTGCAGCACCTCTTGCTGCACTTCTCGCTGGTATGACCGCTGTAATGACTTCACTTGGCATTACTAAGCGTCGTAAGAATAAGTAAGAAAGAAAGTGATAGGTTCTGTATCGCTCTAGTTAGGATGTGCTATGAAAAGTAAGGCAAGGATTGTAGCGGGATTGCTTTTAGCTGCCGTTGCATTCGTCGCAGCATTGCTGCCTAACCTTAGCGTGGCTTACGCAGAAGACACCACAGGTCTTCAAATCAATGCTCTGAGCATTGAAGACGCGTCAACTCACGCCCAAGTTGCTGACCTTCTTGCAGGTCAAACCCCCGCCTTGAAGGCTGGAGTGACCTACGCCTTGAACGTTGGCTACACAGTCCCTGCATCATTGCAGTTCTCCCCAACTTACCTCAACGTAAGGTTTGGAGACGGACTCTATGTTACGGGTCTTCCTGGCGCAACGTTTACCGTTGGTGCTATCTCAAATACCAGCTTCTCTAACCTGGTTACTACACCTACGGGAACGGGAACCCTTCCTTACGGCTATCCTGGCGCAAGTTCCGAGAAGAACCGCAGTGGTGATTTGGTCTACATGACCAACAATGGCCTTACCCAGGTATCTTCCAGGGGAGAAATTCAGTTCAAGCTTGATGATGCTGTTGAGAACCAAAGCGCAAGCCAGGTTATTGCAAACGCAATCCGCGTCAGCTTGAGCACCGCGGCAACACAAAACATTGATCCACATACTTCAGCTGTTACTGCAGCCGACCCAATGACCTATGGCTTCTGGGCTGATCAGTCTACCGAGGTCCTCTCTAAGGGCGGCACCACCTCTACCCTGCAGGTTTCCGCCACGGGTTCTAAGGTGCTTACCGAGGCAAACAGCAAGACTACCGTACAAGTTGTCTATCCAAGCGATATGGAGCTTGTTGGTGTCAACGAGACCAGCCTCTACAACACCGCAGGTACCATTGTTTCTACTACCGATGACGGTACTAACAAGACCGCAACTGTTGAGTGGAACGAGCCAGGCTCTTATGCAGGTACCCCAACCTTTAAGCCACAGATTAAGGTTCCTGCATCAAGCACCAGACCTAACAACTCAACCTTTAACGTCACCATTAAGAACCTCACTATGTCCGTTTGGAATGACACTCCAAACGTCAACCGTTCCTCCGCAAACGCTTCTTCTACGCTTACGGTTACCGTAATTGACGGTCTTAACCCAGAGCGTCTTACCACACACGCTCTTGTCGACACAGCTCCTAACTGGGCATACAAGAAAAACGATACCTACAACGTTCGTCTTGGCACCTACCTCATCAAAAACGAGCTCTCCACGGACACCGCTCCAAAGACGCTCGAGATGACCATTGACCAGAACCAGACAGCTATCATCCGCGGCGTCACCATCCCTTACAAGGCTGGTATGACCTACGGTCCAATCCACTGGACCGCGTCTGACGGTTCTAGCGGAACTGCTGACCCAAGCATTCTGCGCACCTCTGGTGTCTCAGCACTTATCACCAACACAGCCCTTGGCCTTGATATCAACACTTCCATCACTTCTATCAAGGTTGACCTTGGTCCAATTCTTGGCGGATACGATGGCATTAGGCCAATGAGCGATCTTCTCGACACATATAACCCAAACAACAAGTTTGTCACTGACGAGTACTACGGTTGGAGCTACATCTCCAACGGCGTGTACGGATCTTGGAAGAAGGGTACTAACGCTGACGTTGTCACTAACGTCAAGCTCTACGACACCGGTACCACTCCTGACGCAGGCGTTACGCTGACTGCTAAGTCCGGCGCACCTAAGGTTCTTAACGGAGTTGGTAGCATCGATAAGACCCAGATTAACGGCGGCGAGACCTTCAAGATTTCTGGTCGCATTGACGACGCTAACTGGGACTGGAACCCTCTTCAGGAGCCAGTGCTCTACGTCATCATGCCTGAGGGCTTTACCTACAGCAACCTCACCGTTTCTAACGGCACGCTCAGTGCTCCTGAGTTTGTAGGAACGTACGATAAGGACGGCGTAGCTGTTAAGGTTTGGAAGTACACCATTGATGTTGGCGACGAGACTCGCGGTCAGTATCAGCCAGACTTTACCAGCAAGAACATGACTCTGAGCATGGATGTCCACACCACCGATCTTGCAGGCAAGGGTATCTACCACATCAACGACTTTGTTGGCATTACCACCAAAGACTTCAAGGAGATTGGCGCTCAGATTAAGGCCGAGCACTGGGACCGCAGCAACTGGAACACTTCCCAGTACACCAGCCTGTTTGGCAACAGCGTCAACTCTGGCGAGACCATGGTTTCTCTCTCCGAGCGCCCTGGTATCAACATTGCACAGGCATCTGCTATTGCCGCCGCATCTACCCTTTCCGTAAAGGACGGTGTCTCTGGAACCGTTACTGACTACACGTACGATTCCACAAATCCGGATGCAACTACCCCTGTTATGCAGCGTGGAGACACCGCTACTGTCCACATTGCTGTCCGCAATAACACCGGTAACACTGCAAATACCACGCAGCTATTTGTTCCACTGCTTTCCAAGTCTACAAACCGCGGTGTTGGCATTAACCCAGAGGGTGCAACTCAGCTTCCTCTTGCACTTGAGGGCGTAAACTCTTCTTCGAACTTCTCTTACCAGTACATCAAGCTGAACCCTGGTGTTACCTACACTGCAAATCATGCTCCACAGCCTGGCGACTACACCGTAGTCACTAATCCTGCTGAGGCCGATATGGTGCTGTTTACTTCAACGCACGCACTTGCTGCAAATAGCGGCGGCTTTGTTGACGTCACCTATAAGGTTGCCGACAATGTTGACGCTTCCTACAACGGTAAGCGCAGCGTATTCAGCAGCGTTCTTGACTACGACATTGCTGGTAATCACTCCACTCGTAGCCTCTCCACCCACGCTCTGAGCTACGCTGGCGTTGACCTTAAGATCAACAAGGTTTGGGACGATAACAACAACGCTGGTGGCAAGCGCCCATCCACAACTGACTTTGGTGCCAACAATCTGGTTCTCTCTAACGATAAGAACCTTGATACCAGCACCATTGCGCCTGAGGTTTCCGATAATAGCAATAACACCTACACCATCGTCTACAAGGGTCTTCGTAAGTACGTAGACAATACTGCTGCTGATACTGTTTCGTACACCATCACCGAGAACGTTCCTAATTCCTACGTTTCAACTAGAAGTAGCATTTCTCGCGTTGAGCAGTACACCACCACTCAGTCGCTGGTAAATGTCTACAATGTCAGGCCTGTTATTGTGACGCCATCCGTTACCAAGATTGTCGAGGGCGATTACCCAGATGTTCCTACACCTGGACAGCCTTCACCTGCGTCTCTGGTTAATTCTTACCTGAGCGCGAGCGACGTTAGCGCAGCGGGTACTGCAAGCGCCACAAGCGCCGGCGGCATCATAAGTGACAGCCTTGCCGAGAGCCTCATTAATGACTTCCTGGCAAATGGCTCAGAAGACGAGGGCGATGCCCCTAATGTCTTTATCTTTGAGATGACACGCCTCGACCCATCTAGCCCAATGCCTGAGGGAACCACCGGCAACACTGCTCGTACCCGCAGACTTCTTGGTGGCGATGCTATATTCCACAACATCACGTTCACTCAGCCTGGCACCTACGTGTACACTATCAAAGAGGTCACCGGCACCCAGAACATCCAGTACGATCAGAGCGTCTACACCGTTACCTACCACGTAACTGACGATGGCACTGGCCAGCTTGAGGCAACACGTACTATGACCAAGACTGACGAGGACGGAAACGTTACTACCGTTGACCTTGGCGAGTATAACGATGCAACAGGTGCCGTCTTTACTAACGTCTATCCTGATCCACTTCCTGCTAGGGACTATCCAGTTATCCAGAAGGTTGTTACTGGTGATGCTCCAGATACTCCAACCGACTATCCATCAGTTCTCCCTGATGACAACGGTGGCAATCCACGCACCGCAACAACCCAGGATATCTTCAAGTTCACGCTCACCCGTGACGATCCTTCCTACCCAATGCCAAACAACGCAACAACAGATACCGTTGAGACTTCTGTTGCAGTTTCTGGCGATAATAACTTCGGCGAGCTAGTCTTTACCCAGCCTGGCACCTATGTCTACACCATCAAAGAGGTTACCGGTACTAACCAGAAGGTTACTTACGACAAGTCCGTCTACACCCTCACCTACACTGTCTTCAAGAATGATGATGGCGAACTTGATTTCACCTATCACATTTCTAAGACTGCCGAAGATGGAACTGTTACTGAGGTTGACCAGTGTGAGTGCAACAGCACACCTCCTCTGGTCTTCACTAACGACTATCCAGAGCCTGAACCTCAGCCAACACCTGAGCCTGAACCAACCCCAGAGCCTGAGCCAACACCTAGCCCTGATCCACATAAGCCTTCTAAGACCAAGAAGAAGCACGTTTTGCCAGACACTGGCGACGTTGCTGAGCTTGTGATTGCTTCTGTTGGAATGGTTGCTTCTGGCATCACCGCTCTCGGCTTTGCACTAAGGGCTCGCAAGCAGAAGTAAGACTCAACTGCTAGAGTGATCTTCTCGCCCACAAAGCATTAACGTTCTACGAAATAACCCCGGATTTTCCGGGGTTATTTTTTGTGCAAATTCTTCTGTTAATTCATCTTTGAGGATTTATCCATTAACGAAAAATATACGACCTTTTACAGAAATGCTTTTATCTCTCGTCTACATCGAAATCATAATTTCTAATAATTATTGAAGAAATCTACGTAGTTCTATCCTTCTGTCCGCTCTGTTGGACAGACACCCTTTTCTAACTGGAAATACTAATCACATAGATTTCTCTTACAGAAAGGACTTCTTATGAAGCCTACTATTGACTTGGATGCTGCTCGTAACAAATTAGTTGGTGGCAAAGATCAACTTCTTAAGAAAATTGATGAGGTAAAAATCCCTGCTAATGCACAAAGCATTATATCTTCTGCAGGAGACGCTATAACTGCAACTGCTAAAGGAGTAGCTGACAACGCAGTAGAAACTGCATCAAATGTCTCAAAAGCTGTCACTGACGGAGTTAATGTTATTAAGGAAAACACGCCTGCAGCACGTCGTAAACAAGCTCGAATGAGTGGTTTTGGAGATGGCATCAAGCAGGGTGCTTATCTTGCTGGAACAAAGCGCTTTAACTTCCTCTATGCATACGTTGCAACAATGTGCTATTTCCTCCGAGCCGATGGAGAGTTTTCACCACAGGAACAACTTTGGGTCGAAGAACAACTTGATAATCTACAGCTAGGTCTCACGATTCCAGAGGCCGTTAAAGATAAGTTGCTTTCTATAATCGCTGATGATTCCATAACTTTTGATACTGTTAAGGAGTTTCTTGAGGCTGTTGAGGTTTCTCAACTCGAATCAATTTCGCAAAGGGTACAGATTGCTATCGAAATTGATGAGGAGATTACCGAGGAAGAACTGGCAGCAAATAAACTCTTTAATGAATACATTACTGAAAGAGTTGCAAACGACATTATCAATGACCAGCGAGTCAACGAGATTATCAGTTCTGCTGTAAAGGAATATGGTGAAAACCTCGACCGCATTGATTATGAGTTTAAGCAGCTCACTAAACTCCAAGATTCTGATGCAGCGTTCCTCATTGGCGCAACTGCCCTTCAAGTTATTAGAGTTCTTCTTATTAATAAACTTACTAAGATTGAGCCAGCTGGAAAAGGCTCGATTGAAAAATCGCTTAAAAACCTTCAAAAGAAAATTTTTGAGCCCCTGGATAAAACTCCGGGAGAAAACCGCCTACTTTATGCTTCAAAGCATCACATATTAGATAATCGTGGAGTTCCATATGATGCCACCTCTTTTGCTGATTTTAATAACGGCATATTTAAAGGAGCAAACCATCGATTTGGCACACTTGGCCATGATCCACTTCTTGGTCTTATTTTTGGCACAGCTAACATTATAACCAATACGATTACCTGTCCTCCCAGTAATTCAATGTTCAAAGGGATTGATATACTTCCAAAAACATTTAACGTGGCTTATGACATTGATGGTAAAAACCCTCATATTCTTTCAGCTGATCCATCTGGAATTAGTGCTCAATTTTTAACACCATTAATGCTAGCCTCTGCTGCTAATAGAATTCTTGTAGAACCAGATGCGGCGGCCGCAGCTTTGATTAAGCAAATTATTCATATTGGAACAGATTTATATACGCCAATGGGTATTCAATTGCCTTTCGAAAATTTAATTCTCGATAAGGCAACTACTGAAAAACTGACAAGTTATGTCAATATGGGAGACATTGTTAAAGTGGGCGGCCAAGCAGCGGCTGCAATTGCAATCAATTGGCTTGTTGCTGCTCTTCATGGATGCTCTCTCTTTAATAAAGATGATGGAACTGAATTTTGCTCTGAAATGCACCAAGTCAGAACTAAAAAGATTCTTCTTATCTCTAATTCTATTGCCACATCAAGCAGCGTTATTCAGGCTGCTATCACAAAGAATCCTAGAAACCTTGATATTGGTGGAGCTGCGGTTTTAATTTATAGACTCTTCACGGATACGAAATTTATATCCAAGCTCAAGCAGGAGTTTATGACATCTGAGCTGGCAAAGGTATATGACCAGAGGGTTCAGGGTCTTCTATAGTCAATTTATTACTTAAAGGAAACAGCCGCCTTCTTATGAACTGCGCCCCAAAACTTGGACGAATTTAATAAAGAGCTAGGCCACTAAGGAC
>CAUVID010000029.1:0-12392 GCA_963551855.1 Lancefieldella parvula | reverse complement strand
TAGTAAAGAAGTAGTTCTTGCTATTCAAAATCTCTCGTTTGCGTATGCTCTAACTCCAGACCGCAACGTTGTAGAAGATTTTTCCTGTGAGGTTTGTGCTGGTCAGATTAGTCTTTTACTGGGACCAACTGGTTCAGGCAAGTCCACCATTTTGAGCCTCATTAAGCCCGAGATTGCGCCTCAAGGTAGACGAGAGGGTTCAATTGTTGTTTGCGGCCAAGAGGTTTCTACGATGACGCAGGCGCAATCCTTAGACACCATTGCATTTGTGCCGCAAGCCACTTCACAAGCACTTGTGTGTGAGACACCTTTGAAAGAGCTGGCTTTTGGCCTGGAAAATCGAGGCGTTTCAGAGAAAGAAATGCGTCGTCGAATTTTTGAGACGGTCAGTTTCTTTGGTATGGAATCGCTCTTGCACAAGCGCTGTAACGAGCTTTCCGGGGGAGAACAGCAGCTCGTGGCCCTTGCTGCAGCGCTTGTCATGCGCCCAAAGCTGCTTTTGCTGGATGAGCCAACCTCGCAGCTAGATCCGTTTGCGCAGAAGAATTTCACCGCGCTCCTGGAACGCGTCGCACGTGAGCTCAACGTTGCCGTGCTTGTTGCCACCCACGACGTTACCGCGTTCGAGCACCTCGCTGACGCGCGCGTCTGTCTTGGTGGCGAGAAGCCCGATGTGCTCCAAGCAGACAGCCTTTCTCGCCAGGCGCTCTGTCCTCGCAGCTCCGCGTCAAACCAAGCATCCACCGCGGCCGACAGCACTCCCGTGCTCGAGTTCAGCGCTGTGACGTTTGCGTATCCGCAGAGTGAGCAGCTGGTGCTCAGCAAGTGCTCGCTTGAGGTCACGGGGCGAGAAATTCGTGCGCTCGTAGGCGGCAATGGCTCAGGTAAGTCAACGCTGCTAAAGCTTGCAGCGGGCGTTCTCCGTCCAAGGCGCGGACATATCTACAACCAGCTCCAGCAATCCCAAGGATACATTCCACAAGATCCCAATCTGCTCTTTACCTGCCAAAGTGTGGGCGAGGAGCTTGCTCTGTGGCAGCAGAATGGCACCTATTCTGACCAGGATGTTCAGGATCTTCTGGAAGCTTCAGGACTTCTTGCGCGAACAACATATCAGAAGCTTATGTCTTCTCATCCATACGATTTGTCAGGTGGACAGCAGCAACTCTTAGCCCTCATAAAAGTGCTGCTTACAAAAGCGCGTCTGCTTATTCTTGACGAGCCAACAAAAGGCTTGGATGCCCCAACCAAGGATGCTGTTGTCAATTTGCTTTCTCGTGCACAGTCAGAAGGTGCAACCATAGTAATAGCAACGCACGACATGCAGTTGATATCGCGCGTTGCTGATAACGTTTCTTTAGTATTTGATGGCCAGATTTCTCTGACAGAGCCAACTTCAGAATTCTTTGAGAACTCTTGGGTATGGTCGGCGGAGTAGGTGGCTAGAACCTTAAGAACGGCTCCTCATCCTGGCCAAGCTCCTCAAGAAGCTCATTGTCAAGATCGTTGATGTCGCCAAACTCCTCGTGTTCATGCTCCTCTTCATCTTCCTCATGATCGTGAGTATGCTCATTGAAGCCGTAGGCATTGGCTGTCTCATCATCAAACTCAAGTGTAGGAAGAGCGCTGGTAATGCTGCACAGACCAACTCCTGCAGGCATAATCTTTTGCCACTGAGCAATCAGAGGAGTGGTAGGAACTTCTCCCAGCTCAACAATAGAATCCAAGAAAATCTCTTTTGCGCCGTCGAGCAGGTCAGATGAATTTGCAACCTCAATGAGGTGCTCCGAGAAAAGCTCAAGCGCGTGATCTGTGGAATCTGCCTCAACAATACAAGGCATAAGACAATAGTTGTCCGAAGAGTCAAGCTCGTCGTTGTAGCTAAAGTTTCCCAGATAGATCATGAAGACCTCCTTGTTGTAGTTTCAAATCATCTTATGCCAAAATAAGATAGACCTTCTCGATATTTTTATTTTGACGGTAAGCGTGAGGTTCTCGTGGATAATCGGCACATGTTATCAATAGTCTTAGAGGTTGTGGCACTCTTTGCTACACCTATTATTCTTGCTGTTGAAATGATATATTTTCCCGATTTTACCGCGGTATCTTCAATTATTTTAGCGATCATTTCAGTTGCATTATTTATGTTAAGTTTTGAGGCAAAGAAGCCCTCAGTTGCCAATTTGGTACCTACTGCCGTCTTTAGCGCCTTAGGTGCTGCGGGAAGAATTGCCTTTGCGCCACTCGCCTACGTAAAGCCTGTTTCCGCAGTTGCTATCTTCGCGGGAGCGTTTCTTGGCAGACATGCGGGCTTTTTGGTAGGTGCCTTATCTGCGCTTCTTTCAAACGTTTTCTTTGGCCAGGGCTCGTGGACGCCATGGCAGATGTATGCATGGGGGCTTGTTGGCTATCTGGGAGGCCTTCTTGCAACTTTTACCTCAGCTCGCCCTGCATCTTCTAAACGCCCATCCGTCCAACAAGGCGAGAAACCCCACAAGCTTCCACCTTTCTTGCTTTTGATCTGGGCGTTTATCTCTGGACCATTCTTTGGCCTTGTAATGAACGTGTACTTTGTTATTGGATTTGTACATCCTTTAACGCTTGAATCCGCTCTTCTCGCGTTTGCGGCTTCAATTCCGCTTGATCTAACGCACGGCGTAGCAACGCTTGTTTTTTTGATTTTGTTATGGCTTCCATGGCAAACATCCGTTAGCCGAATCCTCACAAAATATAATCTCACTGGTAGGAGCTTTAGATAAGCCATCTTTTTCCGTTTACCTAAAATGCCTTCCATTTTGTGACCTTTGATCTAGAGTGTATTCACTGTCAGCCCCCAGATTTTGGGGGTAAAAATGCAATCTACATCTATCCTTACTGCAACGGCAAACTCAACACTTGAGCTGCTTGCTCCTACGCGCTGCGTCGTGTGCGAGAAACCCGGCCAGCTCCTCTGCGATGAGTGTCGGGCAAAGCTGCCATGGATTTCTCAGCAGTGGGCATGTCCTAATTGCGGCGCTCCATACGGGAAGCTTGTTTGTTCAGAGTGTGCAGATAAAAAGAAACGACCTGTTCAGTGGGAGAGTAGAGCGGTCATTTGTGCCATGGGATTTAAGGGTCCTCCTGCACGGTTGATCTTGACGCTTAAGGATGGACACGAGCTTCGACTGGCGCCGGTGATTGCTGCAGCCATATTGTGTGCGCTTGAAGAAGCCTCAGCATGGAAAGCTCGTGACGGTACCTCTCGCTTTGATAGTTCAAAAATTGATGGCGTTTCCTTTATTCCAGCAACTGCGGAAGCGTACGCGCGCAGAGGCTTTGATCATATGGAACTTGTAGCCCAATCGTTTTGCCAGCTTACAGGCTTGCCTTTGTATGACGTGCTTATACGTCCTCATGCAAAGGACCAAAGAACGCTTTCATCCGCTCAAAGACAGATAAATTTGAAAGGAAGTATTGCTTGTACTGTGCCGGTTAATCAATCAAATATTTTACTTTTAGATGATGTTGTAACTACGGGAGCATCAATCAGAGAAGCTACAAGGGTACTTTGCGCCGCAGGCGTGCATTCTGTAACCGTAGGCGCATTAGCTCGCGTATGGTGAGTTACCTATGGTTGCAAACGGCTATACTTGATAAGTCTTTTCAGGTCTGTGGTTGCGAAGTTCTCTGTGAGCTTTTAGTCCATGACAGACGAGGTCAAAGGGATCCACGTAAGTTTGCGTGTGCGCACGTAAACGATCATGGCTCGTCCTAGAAGTAAGCCATACCGCCTGTTATATCAAAGAGACAAAGGGTCTCGCAGGCGAGAGAGCTACTAGTGGAGCTGCTGCGGCGGCAAAGCAAACGTTCCAGTATGCGAGTGTGGGGTCAAATACCAGGTCAGCTGAAAAGACACCTGAATAGAAGAAGGAGTTCTGATGACGCGCGGTAAAAGCTCTCTTAAGTTGTTACTTCTTATAGCACTTGCTGTTGTTTTAACAGGATGCTCCCTTGGTCCTATCAACATTGATCTGGATAAATGGTTCCACGTCAAGTCAGTGCAAGAGGCAATTCAAGAGAAGCGAGAAGCTCGTCAGCAGAAGATTCCTGATTCCTCACTGCACACAGCTGGCACTTTGACCGTTGGTCTACGTACTCAGTCAGTAACAGCTCCAATGGTTGTGGCCTCAGAAGCTGGAACATTGCAGGGAATTGACGTTGAAATAGCTTCTGCAATTGCAGATCAGCTAGGCGTAGACGTTAAGTTTGTATCAGTTAACGGACCAGTAGATGGCCTACAAGCAGGTTGCGACATTGTCATGGATGTCAGAAGTGGTGAAGACTCAACAAGTACGCTCATTTCTGGTTATGCTGAGTATGCAACAGCTCTTTTCCATAAAGGTTCAGAGACAAACATTACTGCTGATAGTTTGAGTGGAAAGTCAGTTGGCGTTCAAACGGGTTCTTTGTCTGAGCGCGCAATGGGTCAGGTACTCACGGGCATGTCTGTTCAGGGTTTTTCTAACCTAAACGATGCTTTTGAAGCACTTGAAAATGGTTCCATCGATTATGTGGCCTGTGATGCATATGCTGGTGCTTATTTAGCAGCAAACAAAGATATTTCTATGGTTGGTGTAGTTGACGTTCCATCCACGATTGGTATTTCTGTAGCAACAAGTAACAAAGCTCTCGCTACACAAATTCAGCAAGCTCTTTCAGCTATTCAATCTAACGGTGTCGAGGGAGTTATTAGAAACAAGTGGATTGGCACCTTGCCACACCTCTCAACTACCAATAAGATTTCTGGTCTTGTGGAAGTTTCTACGCAACCTACCAGCGCTGATTCAGCTACATCTTCCTCTGAGCAAAATTAATCGCACATAAAGAGAAATAGTCTCTAACCGTTTACCGCTCAATTCAACTTTTTATGGAATGATTGACCGACAAATGGGTATTGTTGTTATACAGACATCAGTTAGAAGATGTCTCGTGTATCCGATAGGAGGCTCCTATGGTGGACATCAAGATTTCGGGACGCAAGGTAAGCATTTCTGAGGCTTTGCATACACACGTAGATCAGAAAATCGGTGATGCTCTTAAAGTGTTTGACATCACTCCTATGTCTTGCGATGTAGTTCTTAGAGTAGACAAAAACCCATCAAATCCAGATAGAAAGACAGCTGAGGTTACGGTATTTGTTCGTAACAATGTTGTTCGTGTCACTGCTAGCTCTGATGATATGTATGTGGCTATTGATGAAGCAGCAGAAAAAGTCTCCAGACAGCTACGCAAGTACAAGACAAAAGTTGTTGAGCGCCGTCATCATGTAAAGTCTGAGCGCGGAGTTGCTCTTACACAAGAAGATCTTGCCAATCTCATTGAGATTCCAGCTGAAGATCTTGATGACCAGCTTGTTCGCGAGAAGTACATTGATCTTGAGCCCATGACGGAAGAGGAGGCGCTTGTCCAAACTGACCTTCTCGGCCATGATTTTTATGTCTTTGTTAATTCTTCTACGGGTTTGACTAATGTCATCTACCATCGTAAAAATGGTGGTTATGGAATTATCAAACCTAAGATTGAGGAACAAGATGTTCAATAAAAAAGATAAAGCCGAAGAAGAAATCAGCGAGGTTGCCTTTGAAGATCTTGAGCCTACTGAGCTTTCAGCTGCATATCATAAGCCCAGTAACGTTCGAATCATCATGGACTCCTGTGCAGACTTTGCTCCAGGAATTGCTGAACAGCTAGGTGTTGATATCATCCAGTTCCCTTATGTGGGACCAGATGGAGAGCACTATGATGACGGCTGGAAGAGCATTAGTGCACATGAGTTCTTTGAGGGTATGCGCAAGGATAAAAAACTGCGCTACACCACCTCTGCAATTACTCCTGGTCATTATCTTGAGATCTTTGAGAAAGCTGCAAAGCAGGGCACACCAACGGTGTATCTGTGCTTTACCTCGGCTCTCTCTTCATCCTACTATGCAGCTGAGCAAGCAGCAGATATGGTAAGAGAGAAATACCCAGACTTTGATATTTACGTAGTCGACAATGGTGCACCTTCGTCTGCAGCTCAGCTTTTGGGTCTTGAAGCAGTACATCAGGCCAATAAGGGTCTCTCGGCAAAAGAGATTGCCGAGTGGGCAGCAGATGCGCGTAACTATATTCATGGCTACTTAACACTTGAGACCTTGGATGCTCTTGCTGCGGGCGGTCGTATTCCTGCTGCTGCAGCAAATATTGGCGGCAAGCTTGATGTAAAGCCAGAGCTTACCTATGACTCAACAGGAGCTCTTACCGTCAAGACAGTGTGCAGAGGTCGCAAGAAGGCGCTCAAGTCTCTTATCCAGGACTTTAGAGATAGCTATTCTCATGACACTTCACTTCCTGTTGGCATTATTTCTGCAGACGCACAGAAGGATGCTAATTGGCTAGAGGCTCAGATTCGTAAAGAGAAGGGCTGCGAGGGACTTACCATTATTCATAGCCAGGTAGGACCAGTTATTGGTGCTCACGTTGGACCAGGCATGGTGGCTATTGTCTTCTGGGGAACTGACCGCCGCGAGAAGCTTTCGCTTTCTGACCGAATTGCTAACAGGGTTCGTAAATCTAATTAACGGGTACAAGGTATGGGGTCGCTCTTTGGAGCGGCCCCAGTTTGTATATTTATTTCAGTCTGAAAGGACTCATACATGGCACTGAGCAAGAATGCAAAGGTTGCTTTTATTGGAACAGGCATTATGGGTGCTCCTATCGCAGAGCACCTTATTTCTGCTGGTTATGACGTTACTGTTTACAACAGAACACCAGAGAAAGCGCAAAAGCTTGTCTCGTTGGGCGCTCGCGCTGCAGAGAGTGTGGCAGATGCTGCAAAAGACGCTGACGTTGTCTTTACCATGGTTGGTTATCCAACTGATGTTGAAGATGTTTACTTGGCAACAGATGGCCTTATTCGCGTTGCTAAGAAGGGCGCATACCTTATTGATCTGACCACTTCTTCATCTCAGCTTGCTCGTGATATTCACGATGCTGCTGAAATTGAGGGAAAACATGCCTTTGACTGTCCAGTTACGGGCGGCCAGAAGGGTGCTCAGGACGGTACTCTTACGCTGATTGTCGGCGCAACTAAGAACGACATTGAGCCAGTACGTGCTCTTCTCGAGACATTCTCTGCAAAGATTTTCTGCATGGGTGGTGCTGGTAAGGGTCAGACCGCAAAGCTTTGTAACCAGGTATCTCTTGCATCATGCATGATTGGCTATGCAGACGCAATGGCCTTGGCAGAGCAGGGTGGACTTGATGTTGAGCAGATGCTTGAGGTTGTTGCTAGTGGCATGGGTTCTTCTCGCGCACTTAAAGAGCTTGCTCCTAAGTCGCTTGAGGGAGACTTCCAACCAGGATTTTTGGCTGAGCACTTCCGCAAGGATATTGCGCTTGCGCTTGCTCAGTCTGAGGACCTTGAGATTACGCTTCCTGGTGCAGAGACCGCCTTTACCCTGTATGACATGCTTTGCCAGATTGGTGGCGCTCGCAAGGGCACTCAGGCAATCTCACTGCTTTACGCTGATGAGGCTACGAGCACTGCAGCTGGTCTTGACTGGTCGCTTCTTGAGAGCCAGGAAGATGAGGGTGAGCACGAGTGCTGCTGTGGTCATGACCATGAAGATGGCAATCACGAGTGTGAGTGCCATGGTCACGGACATCATCATGAGCATGAAGGTCACGAGCACGGTCATGACGGCCACTGCTGCCACTAAGTGCTAGCCGCAAAGGAACCCCGATTATGAGTGATATTTCTACTCCTCAGAGCTCTATTGCGGTTTTCATCGATTATGAAAATTTGGCACTAGGAACAGGCAAAAGAAAGAGAAACGGTCATCAAGAGCCAGGCCATCTTCCAGAGATGAAACTCATTATGGAGAGGCTGGTTGATAAGGGACGCATTACTGCCAAGCGTGCATACTGCGATTGGCAGCGCTTCCCAAATGCTATTACACCCCTGCATGAGCTTGGTATTGAGCTCATTGAGATTCCAGATAGGGCTTATACCGGCAAGAACTCTGCCGATATTAGACTTGCGGTAGACGCTGTTGAGATGTGTCTTACTAAAGACCACATTGACACATTCGCTGTGCTTTCTGGTGACTCGGACTTCTCGCCACTTGTGGCAAAGCTTAAAGAGGCTGGTAAAACAGTCATTGGCGTTGGTATGAAGGAGTCTACCAGCTCGCTCCTTGCTGAAGTTTGTGACGAGTTTATCTTCTACGAGGATATTTTGAGTTCTGGCAGAATTCCAGACTTTAAAGAGAAGGTACCTGTCGAGAAACACGACTGCTATCAGCTCTTATTTGAGACCATTGAGTCTTTGGAGCGCGAAAGCGAAACATTTATTTATGCGTCTCGTTTAAAGGAGACTATGCGAAGGAAGCGTCCACAGTTTGCTGAGGCAACTTATGGATATCGTTCGTTTACTTCTCTTTTACGTGAAGCATCAAGCCTTGGATTTATTAAAATTCATGAGGATCAAAAAAGCGGCACCGTTGTCGTAGACGGATTTAGAGAATAAAGGGTGTTTTAGAGAGGATTTAGGTTTCATGGCAGAAAAGAAAGAAACTGCTCAGAAGCCAAAAAAGGCTTCAACTAAGGCAACCGCAAAAGCGGGCTCTACAAAGGCGCCAAAAGAAGAAAAGCAACCTGCTAAGAAGGCTACTAAAAAGCCAACTATGGCACAGATGAAAAAAGTGAATGCACTGGTCATCGCTTTGTCTGATGCTAGTAGGCGCGCTCGTCAAGATGCGTCTCATGAGCTTGCGGAGCTGGCCCATATTGCTCCTCTTGCCTTTGAAGAGCACATTGATTCTCTTATTGATGCACTGTATAGGCCAGAAGCACAGACTCGTTGGGAAGTGCTTGATGCGCTTGCCAACCTGAGCGCCCACTTTGGTGACCAGGTCTTTAAGGCATTTGATGCTGCTGAGGCCTCTCTGTTTGACGATGACTCAGCAACAGTGCGTCTCGCAGCATTTTTGTTCCTCTGTCAGTACGGAGCAACTTCTGCAAAGCATTCTGATGAGGCGTGGCCACTTTTGGATGAGGCGGTTCAGTGCTATCACGGAGATGCTGAGTACCATGATATGCTCCAGGGTCTTCTCGCCTTAGCACACGGAACTATTTCTAAGGATGTGAAGAAGGCACTTTCTCAGCGCATGAAGTTTGATGCAGAAAATGCCACTGGATACATCAAACAGTATTCAGAAGAGATTGTTGCAGCTACCAAATAGTTTGTTTTGCATGTAAACGACTGTGTGCAAACGGGGGAGTTTACTGGTTGTATGTTTTATGCATGCTAATAAGAGTAAACTACAGGTTTGTATTATGTACGCATAGTTGCATTGAGCGATGAAAGGCAAGGATATGCCATCTATTGATGTAAAAAAGAACTCAAAGATCTTTATCGGAGTAGGCGCAGTTGTATTGTTTGCTCTTGGTATTGTCATCGGTCGCTTCCTTCTGGGCGGTGGCGGAGCTACTGGTTCTTTGAACGGTCGCACCACACTTTCTGAGGGTGAGCTCAACACTCCTATTGCTTCTTATACCTATAACGGTCAGACCAAAGAAGTAACTGCTCGTGAGGTTATTGAGAACACTTCCGGTCTTGACGCAGCAAAGCAGTCTGACGGCACCTATGCTGTTCCAGCAGCCGATAAGATCATTGGCTATGTTCGCAATGCTCTTGTTGTTGCTGAGGCTCAGAGCAAGGGTATTACCGTCACCGATGACGAAGTCAACAATTACATGCAGACCAACTTCAAGACTACTGATGTTAGCCAGGTTGCTTCTGCATACAAGCTCTCTGAAGACGTCGCAAAGAAGCTCATCCATGATGCTGTCATCATGAAGAAGTATCGTGATAGCGTTCTGACTACAACCCTTCCAGATGCTCCACAGGCACCAACTGCACCTGAGGACGGCAACTCCGAGACTACAAGCCAGGAGTACGCTCAGTACATCATTGGTCTTGCTGGTGATGAGTGGGATGCTAAGAACAACACTTGGGCTTCCCAGGATGGCGATTACTACAAGCAGCTCTCTGCTTACTCAATCTCCAACGATTCTGCTTCTTATGCAGCTGCTCAGACCGCTTATCAGGTTGCAATGAGCAAGTACTCTGCTGTTGCAAGCAAGGCATCTCAGGAGTGGTCGCAGAAGATTAACGAGATTCTTGGTAAAGCATCTATTGCTGTTTACTCTCTTGCTCTCTAGGATCTGAAAAGCAATGAAAGTTGCTATTAGTGCTTGTTTACTTGGCCTCCCCGTCAGATATGACGGAGGGGCCAAGCCTGTTTCTGCAGTACAAAAGCTGGCAGAAAAAGTAAACGTCACAAAGATCTGCCCCGAGACCTCCTCAGGTCTTCCTGTACCTCGTCCGCCCGCGGAACAGCGAGAAGGACGTGTTTGGCTCAAGGATGGCTCAGATGTAACGGAAGATTTTGAACGTGGATCTAAGATTGCTCTTAATGCCGTTACGTCTTCTGACATAACGCTCGCCGTTTTGAAGGCAAAGAGCCCGTCTTGTGGCGTGCATGAGATTTATGATGGTACGTACTCAGGAAAGCTTGTTTCTGGCGAGGGAACACTTACTCGTCACCTCTTAGAGGAGGGGATTTGCGTGGTTACCGAGAAAACCATTGAGAATGTAAGCCCATCTGTTGAGCATCCTGTTGCTCTTATTTTGGGAACCGGACTTGGTCATCTTGCTGATCTGGTAAAGCCAGTTCGTCGTATTGATTATCGTGACATTCCAGGTTTCCCTGTTGACGCTTCTCCTATGGCAGGTCACAGCTTTGAGGCAACTATTGGTACTATCGATGGCGTGCCTGTAGTTGTCTATCCTGGTCGCGTACACCTCTATCAGGGTTATTCTGCCGCTGAGGTAACCTCTCTTGTTCAGCATGCTCATCACCTAGGCTGCAAAGATATTATTTTTGCAGGTGCAACGGGTGCTGTTTCTGGAAACGCAAAGACTGGCCTTGGCGTTATTACGGATCAGATTAACCTCACTGGAACCAATCCGCTTGCAGAGTGGGCAGGTCTTCGCGATGTTGAGACCCCATTTGTTGATATGAATGATGCCTTCTCGCCTTATCTAAGAACGCTTGCACGTGGCGTAGCGGATGACCTCAATATTGAGCTTAACGAGGGTGTTTTCGCTGGTCTTTTGGGACCAAACTTTGAGACACCTGCAGAGGTTGCTATGCTTCGTAGCTTTGGTGTCTCATATGTTGGCGTTTCCACAGCTCTTGAGGTTATTATGGCCCGCGCTCTTGATATGAATGTGTTGGCTCTAACGCTTGCAGCAAACCCAGCTGGCGCTCACGGAACTACGCATAAGAGCGTTCAAGAGGCATCTGAGAAGTACGCAAATGATCTTGAGCGCCTTGTTCGTGGTGTTCTCGGGCTTCTTTAGTATTTCTGCTTGAATAATGCAGGGCTTCCCCGTATAGTTGTTAGCGCGCTTTTGCACGCCAGCATAGCTCAGTTGGTAGAGCACCGCTCTCGTAAAGCGGGGGTCATCAGTTCGATCCTGGTTGCTGGCACCATCAACTATTAAATAGCCGCCTTGTGCGGCTATTTTTATGCCACGAGTGTCTATTTATTGCTTCTGTTAAGCAGTTTTCATTACGTACGAGTAAACTAGCGCTATACGATAGTTTGTACAAAATTAGTAAAGTTGTGGCTGATTGGATAATTATGACTTTTCCTGAACCTCCGTACTTCTTAAGTAATCGCGATTGGTATACAACGCCAGAAGATGAAGGTATCGATGATTTCTTTTTTGAAGATGGTCGTGGATATCACATTAAAGATGATGCTCCAGAAGAAGCAAAAAAGAGTTATGAAGAATTATATGACATGCTAGATATCGATTTTTCTAGAGTTTTCTCCGACTTAGCCTCTACAACCAAAAACATGTGAAACAACTACGCTATAGTGGGTATAGACAAAGTAGTAATAATTACTAACAAAAGGAGTTTTTATGGCTACTCAGAATCTTGAGCTTTTCTATAAGCCAACCTGCCCATACTGCCACAAGGTTATGTCCTTCATGGAGCAGAACAACATCGAGCTTCCTATGCATGACATTGTTGCTGATGATGCAGCTCGCGAGCGCCTCATTGAGGTTGGTGGTAAGCGCCAGGTCCCATGTCTGTTCATTGACGGCAAGGCAATGTATGAGTCCGGCGACATCATCAACTACCTCTCCGAGGCCTTCCATGTTTCTGGTTCAAACGATGATTCAGATGACGGCTCTGCAGCAGCTGCTTGCACTATCGGCGGCGCCTGCTCCTTCTAAGCTCATTGTCGAGAAACCCCTCTAGCAGACGGGTTTCTCGCTATATGCATTAAAA
>CAUVID010000028.1:0-12537 GCA_963551855.1 Lancefieldella parvula | reverse complement strand
GTCCTATCTTAGACTCTGCTCGTCCACTCATGGACTTTGTCTTTGATGCCACAACCGCGCAGTTTGACTTATCCGTGCCTGGTGGTCGAGTCAAGGCGCTTGAGGCTCTAGCATCCTTATTGGCTCCACTTAAGACATCGGTACTTCTGAGCGAGTATGCACTTCGTGTGTCTGACCTGCTTCATATTGATGTTGAGGAAGCAAAGCGCGCAATTAAAGCTGCTCCTATTCAAGACGATACGTTGGATTCTCGTGCTTCAAAGGCGGCACGCAAGGCGCCTCAGAAGAGTGCATTCAACTCCTCGCATAACTCAGCTTCCAAGGCTCCAACGTATACTGACGGTCCTTCATACGATGATGTCCCTCCATATGACGAGGTTCCGCCATATGACGATCCATCTTCGTATGGTGCTCCTGCTGATGCTTATGTTTCGCACGGTTCGCAGGGGCTTTCCGCAGAAGACCGCAGACAGGTCAACTCAGAACTTGAGCTTTTAAGCGCTATGGCAACAAATCTGTCCTTGGTGCGAGAGTATCAAGATCGTATCGCAGATTTTGTGTGGGCTGATGCTCGCCATCAAACCATGGCATGGGCAATGCTTGCTACTCCAGAGGGCGCTACACCAGCGCAGGTAGTTGCTGCAGCTGCAGCTGTTGAGCCAAATGCGGCAGCTATTCTTTCGTCTGGTCGCGTGATATCTGAGGGCAACTCTGATACGCGTCGCTCACTTGAGTTTATTGTGGACACTGTTGACTACTACTCAGTGCAGCGTAAATTGCGAGAAATTCGTTCTAATTTGCGTTCCAGTTCTTATGCAGGGGAGTCTTCTGACGGAACTCTGGCAGAAGAGCAGCTTGCCGCCGCACAAGCACTTCAGACACGAGCGTTGGAGTTAGGTAAGAGGCTTACTTCAGGGCAATAAAAATACTCATTTTATGAGGATGCTACTCATCCAATTTTTTATAAATTAAAATGAGTAGTTTGATTAGGTAGAGAAACTTTTGGGTATAAAGATTTGCGCTAATCTATCGAAAGGATATTTGTGGCTGCAAAAAAGGCAAATGACGAGGTCAAACTCTCAGATGAGCTTACTAAAATTGTTGATGATCTGGTAAGTTCTTCAAAGTCTAACGGTAGTATCAGCGAAGACGATATTCAGGTTGCCATTCGTGACGTTGACGTTAACGATGATGAGCTTTCTGACCTGTATGATTCGCTGCGTGTTAAAGGTGTTGAGATTACTACCGCATCTGAAGCAACCGTTTCTTTCGCCATTGAAGATGACGCCGTAGAGGACGATTTTTCATCCGATGATGACTTGGACGATTCATCCGATTTTGATGATGAAGATGATGAAGATTTTGATGCCGTAAATGAGGCGCGCGAGGTCAAAGAGGCTCTCCGCTCTGTTTCTAAGGCAAAAGTCTCCAAGCCAAAACGTTCTTCTCGCGCTCGTGCTCGCCGTTCAGATACCACTACGGTTATGCTTACCGGCGATCCTGTTCGCATGTATCTTAAAGAGATTGGTAAGGTAGACCTGCTTACTGCATCAGAAGAGGTTCACCTTGCTATGAAGATTGAGGCAGGTACTGCAGCTTCCCAGAAGCTGGAGGACTTTGAGGATGGCCTCATCGAGCTCAACCGTGCAGAGCAGCGCCGCCTCATGCGTATTGAGTCCGTAGGACTTGACGCTAAGCAGCAGCTTATCTCTGCAAACCTTCGTCTTGTCGTCTCAATTGCCAAGCGCTATGTTGGCCGTGGCATGCTGTTCCTCGATCTTATCCAGGAAGGTAACCTTGGCCTTATTCGTGCTGTCGAGAAGTTCGATTACACCAAGGGCTTTAAGTTCTCAACGTATGCTACCTGGTGGATTCGTCAGGCAATTACCCGCGCTATTGCAGACCAGGCGCGTACCATTCGTATTCCTGTCCACATGGTAGAGACTATCAACAAGCTCATCCGTGTTCAGCGTCAGCTTCTGCAAGATCTTGGTAGAGATCCTACCCCAGAAGAGATTGGCGCAGAAATGGGCATGTCTCCTGATCGCGTTCGCGAGATCCAGAAGATTAGCCAGGAGCCTGTCTCTCTTGAGACGCCTATTGGTGAAGAAGAAGATTCACAGCTTGGAGACTTTATTGAGGACTCTTCAGCTGTTGCTCCACCAGATGCAGCTTCTGATTCAATGCTTCGTGAGCAGCTTGAGCAGGTTCTTGACGGCCTTGCTGATCGTGAGCGTAAGGTTATTAAGTTCCGCTTTGGTCTTGAGGATGGCCACCCTCGCACGCTTGAAGAGGTGGGCAAGGAGTTTGGCGTTACGCGTGAGCGTATTCGTCAGATTGAGTCCAAGACCTTGGCAAAGCTTCGTCATCCTTCTAGGTCCGGTCGTCTTAAGGACTATATGGAGGAGTAGCTTCTTGGTTTAGTTGTGAGAAATTTTGCAAGAGGAATTTGAATAAATTTTTTCTAAATAATGCTTGCATGGTTTGGAATGTCTCTCTATACTTAAACACCGCTGAGAAGCACACATATTCCCCGATGGCGCAGCGGTAGCGCAGCTGACTGTTAATCAGCGTGTCGCAGGTTCAAATCCTGCTCGGGGAGCCAGAATTTTCAAGACCAGGCAATGCCTGGTCTTTTTTTGTTTGAAGAACCGTTCTGCTTTTCTCGCATTAGGCAGATTTTTATTCACAGATTTGAAGAGGACGCTTTTCTCGACAATTTGGTCATTTGACCGGTTTTTCTTTATTTATCCTCAAAAACTTCAAAATTGACACCGTAAAAGGTACAAAACATAACGCTTACGGTATTTCTACAACCGTTGAGCGACATCTCACAAAGAGCTGTGATGAGATTTGTTAACGTACTCATTAAGGTCAGTGTTATGCAAAAGGCATAACAAATGAGAAAGGTCACTACTATGGATGTGTCTCGTCGCAGTTTTCTAAAGTTCTGTGGTCTAGGCGTTCTTAGCGTTGGTGGATCTAGCGTTCTTGCAGCTTGCGCACCTAGCGAGAAAAAAGAGGAAGGCGCTAAAGATGCAAAGGTAGAGAACAAGGATAAGCCTGTTGTCTTCTTTAACCGCCAGCCTTCCAACAGCTCCACTGGTGAGCTTGATACAAACACTCTTAACTTCAACAAAGACACTTATTACGTTGGCTTTGATGCAGTTCAGGGTGCAGAGCTCCAGGGCCAGATGGTTCTTGATTACATCAAGGCTCACGCAGCTGAGCTTGATCGCAACAAGGACGGCATCATTGGTTACGTTCTTGCAATTGGTGACATTGGTCACAACGACTCTATCGCTCGTACTCGTGGTGTCCGTAAGGCACTTGGTACTGGCATCGAGAAGGACGGCAAGATTATTTCCGATCCAGTAGGCACCAACACCGATGGCTCCGCTTCTGTTGTTCAGGACGGCAAGCTTGAGGTCGGCGGCAAGTCCTACACCATCCGTGAGCTTGCTTCTCAGGAGATGAAGAACACCGCTGGTGCAACATGGGATGCTGCAACCGCTGGTAACGCAATTGCTGCTTGGTCTTCTTCCTTCGGCGATCAGATTGATGTTGTTGTTTCCAACAACGACGGTATGGGCATGTCCATCTTCAACGCATGGTCAAAGGCTCAGAAGGTCCCAACCTTTGGTTACGACGCTAACTCTGACGCTGTTGCAGCTATTGCTGACGGCTATGCAGGCACCATTTCCCAGCACCCAGATGTTCAGGCTTATCTGACTCTCCGTCTGCTCCGCAACGCTCTTGACGGCGCTGATATCAACACCGGCATTGAGTCCGCAGACGATGCTGGCAACAAGATTGACTCCAAGGACTACAAGTATGTTGCAGAGCAGCGTTCTTACTACGCTCTCAACCTTGCAGTTACCGCTGAGAACTACAAGGACAACCTTGACGCAACCACTACCTATCCAGAGGCTTCTAAGCAGCTGAGCGCAGACAAGCACCCAGAGAAGAAGGTTTGGCTCAACACCTACAACTCTGGCGACAACTTCCTTGGTTCAACCTATGTACCACTGCTCAAGAAGTATGCTCCACTGCTCAACCTCAACGTTGAGTTCATCGCAGGCGATGGCCAGACTGAGTCCAACATTACCAACCGTCTTGGCAACCCTGACGAGTACGATGCATTTGCATTCAACATGGTTAAGACCGACAACGGTTCTTCCTATACCCAGCTGCTTAAGTAATTAAGTAGTCGATAGCACGAAACAATACCGGAGGGGAGACACCTGCTCTCCTCCGGTGTTCTCGCGAATAAGCGCAATAACTTAGCGAGATAAGGGGTGATTACATGGCAGATACAGAAAACGATATCGTTCTAACAATTGATGGAATGAGCAAGTCCTTTGGACGTAACCGCGTTCTGGATCACATTTCAATGAACGTACGCCGTGGAACCGTTATGGGTCTTATGGGAGAGAACGGCGCAGGCAAATCTACCATGATGAAGTGCCTGTTTGGTACGTATCAAAAAGATGAAGGCAAGATATTTCTTGACGGCAAAGAGGTTAATTTCTCTGGACCAAAAGACGCACTTGAGAATGGCGTCGCAATGGTTCACCAGGAGCTTAACCAGTGCCTTGATAGAAATGTTGTAGATAACTTGTTCCTTGGTCGCTATCCCGTTAATGCAATGGGTGTTGTCGACGAGGGACGCATGAAAAAAGAGGCTAACGAGCTCTTCAGGCGTCTTGGTATGACCGTAGACCTGACACAGCCTATGAAGAACATGTCAGTATCTCAGCGTCAAATGTGCGAGATTGCAAAGGCAATTTCTTACAACGCTAAGATTATTGTTCTTGATGAGCCTACTTCTTCACTTATGACTCAAGAGGTCGAGAAACTCTTTGAGATGATTCATATGCTCAAAGAGCAGGGAATTTCTTTGGTCTACATCTCTCACAAGATGGATGAGATCTTTGAGATTTGCGACGACATTTCAGTTCTTCGTGACGGTAAGCTTGTTATGACCAAGCGCTCAAATGAGACCAACATGAATGAACTCATCTCGGCAATGGTCGGCCGCTCACTTGAGAATCGCTTCCCAGATGTTACTAACACACCTGGTAAGACATATCTTTCTATTCAGCACCTTTCAACTAAATATGAGCCATACCTTCAAGACGTCACTTTTGATGTAAAGAAGGGTGAGATTTTTGGTTTGTATGGTCTTGTCGGCGCTGGTAGAACAGAGCTTCTTGAAACAATCTTTGGTGTTAGAACAAGGGCCGCCGGTCGTGTCTACGTCAACGAGCACCTTATGAACTTCTCGACAGCTGCAGAGGCAATGGACCACGGTTTTGCCATGATTACCGAGGAGCGCAAGGCAAACGGCCTGTTCCTTAAGGGTGACCTGACGTTTAACACAACCATTGCAAACTTGAATCAGTATAAGGCTGGTCCAATTCTTTCTGATCCTAAGATGACTAAGGCTACCGTCAATGAGCTCAAGGTTATGAACACCAAGGCTCAGGGTCCATCAGACTTGATTTCAAGTCTTTCTGGCGGCAACCAGCAGAAGGTCATTTTTGGTAAATGGCTCGAGCGCTATCCACAGGTTTTCCTGATGGACGAGCCTACTCGTGGTATTGATGTTGGTGCTAAATATGAGATCTACCAGCTCATTATTGATATGGCTAAGAGCGGTACCACTATTATCGTAGTCTCTTCGGAGATGCCAGAGATTCTGGGAATTACTAACCGAATTGGCGTTATGTCCAACGGTAGACTCTCGGGCATTGTAAATACCAACGAGACAAATCAAGAAGAACTCCTGCGCCTCAGCGCAAAGTACCTGTAGGAGAGGATGATATAAATGCCAAAAACAGGTGGATCTGTTCTGACGGCCGAGCAGGAAAAAGAGCTGCTAAAGCCTATTGATCAGAAGATTGGTTCCATTCAGGCTCAGATTGATGAGCTTCGCGCAAATGGTACCAACAAAGTAATTTCAACACTAAGCGCTGTTGAGTCAACAAAGCGCGATAAGTCTATCTCCGCCGAAGAGCGCAACACGCTTATCGAGGGCTACAAGGCTGAGCTGGAGCTTGCAAAGAAGGTTGAGTCCGAGAATAGCGCTCAGGTCTCCAAGCTTATCGCAGAGGCCGAAGCTTATCTTAAGGAGCACTACAAGAACGAGTACCTGGAGCCTGTAAAGGCTAGCTGTGCTCTTGAGAAGGAGCAGGCTAAGCAGAACTACGCTGCTGCTCTTGAGCGCCTCAAGAAGGAGCATGAAGAGGCTGTCAGCAAGACTTCTGACGCTCAAGAAATCAAAGACGAGAAGTACGTCTATAAGAACCGTCAGTTTGATGCAAAGGTCAACTATCAGAAAGACCTTCAGCGCATCAAAGACCGTGCTCATAATGCGTTTAGTCATGAGTATCACCTCATCGACCTTCTCAGGATGTCTAAGTTCACTCCACTGGAGTCTCAGGCTCAGAAGTGGGAGAACTACAAGTACACCTTCAACACCCGTTCATTCTTGCTTCAGAACGGCCTGTACATTGTTATTCTCCTGGTGTTTATTGCCCTTTGTATCATTACCCCAGCAGTCAAGGGCACTCAGCTCCTGACATACTCCAACGTCATCAACATTCTTCAGCAGGCATCGCCTCGAATGTTCCTGGCTCTTGGTGTGGCTGGATTGATTTTGCTTACTGGTACTGACCTTTCCATTGGTCGTATGGTTGGTATGGGCATGACCGCTTCAACCATCATCATGCACCAGGGCATCAATACTGGTCAGGTCTTTGGCATCACGTTTGACCTTACTGGTATTCCAATTCCTGTCAGAATCATCATGGCTTTGGTTACCTGTATTGTTCTCTGCACCTGCTTTACCAGTATCGCTGGCTTCTTTACTGCTAAGTTTAAGATGCACCCATTCATCTCGACCATGGCTAACATGCTGATTATCTTTGGTATTGTTACCTATGCAACAAAGGGTGTTTCTTTTGGTGCTATCGAGCCATCTATTCCAGACATGGTCATTCCACGAATTGGTAAATTCCCATCAATTATTTTGTGGGCAATCGCAGCTATCGCTATTGTTTGGTTCATCTGGAACAAGACCACCTTTGGTAAGAACCTCTACGCAGTAGGTGGAAACCCCGAGGCAGCAGCTGTTTCCGGTATCTCTGTCTTTAGAGTTATGGTTGGCGCTTTTGTTATGGCTGGTATCCTCTATGGATTTGGTTCATGGCTCGAGTGCATGCGTATGGTCGGCTCTGGTTCCGCAGCTTACGGCCAGGGTTGGGACATGGACGCAATCGCAGCCTGCGTTGTTGGTGGCGTTTCGTTCACCGGTGGTATTGGTAAGATCTCTGGTGTTACCGTGGGTGTTCTTATCTTCACCGCACTGACTTACGCACTGACCATTCTTGGTATCGATACCAACCTGCAGTTTGTCTTCTCGGGCGTCATTATTCTGACCGCTGTCACCCTTGACTGCTTGAAGTACGTCCAGAAGAAGTAGCTGGCACTCCCGCGCCGCGTGCGGTACAGCGCGGAAACGCTGTGGAAGTGCGGAAAGCGTGCTATTACGTGCAAGTCTCGAGGCGTCTACTCACGTAGACGCCTCTTTTTTGGTGAAAGACAGCGCTTGCATGTTAAGGAAAAGTGACTTTACGGGAAAATTACAAAGCAGCTGATAAAACACTGTATCAATTTAGACATATGTCTGTTTAGAATTTTCGCAACACACCTAAGTCGGATAATCTGCAATTTTTGTCCCTGAGAGCACACCTATGGCTGATATTCTGCAGTTTCAGAGAGAAATAACACACCAATGTCAAAAAATATGTTAACTATCGACAGATTATCTGACTTTACTGTGGTCGGGCTTCTCGATACATGCAGATTATCTGACGTAGGCGTGGTCAGGGCTTTGAGTAGAGCTATCTGCGACAGATTATCCGACATAGGTGTGTTAGAAGGGTCAAATCAGACCCCACATCCAACAGAATTTCTGACTTTGCTGTGCTTGAGCGTTGTTTAACTGTCGTGGGCTGACGATTTGGCGGTAAAAAACAAGAGAGCCGATTTTCTCGGCCCTCTTGCTGGGTGAATTTTGCGATTGCGAGATACGCTGTTACTCGTGGAACATCGTGAGCTGCGCGCGAACCTGCGGGCGGCAGCAGCTAGCTACAGAGACTCGAGGAAGCGATGTTGTGCTGCTCGTCCTTCTTCGTCCCACTTGAATACGCCGGCGTCTTCAAGGACGTGCGAGAAGACAATGCCAACTTCGTCGTAGATGTACTTCTTGAGCTGCTCGGACGAAAGGGAAGAGCTGTCCTTCTTCGAAGCGGCATCCTTGCTAGAACCGTCGCCCTGCTCAAGAAGCTTGGCGTAGATCTGGCGAGCCCAATCAGCGTGAGAGATGGTGGTGGAGTCCGTAGTCAGCTGTCCATAGACTGCGTTAGCTTTCTTGCCATTTGCCAGGCACTGCTCCATAACAGACTGAACTTTATTGAGCTCTGGCACAAGACGAGGCGGAAGCACGGCAAGGCCCATGACCTCGATGAGGCCGATATTCTCTTTCTTGATGTGGTGATACTCGGCATGTGGATGGAAGATGCCAAGCGGATGCTTTTCGCTGGTAACATTGCAGCGCAGCGCAAGAAAGACCTCGTAAGTCTCATCTTCAAGCTTGCGAACAACAGGGGTAACCGTGTTGTGGGGTTCGCTGTCAGTTTCCGCATAAACAGAGACGGATTCGTCGGTATAGCTGCGCCATGCGGTGATGATAAACTCTGCAGCTTTGAGCGCTTCTTCTCGACTGGTAGAGGAGAGGCGAAGAACGGAGAGTGGCCACTTGAGAATTGCACCCGCTACCTCGGGGAACTGCTTGAGTTCAAACTCTTCCGCAACTTCCGCGCGCATCATAGGGAACTCGTAACGTCCGCCCTGATAGTGATCGTGCGAGAGGATCGATCCACCCACAATAGGCAGGTCGGCATTAGAGCCAATAAAGTAGTGGGGGAATCTGTCCACAAAGTCAAAGAGATTGACGAGCGCCTCGTGATCAATGTGCATAGGAATGTGATCCGAGTTCATGGCAATGCAGTGCTCGTTGAAATACGCATACGGGCTGTACTGGAATCCCCAACGATGCTGGTTGAGCTCAATGGGGATGATGCGCAGGTTCTGCCTGGCAGGATGAGCTCCTGCACCAGACGAAGCGCCGCGTCCAGAATAGCCCTCATTATCAAGGCAGAGCTGGCATGCGGGGTACTTCTCGCCAGAAGTGTTTTGAGCCGTTTTAGCTGCAGCAATCTCGCGAGGATCTTTTTCTGGCTTGGAGAGGTTGATGGTAATCTCCAGGTCTCCCCAGGTAGTTGGTGTAGTCCATGTGATATTCCTGGCAATGGCGCTTCTTCTGACATAGCCCGCGTCGCAGCAAAGCGTGTAGAACCAGTCAGTTGCAGCGCGAGGACCCTCGGCAACATACAGCTCATTGAAATGGCGCGCCACCTCGGAAGGCTTTGGCAGCAGAAGGCCCATGACGCGCATGGCAAAAGAGTCTTCGCCGCTCTGGGTGTTCTCGGCAAGACCGTGAGCAACAGCTAAGCTAGCAAGCTCGGCAAGTGTCTGGTCAAGATCAAACGACTCCAGGTCAATCTTCTCCCAGGGCTTAACGGGAGCGGGTCCCTCGTACGAAAGCATGTCCAACAGCGCGTTATAGCACCAGGTCAAATCCTCAGTTTGAATAAGACCACGCTCGCATGCATACGCGACAAGCTGCTGAATGCAAAGTGCGCTTTCCTTGTCTGCTACAGCCATTGTGCACAAGCTCCCTGGTCAGAGATGGCGTAGTGGCGGCAGGCGCCTTCGCCAAACCACTGGTTCATCTGTGCAATGAAGGTCTCGACTAGGGCGAGAGGAACAAAGCACTGGATAGAGCCACCAAAACCGCCACCGTGAATGCGAACGGCGCCAGAACCTTTTAAGATACTCTCGGCCAAACCGAGGGCAAGCATAGCGGGCTGATACGAGCCAGAAGTAGAAACGTTCTGCAGGTACATGCCGGAGCTTGCGCCAGAAGCGTTGGTGAGCGCAATAAAGGACTCAATATCGGAGTTCTGAAGGTCTGTCCACCTCTTATCTACCAGGTCATTCTCGTACCAGTAGTGAATAGCGCGGAGAAGAGCGCGGTCTCCAAGCTCTTCTCGCAATTCAGTAACGCGAGCCTGGAAGTCTTCAACCGGAACCTCAGAGAGGCGTGTCTTGCCAAAGGCTGCTGCAACTTTCTGCATCTCAACAGGGACCGCTGCGTATTCATCTGTGAAGGCAACATGGTCGCAGCCAACATCAACAAGGCAGAGGGCGTAGCCGTAATCCTCAAAGTTAAGGTCCAGCTTTTCTGCCTTGGGCTCTGCAGAATCCTCAAAGTTCATGAAGGCAAGTCCACCAAGGCAAACAGCAAGCTGATCCATAAGGCCGCACGGCTTGCCAAAGTAAACGTTTTCTGTGTTCTGGCTCATCTGAGCAAGCTTAACCGCAGAAATCTCGGAGCCGCCTTCCCAGAGTGCTTCCATTGCGCGACCTACTGCAGCCTCAAAAGCAGCAGAGGAAGAAAGTCCACCGCCACCAGGTACGTCGCTTACTACTGCCATGTCAAAACCAGTTGGCTCAAAGCCAAGTTTGACCAGGTTTGCAGCCATACCGCGAACAATGGCCTTAGTGGTAAGGAACTCATCCTCTGAGGGTTCCAGATTTGTGAAATCTACCTCAAAAGGATCGTATCCAACGCTGGCAACACGAATAACGCCCAGGTTATTAGGTGCGCAAATAGCGTCAATAGCAACATCCAGGGCACCAGCGATGACATGACCGCCCTCGTGATCTGTGTGGTTTCCTGCAATCTCGGAGCGACCAGGCGCGTGTACCGCAAGATAGCGGTCAGCTTTTCCAAACATTTGCTCAAAGTGCTCTTTTGCGCGATTGAGCTGAGCTGTGGTTTTCTCGTCAAACGTGTGAGCCATGGTGTTCCTTTCCCTTTAGTGCTGTGAAGCTACAGGTACCTTAAAAGAATCGATAAACAATTTGCGAGCTGTAAGGCTGCTCAGGCGTGCAGGTAGGCTGAGGCCACTCTGCATGGTGAGCACAATCTGGATAAAACTCGCTCTCAAATGCAAAACCAGCCTGAGGCTTGTAGATGGCGCCGTCTTTTGCGCGCGCCTCATCAAGCCAGTTGCCGGTATACAGATGGGCGCCAGGAGCGGTAATTTGAATTTCTAGTGAGCGTCCGCTTTCTGATGTGGCGAGAAGAGCGGGGCGTAGCTGGCCATTTTCATAGTTGTTAATAGCAAAGCAGTGATCATAGCCACGAGCAATGTTGAGCTGCTTGTTTTCTACACCAAGATCTTTACCAATGGTCTTAGGCGTGCGGAAATCAAAAGGAGTTCCTGCAACAGCATCGATGGTTCCCGCGGAAACCGAGTCTTCTCGTAGAGGCAGATACGAATCTGCATGAATGGTCAGACTATGACCGCAGACATCTCCAGAATCATGACCATTAAGGTTGAAGTATACGTGGTTAGTCATGTTTACAAATGTTGCAGCATCGGTTGTGCAGGTATACGTAAGATTTACCGTTGACTGCGCACTCTCTTCAACAAGCTTATAGGTTGCGGTAATGTGGCGGTTTCCTGGTAGTCCATATTCTCCATCTACCAAGTCAATGCTGAAGGTTACCGTATTTTGAGCTTCATCAATTTCTGCCTGCCAAATGCGCTTATGGATGCCAGCAACCAAATCAGTATGCAGGTTATTTTGGTTGTCTGGACCGTTGTTTTTAGGAAGATGATAGATAACACCATTAAGCGGAATCTCTGCTTTATCTGCGCGATTAGCAGAAGGTCCAATGGAGGCACCAAAGCAGGCGGGGTTATCTAAATACAGGTCAAATAGGCTATATCCAAGAACTACATCTGCCTGCGTCCCATAAACATCTGGAACTGAAACGCCCAGAATGGTGGCACCAAAATTGCTTAATTTAATTGATGAATGGGCGCCGCGAATGGTATACGTAAGCGCAGCAGGGGAGTTAACAAAGCTATCAAAGGGTCGAACATCAATCATCGGATACCTCCGAGATACTACTCATAGTGCATTACACATACTATGTTAACGTACTCATAACGAACTAACAGGAAATTATTAAGTTTTCAGTCAGTGGTATCTTTGCGGGGGCAAACGGTTAGAGCGCAGGTCAAAAGTCCTTCTCGCTGAACGGTTATTTTTTTACCGTGAACGTTTAATTTGCTGCTATATATGCAATTTTATCGCGTTATGCCAATCTGCCTGTTAGTATGAGTACGTAAACAGGCAGATAATCGGAGGAATTCGTGACTCGCTCGCATAGTTCTAGCTCAAATAAACGCTCTGTTTCAATGGCTGATGTTGCGCAAGCCGCTGGTGTTTCTCAGCAGACCGTTTCTCGTGTTGCTAATGGTGCTCAAAACGTGAGCAAGGCAACGCGAGAAAAAGTCCAGGCCGCAATGGAGTCCATGGGCTTTAGGCCAA
>CAUVID010000027.1:0-12659 GCA_963551855.1 Lancefieldella parvula | reverse complement strand
CTATCCTCATCATCAATGGACATGATGCCGAAGCGAGAGGTCTCTTCCCAAGGAACAGGCATGACGGCAATCGTAAGGTCTGCGTTGTTCTTCTTATGGCAGGCGAGCATCTCGCCGTAGTCCATACGGTAAAGCTGATCGCCAGAGAGAATTAGTACGTAATCAGGGTTATTCTGCTCAATGTAACCAATATTCTGGGTGACGGCATCTGCGGTTCCCGCATACCATGCACCACCAGACTGTGTTGCGAAGGGAGGCAGAATTGAAATTCCACCACCGCGCTCATCAAGGTCCCAAGCACTACCTGATCCCACGTAAGAGTGAAGCAAATACGGACGGTACTGTGTCAAAACACCTACCGTAGAAATTCCTGAATTTGCGCAGTTGGATAATGCAAAGTCAATAATGCGGAACTTGCCACCAAACGAGACAGCAGGTTTAGCTACTTTTGAGGTCAGAGCACCTAAGCGGCTTCCCTGTCCTCCTGCAAGTAGCATTGCAAGACATTCCCTTTTGCTCATATCCAAATCTCCTCTCTCCCCAACAGAGGTCTTTATTCTCAACGTCTTACGACGATTGAACCTAAATGCAGATCCTTACACGTGCCAAATATCTTCCATGTACTCCCTGATAGTTCTATCAGCCGAGAAGAAACCAGAGTTTGCAGTATTGTGAAGTGCGCGAGCATTCCAGCTACGACGATCTGCATAGGACTGAGTAAGTTCTTCCCATGCCTTCACGTAGGCGTCAAAGTCAATAAGCACCAGGTCAGGATCATTGTTAATCAGCAGATAGTCGTGAATTGACTCAAAGTTGCCAGAGAGTCGGCTCAACGAGCCATCGGTCAGCATATTTACAATGCGAGCCAGTGTTGGGTTCTGGTTAAGCAGGTTTTGTGCAAAGTAGGTGCCGGAAGCATATACCTCTTGGACCTCGTCTGCACGAAGACCAAAAATCTTGATGTTCTCTGGTCCTGCAAGCTCAGAGATCTCAATATTCGAACCGTCATATGTTCCAAGGGTCAGAGCCGCATTCATCATAAGCTTCATGTTTGAGGTACCAGAAGCCTCTGCACCAGCAACCGAAATCTGCTCTGAAATATCAGATGCAGCATAGATAAGCTGTGCATTTGAAACAGCAAAGTTTGGAATAAAGACAATCTTCAGACGACCCTCAATGCGCTCGTCGTTGTTAACCACGTCTGCAACGGAGTGAATAAGTCGAATGACTTCCTTTGCAAAGGTATAGCTCTGAGCAGCTTTGCCCGAGAAAATAAAGGTTGTTGGAGCTGGCTTATAGCTTGGATCATCAAGCATACGGTTGTAGAGATACAAAATCTTAAAGACATTAAGCAGCTGACGCTTATATGCATGGAAGCGTTTTACCTGCGTATCAAAGATGGTATTGGTATCCATCTCAACACCAGTTGTCTTCTTGACGTATGCAGCAAGACGCTCTTTTTCTTCTTTCTTTGCAGCGTCCATCTTGTCCAAGAACTCAGCATTGTTCTCAAAAGCAGAAAGCTTCTGAAGCTCATTGGCATCATCAAGCCAGCCGGTACCAATAGCCTCAGTAATAAGCTTTGCGTAAGCGGTATTTGCCTGTGCCAAGAAGCGACGGTGGCAGATGCCGTTAGTCTTGTTATTAAAGATTTCTGGACGAAGCTTGTAGAAGTCCTTCAAAACACTCTGCTTCAAAATGTTAGTGTGCAGATCAGATACACCGTTAACCGAGTGGCTAAACAAAATAGAGAGGTTAGCCATACGAACGGTGTTATCCCACAACACAGCTGTTGAGGCGAGAAGTTCGGTGTTGCCGTTAGAGTCAACAAGCAGCTGCTCCTTATAGCAACGATCAACCTCGTCGATAAACATATACAAGCGAGGAAGCAGCTCACGGAAGGTGTTAATAGGCCACTTCTCAAGAGCCTCAGGCATAACGGTGTGGTTGGTATAAGAAATTGCGTTTCTCGCGATATCAAATGCCTCGTTAAAGTCAACGCCATGGTCATCGACAAGAAGGCGCATAAGCTCTGGTCCGCACATTGCTGGGTGCGTATCGTTAGTGTGGATACAGACGTGATCTGCAAAGTGTTCCCAATCCTCACCGTACTTATCCTTATAAGCACGAAGAATGGTCTGAAGACCAGCGGAAACAAACAAATACTCCTGCTTTAAGCGAAGAATGCGTCCGTGCTCACCAGAGTCATTTGGATACAGAATGGTTGAAATTGCCTCAACATCAGAGCGGAACTTATTAGCACGGGCATAATCGCCGGCGTTAAAAGCATCAAGATCAAAGTCTTCCTCTGCTGGCTCTGCAGACCAAAGACGCAGCTTATTTACAGTTTTTGCGCCATAGCCAACAATAGGCACATCGTATGGAACAGCCCTTACTACCTGGCCACCCTCTTGCGAGAACCAGAAATTGCCATTCTCGTCCTCATGCCTTACAACTGTGCCACCAAAGCGCACCAGTACGCTAGAATCGTCTTTTCTGACTTCCCATGGATATCCATTTGCCAGCCAGTTATCGGTACGCTCTACCTGGCGTCCATCCTTAATCTCCTGGCGGAAGAGACCATAACGGTATCTCATACCGTTACCAAAGCCAGCCATGCCCTCGTGCGCCATGGAATCAAGGAAACAAGCGGCAAGTCTACCCAGACCACCATTGCCAAGGCCAGGGTCTACCTCCTGAGCAGCAAGCTCCTGAAGCGAAGTACCCATTTCTTTAAGGCCCTCTGCAACAACGTCGGTGATACCAAGATTGAGTAGATAATTCTCAAGTAGTGGTCCTAGAAGGAACTCAAGAGAGAAGTAATAGACCTGCTTGTCAGCATGAATATAGGAGGTTGACTGAATTTCTCGCGCCTTTTCTGCAATGAGGTGGGCAAGAACGTTATAGCGCTCCTGATCAGTGCATTCTCCATAGTATTTGCCAAGAATCTTGATGAACTTATCGCGATACTGCTCTTCAAAGTCTTGTTTATCGTTAAAAATGTTTTGTCCGTTATTTACGGCCATGCTTCCCCCTCTTTGGAAGTTCTTTCTCAAACGCTAAAACAATGCCACCAAGCGGAGGAACAGACAGCTCTACCGAATAATCTCTTCCATTCCATGCCACTGGCTTGGTGGAAAGTTTCTTAGTATTCACAATACCCGAACCGCCAAACTCTTTTGCGTCGGAATTAAACACTTCTTTCCACACACCTGCAGAAGGCATGCCTAAACGGAAGTTCTGATGGGTTGCAACGTCAAAATTGATGAGAATAACCAGGTCCTCGGAAGGCTTTCTTCCGTGACGAACAAACGAGATGATTGATTGCTCATTATTGTCTGCGTCAATCCAATCAAATCCACGGTTGTCGTAGGCATACTGCCAAAGTCCTGGATGGTTCTTATAGAAATGATTAAGAGCCTTAATAAATGCCTGCTGATGAGCGTGAGTTGGATACTCCTTAGTCAAGTAATACTCAATACCCTCGTAGTAGCGCCACTCAATAAACTGCGCAATCTCGTTGCCCATAAAGTTGAGTTTAGCGCCCGGATGAGTCATCTGATGAAGCGCCAAAGCCCTCATGCCAGCAAACTGTCTCCACCAATCCCCTGGCATACGCTGAATAAGGCTACACTTACCATGCACAACCTCGTCATGGCTGAGTGGCAGCACAAAATTCTCATTGAACTGATACATGCTGGAGAAGGTCAGAAGACGGTGGTTACCTGGTCTATAAGGGAAATCAGTCTGACAATAGTGCAGCGTATCATTCATCCAACCCATGTCCCACTTAAGGTTAAAGCCAAGTCCCCCAACCTCGGGAGGATAGGTAACCAGCGGCCATGCTGTGGACTCTTCTGCAATCATAAGAACGTCAGGATGCTCTTTCTGAGCAGTCTCATTACAAAGACGCAGAAAAGCACTTGCATCCAAATCTTCTTCAGTTCCCTTATGGTTAAAACGCTTCTGAGAAGGATCGTCGATACCAAAATTCATATACAACATGCTACTGACGCCATCGACACGAATGCCGTCAGCGTGATACTCATTCAGCCACATGAGTAGGTTGGAAACAAGGAAGCTTCTAACCTCACCACGAGTAAGATTAAACTTAAGAGTTCCCCAGTTAGGATGCTCTTTTTCTTCAAAGAGCCTAGTGCCATCAAACTCTGCGAGACCATGAGCGTCTTTGCAGAAGCCTCCTGGGACCCAGTCTAAAATGACACCGATGCCAGCCTGATGGCAGCAATCAATAAAGTGTTTGAACTGGGCAGGATTGCCATACCTTGAGGTGGGAGCAAAATAACCCGTTACCTGATAACCCCAAGATCCATCAAAAGGGTGCTCCATAACGGGGAGAAGTTCGATGTGGGTGTAGCCCATCTCTTTAACGTAAGCTACCAGCTCTTCTGACAATTCATCATAGGTGTAGAAAGCATCTACGTTGGTATCAAAGTAATCTTTAGGTTCTTCAGCCTGCTCTGCAGCTTCTGCATCAGCAGAATCTTCCTCTTGGGCAGTCAGGTCAGTATGCTGCTTCCAGCTTCCAAGATGAACTTCAAAGATGTTAAGAGGACTATGCAGGAACTTAAGCGATGCACGCCTTTTCATCCATGCTTCGTCTTCCCAAACATACACGTCTGGGTCAAACGTAATAGATGCCGTATGTGGCCTGACCTCTGCATATGTACCATAGGGGTCAGCCTTAAAAATCTTCTGTCCAGATGCGGATACAATCAGGAATTTATACAATACTTCCGAGGTGATTCCTGGAATAAAACCTTCCCAGATTCCGCCATGATTTGAGCGAGAAAGAACGTTGACGGTATCATCCCAATTATTAAAGTCTCCAACAACAGAGACAGAGGCTGCATTGGGGGCCCAAACCGCAAAATGATAACCTTCAACTCCATCTTCTTGAACCGCAGGGTGTGCACCTAATTTCTTATGACTCTGGAACCATTTTCCTTGCGCAAACAAGTATGCATCCTGGTCACTCACTGCTAACGATGCATTTAACTCTGCCATACTCACCCCCGCGCTTACCAATGAAATCTACGCATCTTATAGATTTGTTATCCATAAAGACTCGTAGTTGATAGTTACTAAGATAAACCATTACAAGGTAAAACACGGTGACAAACAGTCAATATGACTTTCACCGATAAAAAACGACCGTACGCGTTATTTTTTGTTTTTACCGATTTTTGTTAATAATAGTGAATAAAAATTGCAACTAAAAGAAATGGCAGCTTATCCAAATAAACTGCCATTTGATACAAAAACTTTTTATATAACCGTGAAGCGACTTAAGAAAGCTGGCTCCTACAAGTCCTCTTCCTAAAGTGATTCTTCAGGTTACTTGCAGCTACATCTTGCGTGGTACAGCCGTCTCAGCTGAAGGAGCATGCGCAGCAATTACATCAAGAGCTGCTGTCTCTTGGTCCTTCTCGCCAGAAGCAACTGCCCTACCGTATGCATCGGTATCAAGAATTGCCTGGCGGAAGCGATCAGTTGTAAATCCATAAGGAGCACGACCCCACTCGTTGGTCTTCTGAGCTCGCTCAACAATGATGTCCAGGTCAGCGTCAACTGATTCTGGAGTAATGTCCAGATCGGCCAAGGTGGTTGGGAGACCAAGCTTTCTATTAAGCGCCACCTGCTCCTCAAGTGCCTTAAGGTTGCCGTCAAAGGCATACAAAACGCAGGTACCAAAGGAAACAACCTCACCATGAAGGTGTTTCTCGCCACGCTCGCCCAGAGCAGTAAAGGCATTGTAGAAGGCATGAGCGGTAGAGGAATTAAAGTAATACGCGCCGCGCTCTGCACCAATATTGGTTGTCATGTTAGACACCACGCCAGCGGTAATAATGATGTTCAGAACAACGTTCTCAAACGCCTCAGAGACAACACCAGCGCGCTTATCTGCCAGCGCCTGCTCTGCGTTATCAAACAGAGGCTCAATGCAAGCGCCTGCGGCAAGAGCTCGTCCCATAAGAGGGCTGTGGAGCAGCTCAACTTCTCTGGAAGAAAGTTCAACCTCAGGACCTTTGGAGAAGGCATCGCCAATTCCTGCCCAGAAGTACTCATCAGGACTCTCTGCAATAATCTGCGTATCAATAAAGGTATGAACGGGCAGCTCAGCAGGAATGAAGTACGTATCTGCAGAACCATCCTCTTTATAGAAAACAGCAATTCTTGTTACAGGAGCGCAGTTAGAAGCAAGTGTTGGGAAGGTAAAGTATGGCTTATCCAGGATGGTTGCAATCTCTTTACCCTCATCAATTGCGCGACCACCGCCAACAAGGAAGAGCATATCAGCAGCAATAACCTCAGGCATCGTTGCAATTCTCTTGGCATTTGCGTGTGTAGAGTTAGTGCCGTAAGAAATCCAAGAAGAGATAGAAACCTCAGAACCCGCAAGTGCAGCCTCAAGCTTTGGACGTGCCTTCTCCATTGCAGTTGGTCCACCAATAACTACGGCATTTTTGCCAAAGCGCTTAACAATGTGTAGTACCGACTTATAAGCATCAACACCAATGGTGTATGAAGGCAGATACTCCGTAAATGTTCCGCGAGATTCCATCTTTTCCATAGCGTCCTCCAAAACCTATCTCAGAAAAGCGAGAATATAACTTTAACTGAATTAGTTATGTTTTTGCAGCATAAATCCTTGAACTAGTGTGTCTTCCGCCTCTTTATAGGCTGACGAGAAAAACTCTGTATCAAGCATTTGATACTGCGGTGAGCTCACACTGTTCTGGCGATTCTCCTCTGCAATACGCTGTATGACCTGAAGTGTTTGCTCAACATCTGAATGTGTAAACCCATACTGTGGATGAGCAGCAGCAACTGCAAAGAGCTCATCAGATGCTTCTGGCAGGCGATTCATATCAAGCGAGCGCCCGTAAACATCAAAATCTGCTTGCTTACGAATACGTGCATCTTCTCCTGTCGGAATATGATGAGCACGCAAAAATGCCCGTGTATGAGCGTTATACACATGGTCGCAAACAAGGTGGCACCAAATGCCCACGATAAGTTCTCTGAGCTGGCGCTGATCTACTAAGCTGCGCTGCTCAGCTGAGCAATAACTCACATTTGGCTGGATAAAGTCAGTCTGTAGCAGATATTCAGCTGGATTAAGACCACCCATAAAATTACGCTGATAGCGCTTGTAGCTTGGAATAGGCAAACTTCCTGGGTATGACTGATGGCTTCGACCGTATCTCACCTTGTGAGAATAGTCTGGAACCATAAAGCCAATGTGCACATCAGGAGCAACGTTTCCAAGCAGAAATGCATCAGGGTAGTGAATATCTACACCCAAGCAACCGGCTCCTTTCTCAAGGAGCCGGTCAGCATGAGCAATATGTACGTTCCAACTTGGCACTACAATTACCTGCTTATCCGCGAATTTCTCCGCCGGTAGAACGAAGAACCTTCTCCACAAGCTTTGTGTGGGTCTTCTCGACCTCTTCTGAAGTAAGCGTTCTGTCGTCTGCACGATACGTGAGCGAGAAGGCCATGGACTTCTTGCCTTCACCAACACGCAGCGAATCGCGGTACACGTCAAAGAGTCTGATGTCGCAGAGGAGCTTGCCACCAGCAGACTTCAAACGCTGAACCAACTGCTCAGCAGTAACGCTCTCGTCAACAACAATTGCCAGGTCAATGGAGATGCCTGGGTAGGTTGGAGGCTCAACAATAGGAAGGTCTTTCTGAGAAAGACGCAAGAGCGACGCAACAGAAATCTCAAAGGCAATGACTGGAACCTCAATGTCAAAGTTCTGGAGCGACAAAGGATGAATGTTTCCAACCCAGCCGATTGTCTCGCTACCTGCAAGAATCTCAGCAGCGCGACCAGGCTGAAGCCAACCGTACTGCTCTGGCTCAGCTACACGGAAACGAACCTTAGGGATGCGAAGTGCCTCAAGCAGACCCTCAACAATACCCTTGGCGTCAAAGAAATCGTAGGCTGGATACTTAGCATTCCAAGCATCATCTGCTGGACGACCAACCAATACGCCACAGACATAGCTTGGCTCATCTGGCTGGCTCTTATCCTTATGTCCAAAGAGTACGCGGCCCAGCTCATACATGGCAATATTAGAGACACCGTGAGCAAGGTTGTATGCAACGGAGCGCAGAAGACCTGGGACAATGGAGCGACGCATCTCAGACTGATCAGCAACAAGTGGGCTCATAACCTTTACAGGCACACCTCTTCCCTCTTCGCTCATGCCAAGCTTAGAGAGGTCATCTGGACTTGCAAACAAATACGACTTTGTCTCGTTGAGACCAAGAGCGCGCAGCGTACGGCCAATTTTTCTAATCTGGCGCTGCTCCGAAGTCAGGCCGCCAGCATGGTTTCTAGCAGCAGGAAGCGTTGCCTCAATATCGCCTTCGCCCCACAGACGAACAATCTCCTCAATCAGGTCAACCTCGCGCGTAAGGTCTGGACGATTTGTAGGAGCAACAACGCTCAACTCACCGTTGTCTGCAGGAGTAACCTTGCAGCCAAGACGTGTAAGGCGAGAAACCATAAACTCTTCTGGAATTTGAGCACCTGCAAGAGCGCAAACGCGCTCTGGGCGAAGCGTAATAGTTACTGCCTCTTTTACCTTTGGATATACATCAACAATACCAGGGCAAACCTCAGCACCACAGCACTCCTCAAAGAGTGCTGCTGCAATATCTGCCACAGATGCGCAACCGTTTGGATCCACAAGACGCTCGTAGCGAATAGAAGCCTCGCTCATCAGATCAAGGTTTCTGCTGGTACGGCTAATGTGGCCATTATCAAAGACTGCGGATTCCAAAAGGACATCAACGGTATTCTCGGTAATCTCAGAGTCAAGACCACCCATAACACCAGCAAGTGCAATAGGAGTCTTACCGTTATCTGTGATGACCGTCATGTCGGACGTGAGCTCGCGGTCTTCTCCGTCAAGCGTCACAATGTGCTCACCGTCTTCTGCAGCACGAACCACAATGTGGTACTTGCCATCTTCCTTGGTAAGTTTTCCAAGGTCAAAAGCGTGCAAAGGCTGGCCGGTCAAGTACATCACGTAGTTAGTAACATCAACAACGTTGTTGATGGAACGACCGCCGCAAGCTGTAACGCGACGAGCAAGCCACTCGGGGCTTGGGCCAATCTTGACGTTACGAACCACGCGAGCGGTGTACCTTGAGCAGAGCTCAGGATCAGCAATAGTAACATCTACCTGCTCAGATGCATCTGTGCCAGACTCAGACGTAATACGTGGAAGCTCAATGTGGGCGTCAGTGTCATACATTGCAGAAACCTCAACAGCCATACCAGTCATAGAAAGGCAGTCGGGGCGGTTAGGGGTAATCTCGCAATCAAGAACTACATCAGACATGCCCAGGTAATCCGTAAGAGGTACACCAATTGGAGCATCCTCGGGAAGAATCATAATGCCGCTCTGGTCATCGCCAAGACCAAGCTCGCGAGAAGAGCAGTTCATGCCGCAAGACTCAACGCCACGCAGCTTGGACTTTTTAATTTTAAAGTCTCCAGGAAGCACCGCACCAATCATTGCGGTAACAATGTGGTCTCCCTGATTAAAGTTCTGGGCACCGCAAACAATCTGTAGAGGAACAGGATTTCCGTCCTTATCCACATTATTGTTACCCACGTCAACAAGGGTGACGTACATGTGATCAGAATCAGGGTGAGGCTCTTTGCTCACTACCTGAGCTGTAACAACATGGTCAAGGTTAGCGCCAACACGCTCTACAGCTTCAACCTCAGTACCGGTGCGTACAAACTCACGCTCAAGGTCTTTTGGGTCCTGAGGAAGATCAACGAGCGTCTTCAGCCATTCATAAGATACACGCATGTGATTGCCTTTCTAATAAGACGCCGATGATTAGAACTGACGCAGGACTCTCTGGTCACCAGAGATGAGCATACGCAGGTCAGGAAGGTCATAACGAAGTGCTGCAACACGCTCAACACCAATGCCAAAGGCAAAGCCTGTGTACTTCTCGGAATCAATACCGCAGTACTTGAAGACGTTAGGATCAACCATGCCGCAGCCAAGAATCTCAAGCCAACCGGTATTCTTGCAGAAGCGGCAGCCCTCGCCGTGACAGACGCCACAAGAAACATCTACCTCGCAGCTTGGCTCAGTGAATGGGAAGAAGTGAGGACGATAGCGTGTAGCACGGTCCTTACCAAAGATCTCACGAGTAAAGTGATCAAGGGTGCCTTTGAGGTCACCAAAGGTGATTCCCTCATCAACAACAAGGCCTTCCATCTGCGTAAACTGAGGCAGGTGGTTAGCGTCTGCTGTGTCAGGACGGAATACCGTACCAGGGCAAATCATGTAAATAGGAGGCTCTTTTGTCTCCATGGTGTGTACCTGAACGCCAGAAGTCTGTGTACGAAGAAGCACGTCGGACTCGCCCAGTACGTGCGATTCTTTACCTTCTGGCGCATTGTCTACTACGTAGAACGTATCCTTACCAGAGCGGCTTGGGTGATCTTCAGGAGCGTTCAGAGCTGTGAAGTTGTAGTAGGTAGTCTCAACATAAGGGCCTGTCTCAATGGTGTAGCCCATGCTGATAAAGATGTCTTCCATCTCCTCACGTACCTGCTCAATGAGGTGCTGAGTACCAGGGCTCAGACGACGACCTGGAAGGGTAATATCAGTTGCCTCAGCATTAAGCTGAGCCTCAAGGGCTTCTCGCTTTAAGGCAAGCTGACGCTCGCGAATAGCGGTCTCAACGTTAGCACGAACGGTATTTGCAAGCTGACCCATTTGAGGGCGCTGATCTGCGGGAACCTGACCCATCATACGCATAATTACGGTAAGAGAGCCCTTCTTTCCCATTGATGCAACGCGCACCTTCTCAAGTGCTTCAAGGTTTGTTGCCTTAGCAATTCCTTCAAGTACTTGCTCGCGAATTGCCGAGAGTTCCTCAGACATTCCCATGTAATTACCCTTTCAATAGAAAACCGCCCCTGAGCATATGCCCAAGGACGGAAAATTTCCGCGGTACCACCTCGGTTGATTGCACAGTTTTCTCTCTGTGCAATCCACTTAAAAGCCTAGTTTCGTTAGGCGGACGACTTCCCTACTGAGCAGAAACTGCCGTTCAAGTTGTAGCTCGGGAGTGAACTCTACCAGCGCTGTGCAGGTGTTTCTCAACCACGAACACCCTCTCTGTTCACAACGTGCTCCGGCAAACCTCTCCGTCAACGCACTTTGTTCAGAGTATCACACTGTGCGAGTTTTGAGCAGCAGCACAACCCTTTTTACCAGAAAGATAAACAAAAGCGTAACAACCGCGAGAAGAACGATGGTTCCTCCAGGCTTAAGGCCAAGCTCATAGGAGACAACAAGTCCACCAAGCGAGGTCAGCATACCCACCGTGCTTGCATACAGACAACATTGCTTCCAGCTGCGGGAAATCTGCAGAGCGCAGGCAACAGGAACCACCATCATGGATGAAACAATAAGTGAGCCAACCGTTCTTGCTGCTACGGCAACCACCAAAGCTACAGCGATAACAAAGCCAAAGTTAATAAGACTTACAGGCACACCAACACAACGGGCATGACGCTCATCAAAAGACATCAAGAAAAGTTCTTTTCTAAGGAAGAAGCAGAATGCGACTGCAAGTACACTGATGGCCACAATCATCTGAACTTCTTGCTCGCTTACTGTCAGGATGGAACCAAACATAAAGCTGTTGAAGCTTGATGAGTTAGGCACAAATCCGGACAAAACACCTGCTAAACCAATACCAGCTGCCATAACAATAGCAACGGCAAGCTCTGACTGGTCTTTGAAGTGACGACGCACTCCCTCAACACAAAGCGCACCACCCAAACAAGCGGCAATTGCTCCGGCAACAGGATTAATACCTGCAATCATGCCGCCTGCAACACCTGCAAGAGAGGTATGTGAGAGAGCATCGCCAATCATAGAAAGGCGCTTCAATACAACCGTAACGCCTACCAGTGGGATAATTGCTCCCAGAAGAATTCCCACAAGAATTCCTCGCTGCATAAATACGTATTCAAACATTTATGCCCTCCTCTCATGCGAGTCTTGGGCATCTTGAACAACGTCGGACGCAGGACCAAGGGACTCCGTTAAAGCAAAATCATCTAATTTTCCGCGATTGTGGTCGTGGACATGATGAGAGTCAAGGTCACAGTGAGCTCCATGAACTGCACAGTGATCATGACCGTGACCCCTACCTGCAATTTCTGTAGCTTTGTGGTCAGCAACTTCAACAACTCGACAAGCCAGCGCATCAAGAGCTGCAAGATCATGCGTAACAATAAGTACCGCAAGATCTCGAGCTGCATGGGCTTCTCGCACTAGGCTATAGAAATGATTGCGACTCTCTTTATCAAGACCAGTTGTAGGCTCGTCCAGGATAAGTAGTGATGGGTTTCCTACCAGCGCGCAGGCAAGGCGAACTCTCTGGAGCTGTCCTCCAGAGAGTTCCCTGATAATACGAGTAGAAAAGTCAGTCATACCTACAAGGTCAAGTGCCTCAAGCGTGCGCTCGCGACGCTCTTTTGCGCTCATCTTTACCTTTTTGGCACGAGCATACTGACTTGCATCTACTAGCTCGACGACGCTTGCAGGAAAGCGATTAACCGATTCTGAAGG